>CAKMOY010000131.1 GCA_927911235.1 uncultured Moraxella sp.
TACCACGAATGCGGTTGAAGCGGTTCATCGTCAATTCAGAAAAGTTACCAAAACTAAAGGAGCATTTCCTAATGAAACAAGCTTGCTAAAATTACTGTATGTTGGTATGCTAAATGCGTCAGAGAAATGGACGATGCTAATTAATAACTGGGGTCAAACAATGATGCAGTTGTCTATCCATTTCCCTGATCGTTTAGATACTGTGATGAAACTATAATTTAACTGACACAGAGTTTTGAACGCCCTCCTAGCCTTGCATAAAAAAAATTCTTAGAAAATATTTGAGTTTAAAAAATCAGTTATATTCCTTATTTTAATATAAAATTAGTTTGAATAAACTGTCTTTATCATATTCTTGTAACATGATTATTTTCCCAAATATTGTTTGACCTTTTTTTCTTTTTCTGAATTGACCCACCAATAATCCAAACCAATCGCATTGGTCGGTAGCTCGCCATGCTCATACTGTTGCCAATGGGCGATGGTATCATACGGCTTGCCATAAGTCGGTATCATATAAAACCCCGCTCGCAACAATCGGTCTAACACCTTGCTATACAAAATAATCTCATCACGATTTTGCGATTTGATAAGTTTGTCAATCACCGTATCAATCACAGGATTTTTGATACCTGCGGAATTTTGGTTGCCCTGCTCGTCCGCCGACTGACTGCCCCACATATAGCTTTGCTCCGCCCCCGGTGATGTGCTTTGTGCAAAAATATCCACAATCATATCATAATCAAACTTGCGAACTCGCTCCAAATACTGCGGTGCATCCACACCACGAATATTCACATCAAAGCCCAAACGCTGTAACTGTCGCACATAGGGCAAAATAATGCGGTTTTGCTGGTCGCCTGTTAATAAAATTTCAAATTTGGCAGGTGTGCCATTGGGCTGAAATAATTTGCCATTTTGATAATAAAATTTGGCTTGTAATAATAATTCTCTGGCTTTGAGCAGATTTTCACGATTAAAACCATCGCCTTGACTTTTTGGAGCTTGCCAATTGGATAACGTAAATTGTCGTTGAATGGGTTCAAGTTTTGACAATAATGGCGTTAAAACTGCCATTTCATCGGCATTTGGCGTACCTGTCGCCTGTAATTCTGAGCCATGAAAAAAACTTTGCAAACGTTCATATTGTCCATAAAACATAGATTTGTTTAACCATTCAAAATCATACGCCAATGTCAAAGCCTGCCTTACACGAATATCTTGAAAAATGGCTCGGCGATTGTTCATCACCAAGGCTTGCATCGGCACAGGATTTTTGTTGGTGATTTTTTCTTTGACCACCATCTGATTTTTCACCGCAGGAAAGTCATAACCTGTCGCCCACGTTCTGGCTTTATTTTCTGGGCGAAACTGATACTCGCCAGCCTTAAAACCTTCAAAAGCAATCTCTTGACTTTGATAATACACAAATTTTATCGTATCAAAATTAAAACGCCCCACATTTGCCATCACGCCAGCATCGCTTTTTGCCCCCCAGTAATTTGGGTCTCTCACATAACTGACGTTACGCCCTGCTTCAATCTGACCGATTTTGTACGCACCGCTACCCATAAGTGGCGTTAAAGATACTTTTTCAAAATTTTCATCAATGCTTTTTTTAGACCAAATCGGCATTTGCCCCACGGTCAACAGCAATTCAGCATTGTCCGCCCCATCAAAAATAAATTTGACACGGTGTCTATCCAAGATTTCAATTCTTTTGACCCCTGATAAATAGCTTCGCATACTCATCGTGCCTTTGGTTAAAATCGCTTCCAGACTGGCTTTGACATCATCAGCCGTTACAGGCGAACCGTCCCAAAAATAGGCTTTGGGATTGACGTGATAAATTACCCAACTTTTATCATTTGGGTCAAAGGTAACTTTTTCGGCAAGTTGTGGATACATGACAAAGCCTTCGGACAGCGAGCCTGTCATCAAGGTATCGTATAAATAAAAGGTGCCTATGGCTGGCGTACCCTTGTCAATCCAAGGATTCATACTGTTAAACGTACCTTGTGCCGATAGGCTTAACGTGCCACCTTTTGGGGCGTTCGGGTTGGCATACGGCAGATGACTTAATCCTACAAATGTAGGCGTGCTATTATGTCCCAATGCAGTAACGGTTTGAACGCCTGTTTTTTGCGGTGGTTGTTTTGTTGTGTTTTGGTTGATAAGATTTTGGTTGCTAGAATTTTCGTTGGTTGAATTTTGGTTTGTAGAGATTGGATTGGTTGTGTCGGTTTTTTTATCGGTTTTTGGCGTGGCGACACTTTGGGCAAGTAACGGCAAAGACGCACCTGCCACCACAAGGCTGATAATGTATGCTTTTTTTGCCACACGCCCATAAAAAATCCTTAACGTTTTTTGTTTGATTAATTCATTCGCCAGTTTGGTATAAGCATACGCACCTGTAGAATTTTGTTCATAATCAATCACCGACATACCGTGGGCTGGGGCTTCCGCCAAACGCACATTTCTTGGGATAATGGTGTGAAACATGATATCGCCAAAATGCCGTACCAACTCACGAGATACATCATTGGCAAGCGTATTTCTTGGGTCAAACATGGTACGCAACACGCCACGAATGTGCAAATTTGGGTTTAATTCTTTTAATCGCTCAATGGTATTTGACAAATCCGCCAAACCTTCTAAGGCAAAATACTCGCATTGCATCGGAATAATCACACCGCTGGTCGCATACATGGCATTAATCGTTAATAAACTCAAACTTGGGGCACAGTCAATAATCACATAATCATAGGCTTTTTGTGGCTTGCCGTTTTTGTTTGGCAAATCATTTAACGACTGCATGGCAGTATCCAAAATCGCATAATTATTGTCAATTTGGCTCAACGATAAATCAATGCCAGACAGTTCGCCATTTGCCCCCACCACGTCATAACCTGCGTCCGATTTGACAATCGCATCCAGCAATGGCACATCATCAAGCAATACATCGGCAATGCTATATTCTAGTTCACGTTTGTCAATGCCTGATGCGGTGGTGGCGTTGCCCTGTGCGTCAAGGTCAATTAACAACACTTTTTTGCGTTTGTGTGCCAAAGCACTGGCAAGGTTTACAGCGGTGGTAGTTTTGCCAACACCGCCTTTTTGATTGGCAATTGCTAAAATATCCATGAAGTTTCTCTAAAAGTTTATTTAAATATATTTTGCAAATTTATGATTTTGTCAAATGAATCAAATGGCGTTCTTCGTCCAAAAATGGCACAGTCAAGCGAATGCTGTCAATTTGCCAATTGGCTTGTAATTGAGTGATTTCGTCTACAGGATTTACGCCTTTCATCGCCCAAAACTCGCCGTTTGGCTTTAATTTATCTTGTCCCAATGCCACAAAATCCAACAAAGACGCAAACGCACGAGAGGTAATAATATCATAAGTTTGCGTGTGCTCTTCTATACGGCTGGCAATCGGATTGACATTTTTTAGTCCCAATTCGCTTGTTATCTGTTTGATAAAACGTACTTTTTTGCCATTGCTGTCTAAAGCGGTAACTTGGCGTTCTGGCTGACAAATCGCCACAATCACCGATGGCAAGCCTGCCCCAGTGCCAATATCTAACAAATCACCTGTTGGCAAATGTGGCACAATGCTTAGGCTATCTAAGATGTGCTTGATTAAAGCAGGTTCGGCTTGTTTAATCGCTGTCAGATTGTAGGCTTTATTCCAAAACAACAACTGTTGTAAATAATACAATAGTTTATTTTGTTGGATTTCGCTTAAATTTAAATTAAGCTGTTCTAAACCATTTTGCAATTTTGGTAATAATTGTTGATACGAATTGTCAATTTTTAACATTGTTTTTACCAATTATTTTTTACCAATTAAAATACACGATTTAGACCGTTTAACGCCGCTACACGATAGGCTTCCGCCATTGTTGGATAGTTAAAGGTGGTATTAACAAAATATTCTAGCGTGCCATTTAACAACATCACCGCTTGTCCAATGTGAATAATCTCGGAGGCTTGGTTGCCATAGCAGTGAATACCCAAAATTTGTAAAGTTTCACGATGAAACAAGATTTTTAATACACCACTACGCTCGCCAACAATCTGTGCTCTTGCCAAATGTTTAAAAAATGCTTGACCGACTTCGTAAGGCACTTGTTCTGCGGTCAACTCTTTTTCGTTTTTGCCGATACTGGAGATTTCTGGAATGGTATAAATCCCTGTTGGCACGCTACGCACAGGCTGGGCGTTTTCATCGCCGACCATATATGCGGCCGCACAACGCCCTTGGTCATAAGCAGCTGATGCCAATGATGGCCAGCCAATCACATCACCTGCGGCATAAATGTTATCAATGTTGGTTTGATAAAATTCATTGACGCTTAATTGTCCACGTTTGTTGGCTTCTAAACCGATATTTGCCAAGTTTAGGCTATCGGTATTACCTGAACGTCCGTTACACCACAAAATCGCATCGGATTTGATTTTTTTGCCAGATTTTAAATGCAAAATTACACAATCATCAAAAGTTTCTAAATAATCAATTTCTTCGTTATTGCGAATTAACACCCCAAATTGGCGGAAGTCATGCGACAATGCGTCCGAAATTTCGTCATCAAGGTAGCTTAACAGTTGCTCTTGGGTGTTAATCAAATCCACTTTATAACCCAAACCTGTAAAAATAGACGCATATTCACAGCCAATCACGCCTGCCCCATAAATAATAATACGCTGAATGACGTAATCCATCTGCAAAATTTGGTCAGAATCAAACACACGTGGATGGTCAAAGTCCAAAATATCAGGGCGATACGGACGGCTACCCACCGTGATAATGGCTTTGTCAAAAGTGATGTTGCGTTCTGTGCCGTCATTCATGTCAATATGCAGACAATGTTTATCTTTAAAACTCGCCCAGCCATTAATCAAATCAATACGATTACGCTCATAAAAACGGGTGTGCGTATCTACTTGGGCTCGCACCACATCACGGGCTTTGGTCAAAATTTTGTTCAAAGGGATTAATGATAATCCACGCCTTGATTAAGCACAGGGTCTCGGCGGTTACTGATAATGTTAAACACCGACTGACGCAAAGCTTTACTTGGAATCGTCCCTACGTGAGCACAGTTTCCGCCCACTTGTTTTCGTGGGTCAATCACGGCAACTTTTTGCCCAGATTTGGCAATTTTCATTGCCGCTGCTTCACCAGCAGGACCCGCCCCAATCACAATCGCATCATAGTCATAATTATGCTGGGCATCTTGGCGTTTTTGGCGTTTGATACTGATACGTGTGCTGTCAAGCGGGCTAATCACATCAAAATGTTTTGAGCCATCGTCAAAATGATTGGGCTTGTCATCTTCGCCAATGCTGGCAGTGTTGGCGGTTTTGTCGGATTCGGACAAATCGGCTTTGGTTTTTGGTTGCTCTATTTTGTCTTGTGTGATGTCATCTTTTTTTGACTTTGGCATAACTTTTTCCTTTACTTACAATTAAAAACTTTTAAATAATACTTCAATATTTTTACAATAAATTTAACCAATACGGCGTTTTAATCCTGTCATTTGCAAAATGCGTGTGGCAATTTCTTCAATCGACATGGTGGATACGTCAATATTTGGAATACCTTGTGAAATATAAATGCCTTGAATGGCTCGCAATTCTTGTTGGCATTGTTGATAACTGGCATAACGGCTACCTGCACGGCGTTCTTCTCGGATTTTTACCAGACGGTCAATATCAATGACCAAACCAAACAATTTGTCTTTATAAGGTTGCAAGGCTTTTGGCAAAGTATTTTCGTACAAATCATCTTCGGTCAAAGGATAATTTGCTGCACGAATGCCAAACTGCAACGCCAAATACAAAGATGTTGGCGTTTTGCCAGAACGTGAAACACCGACCAAAATAATATCTGCTGCTGCATAATGGTGTGTTCTTGCCCCATCATCATTATCAAGGGCGAAATGCACCGCATCAATGCGTTCTTTATACACTTCTGAATCCACATCACCGTGTGCATTGACGGTATGTGGTGCAGGTGCAACTTGTAATTCATCAGCAATTTTACCGATTAACCCTTCATAAATATCCAAATTAAAAGCGGTCGCCTGATTGATATGTTCACGAATTTTATCATCAACAATGGTATCAAACACCAAAGGCATCATGCCTGTTTTTTGGTACAAAAAATTAATCTGTTGTACCGCTTTGTCGGCTTTTTCAATGCTATCCACATAGGGAATGACATATACTTCAAACGGCACATTGGGAAAACGAGTCAGCATAGACCGTCCAATGGTTTCGGAGGTAATGGCTGTTCCATCAGAAATATAAAAAACCGCTCTGACATTGTCCGCATTGTCATTTAATGCGTGTTTATTTTGAATCGTGGATTTAATAAAGTCCATAAAATATCACTTGTTTCCTATAAAAAAACCGAAAAATAAAAAATGAAAAACAAAATCTTTGGCTATTATACCTAATTTATTGTATAAATTCTAATTATTCAAAAAAATTTGCAAAATAAAATAAAAACGCTTTTGTTATCAGCAATTTTTTAGGTAAAATAGCATTATCAATTTTTAAAATATCCTTATTTCACGGAGTTATTATATGAACCCACAAGTTATCCCTTTTGAAAAACTTGGTAAAAATGACATTGACAAAGTCGGCGGCAAAAACGCATCGCTTGGCGAAATGATTAGTCATTTGACCGACCTTGGGGTCAGCGTGCCGACTGGTTTTGCCACCACGTCAGAAGCATTTAACAAATTTTTACATGACACAGGCTTAAACGACAAAATTAACCAAGCATTAAAAGGCTTAAACGTTGATGACGTTCACGCCCTTGCCGAAACGGGCAAAAAAATCCGTGAAATGATTATCGCCCAAGAGTTGCCAAAAGATTTGGAACAAGAAATCCGTGATGCATTCGCAACCTTAAGCGAAGGCAAAGACATTGCGGTGGCGGTGCGTTCATCTGCAACTGCCGAAGATTTGCCTGATGCGTCATTTGCAGGTCAGCAAGAAACGTTTTTGAACATTCGTGGCATTGACAATATTTTGGTGGCGATTAAAGAAGTATTTGCGTCACTTTACAATGACCGTGCGATTGCTTACCGTGTGCATAAAGGCTTTGAACACGCTGGCGTTGCCTTGTCAGCAGGTGTTCAACGCATGGTGCGTTCAGAAACTGGCACGTCAGGCGTTATGTTTACCATTGACACCGAAAGCGGATTTAACGATGTAGTCTTTATCACTGCAAGTTACGGTTTGGGCGAAATGGTCGTTCAAGGTGCGGTAAACCCTGATGAATACTACATTTCAAAAACTTTATTAAACAATGGCAAACCTGCCGTTATCCGTAAAAATCTTGGCTCAAAACAACAAAAAATGGTGTATGCCGACAGTTTTTCAGCAGGAAAATCGGTAAAAGTCGTCCCTGTTGATAAAGAAGAGCGTAACCAATTTGCCCTAAGCAATGCCGAATTGACCGAACTTGCCAAACAAGCCTTAATTATTGAAAAACACTACGGTCATGCGATGGACATTGAATGGGCAAAAGATGGCGATAGCAACAAATTATTTATCGTACAAGCTCGCCCAGAAACCGTCAAAAGCCGTGAAAATAGCAATGTCATGGAGCGTTATATCCTAAAAGAAAAAGGTGAAGTTATCTGTGAAGGTCGCTCAATCGGTCAGCGTATAGGTGCAGGTAAAGTGCGTATCGTCAATTCTGTTCACGAAATGGACAAAGTCCAAGACGGCGATGTGTTGGTGTCTGACATGACCGACCCAGATTGGGAACCTGTGATGAAACGTGCGTCAGCGATTATCACCAACCGTGGTGGACGTACTTGCCATGCGGCGATTATCGCACGTGAATTGGGCGTGCCTGCGATTGTCGGCTGTGGCAATGCAACTGAACTTTTAACAGATGGTCAAGACGTTACCGTATCATGTGCCGAAGGCGATACAGGCTTTATTTATGAAGGTCAATTGGCCTTTAAAATCCAAAACAATTCTATCGATTCTATGCCAGGGCTTGCCTTTAAAGTCATGATGAACGTGGGTAATCCTGACCGTGCCTTTGGTTTTGCCCAAACCCCAAACAAAGGCATTGGCTTGGCTCGTCTTGAATTTATCATTAACCGCATGATTGGCGTTCACCCCAAAGCCTTGCTAAACATGAACACCCTACCACGAGAAATCGTACAAGCGATTAACGAGCGTATCGCAGGTTACGCAAGTCCTGTTGATTTTTATGTGGATAAACTGGTGGAAGGCATTTCTACCCTTGCGGCGCTTTTCCACGACAAACCTGTTATCGTGCGTATGAGTGATTTTAAATCCAACGAATATGCCAACCTAATCGGCGGAAAACTGTACGAACCTGTAGAAAGAAAACCCCAATGCTAGGTTTCCGTGGGGCAAGCCGTTATGTATCAGAAAACTTCCGTGATTGCTTTGAATTAGAATGCCGTGCCTTAAAACG
>CAKMOY010000132.1 GCA_927911235.1 uncultured Moraxella sp.
AAAAATAGCATTGGCGAATGGCAATATAACACGGATATTTACACACAAAACACAATAAAATTTGATAATATCACCGCCGAATTAACCGCTTTACAAACTACTTGGCAACACGAAAAACTACAGCAACAGCACGCAGAAGAAAAGGTGAATTTGCTCAATCACAATTCGTTGCTACTTGCCAAAATCAAGGATTTAAGCCAAGAGCGACACCGTTTGGTTGATGGCGAGCCGTGTCCGTTGTGCGGTGCGACCAGCCACCCTTTTGCCAGCGATACGCCAAATCCATCAGACGAAACAGAACAAGCGTTGGCTATTGCTAAACAGCAACTTGCCAATCACAATGAACAATTACAAAAATTGTCGCTTGATAAAAACGATTGGCAAAATCAACAGCAATTTTTAAACGAGCAACAACAAAATATCCGCCAAAAAAATAATATTTTGATTGAGCAAATGCAAGCAAATATCAATCAATTAAACAATTTTAACATCAATCTTCATTGGCAAAATTTACAACAAAATTTTGTAAATTTAAGCCATGTTTATCAACAAAAATCTGATAAAAATTGGCAAAACTTTATCCCACAATTACAAGATTTTTTACAATTATTAGATAATTATTTATTAAATTTAAATAATGAATTAAATAATTTGCAACAACGTCTTAATAGTGTGGAAAATTTGCAACAACAGCAACAACATAACCAACAAATGCTTGCTAATTTATCCGAAACATACAACCAACAGCAACATCAGCAAGCCTTACGACAAAGCGAACAACAGTACAACCAAGCACGTTTGCACGAGATTGAACAACAATTTGCCAATTTTGCAAACAGACAACAGCAGTTGCAACAGCGTGTTGATGATTTGACACAAGATTTTTATCCATCTGTACAAATGTTTGTGCCGATTGAAAAACGCCTTGATGATTTACAAAATTTTCATCAACAATATCAACAGCTTGAAAAAGAAATTGATGATTTTTCTCACCCAATTAGCGAAAGTCAAAAACGCATTGCGACTTTATTGGCTGATGAACAAAATTTGATAAATAATCAACAACAAGCCCAACAAAAACAGAAACAACTCAACCAAAAAATTGCAAGCATTACAGCAAAATCGCCAGCAATTATTCGGTAATAAAAACGTACAAGCCGAAGCCGAGCAACTGTTACAACAAAAACAACAAGATTTTGACGCATGGCGACAAGGCGAGAAAACCGTAAATGATTTGACCAATCATTTACACATTTTGCAAAAGCAAATGGACGGTTTAACCTTATTAATCGAGCAATTAACCACCCAAAAAAGCGAACTTGACGACAAAATTCAGCAAAAATTTAATCAACTTAAGTTTTCTAATTTAGCCGATTATCAATCTGCTTGCCTAACTGATGATGAGCGTGAAGATTTGCAAAATCAAGCAAACACACTTAACGAACAACAGCAACGCCTTGATACGCTACTTTCTCAAGCCAAAAATGAACAACAATTGTTGCTTAATCAACCACGTACCGAATTGACATTAACCGTTTTATTAGAAAATTTAGAAAAGCTAAAACAAAATTTAAGCAAAAATGAACAAAAACTTGGTAGTGTTGAACAAATGTTAAACACTAATCAACAAGTAAAACAATCGCAAACCAATTTAATCGCACAAATTGAACAAAAAAATCAAAACGCAAAAGAATGGCAATATTTGCACAAACTGATTGGTTCAAGCGATGGCAAAAAATTCCGTAATTTTGCACAAGGCTTGACTTTTAACATGATGATTAACCACGCCAATCAGCAGTTACAAAAGATGAGCGACCGATATTTGTTGATTGCTGATAGCGAACAGCCGTTGATGTTAAACGTGATTGACAATTATCAAGGCGGACAGGTACGAACGAGTAAAAATTTGTCTGGTGGTGAGAGTTTTATTATCAGTTTGGCGTTGGCGTTGGGGCTGTCAAATATGGCGAGCCATCGGATGCGAGTGGATTCGTTGTTTTTGGACGAAGGTTTTGGCACGCTGGACGAAGAAGCGTTGGACGTGGCGTTGGATACCTTGTCCACATTGCAACAGTCGGGCAAGCTCATTGGCGTGATTTCGCATATTTCTGCGTTAAAAGAACGTATTAGCAGTAAAATCGTGGTAACGCCAAAGACAGGCGGTGTCAGTAAAATTGACGGTGCAGGCGTTGAAAAAATTGGGCTAATTTTGCACAATTTTTACAATCATGACGGAAAAATAACAATATGATTACTGATTTTTTGTAAAAAATCTTGCATTATAGTGCGTATTTATTTTTTAAATTTTTTTAAGTTGACTTTTGAAGGATTTTTTATGAAAAATTTTGCCAAATTATCTGCTACTGGGCTGTTGTCAATTGGCGTTTTAACACTGGCTTTTCCTGCACAATCAGCGGTTTTGAAACAAAAACCTGCGAGTACAAAGGCAAACGTTCAACAAAAAAGACAACAAGATTTAACAGTTAAAACACCTGTGCAACAACCTGCTAGCCAAGTGGCTGCCCAAAATGCCCCACAAGTGGCAGGTGATAATGGCTTGTCATTGACAACGGTGAGCTATCCAAAGGCGACAACCATGCAGTGGATTGGCACGGATATCAATAATTTTGGGGCAAATGTGCCAAAGCCGACTTTGCGTTTGAGCAACGTTAGCACTGTGCCAACGGTTGTTGTACCACAGACGACTGCTAACGATAGCCAAATTGATGTGAGCGTGATTGATGATTTTATCGCCTATGCATCGCCAATGGCTCGTCATTATCCGCCTGTGTTTGTCAATCGTACCGACCGTTACAACACCATTCAGCGTGTTAAACAATTGTCTAGTTGGATTGAGCCGTACGCCCAAGCCAACAATGCATCTTATGATGTGTTGTTGCGTGCCACCAAATTGAATGCGATGGCTCGTAACTTGGATTTGGGTTCGGATTATGCGGTGAAAGCCAGCACTTATGTAACTCGTGCGATGAAAATCCAAAACTCGGCAGAAGCCAACTTTTTGTATGGGGCAATGTTAGCCGAAGGCGGTGGTTTTTGACGAAGGGGCAAAATACCTTGAAAAAGCCGAAAAAATGGGCTTTAGCGAAGCGACACAAAGCCTTGCCCAAGCCGATTTGTTAAACGACAAAAAAGAGCGTGCCATTCAACGCCTAAACGATTTTAAAGCCAAATATCCAAACGACCCATATATTGATGAGCAAATCCGTCTTGTGAATAGTGGTGAATATTATATTTGGAAAATCCCTGCCAAAGTTGTGCGTTAATTTATCGGTTATTTTTAACAATAAACTTTTCACATAAACATAGGTTTACCATGTCAATTATCATATAATAATGAAAATTGGCATGGTTTTTTATTTGGATAATGTATGAAAAAGATGTGTTTTCGTCAAAAAATATTGAGTATTGGCTTGCTTGCGAGTGTTAGCCTAACTGCTTGTAGCACAGCTCCAATTGCCAAACGCAACACCACCACCGCTATGGTACAAGAGCGTGTTAGCGTTTTGACAGGTTCAAGCCTAAGTAGCGATACCCAAAGCCGACTGATACAAGCAGGGCTTGATGAAAATGACTGTCTTGTCAATATGCCAAACTGTATCGTAACCTTGCAAAAAAGCGACTTGGGCGTGCAACCTGACAAAGGTTTGTATGGTGCGATTGCCGAGCTGTTTTTTGCGTCCGCCAAACAAAAAGAGCAGGGCAAAAACTGCGTTGCCGATGTCAAAACTTTGGCGACCGATTTTGCCAAAGATTTTCAGCCGATTGATAGTCAAAAAAAATATTGATAAATCAAAGAGTTGTCTAAATTTAAAACAAGATGACTTGTTACAAGCGGTGCGTTTTTCGTATATTTATTTGATGTATGATATGTTAAAAGACACGCCGACCACCACGCCAAATTCGCTGTTATATTTGCCAAAAGAGCGTGATACCCAAATCAAAGATTTGTACTATGCGTCCATTGATGAACTTGGAAACGAGCTTTATGAAGAAAAACTAATCAATCATTACCAAATTAATGGCAATCAAATTTTGGTAAAATTGAACAACGAGAATTTGAATGTCAAAGGCGAAAACACAGGAAAACTGGTATCTAGCTACCAAATTAATTTAAAAAACCTAAATAGTATTAGTCGCCGTGATGGCTTTGGTATTAACTATGTGGCGATTTTGGACGACCGTTATACCACATCTATTCGTAATCAGATTTTGAACAACAGCCAAAATGATGTCGCACCGAGCGAACGTATTCACAAAGTGGGTCATTTGCCTGTTACGGTGCTGTTGACACCCAAAGGCGATAGTTTAGAAAATCTTATCAAAACCACCGATTTTTCATTAAATCTGTATGACCCTTATCAAGTCAATCAAGTCAATTTGTTTGATAAACCTTTTGCGTTGTCTGCCAATTTTTCTGCCCCTTATGGGCTTTGGATTAAGGAAAATGCCCTTGAGCCTTTGAGTATTTTTAATATGCTCGCTTCGCCTTATCAAAACAGCCAACCACAGTTATTCATGCTTGAGCCGTATAATCCGAACAA
Organism: uncultured Moraxella sp.; assembly: GCA_927911235.1. Taxonomy (GTDB): domain Bacteria; phylum Pseudomonadota; class Gammaproteobacteria; order Pseudomonadales; family Moraxellaceae; genus Faucicola; species Faucicola mancuniensis. Next base: position 4,563 of record CAKMOY010000132.1, read on the forward strand.
ACGAGTGATTATTATGTTGCACGGTTTGGCATCTAGCCCAGATACGTGGATTCGGCTGACCAATGATATTTTTAACGACCCATTGTTGCGTGATAATTATCAAGTTTGGCAAATGTTTTATCCGACCAATGTGCCGATTTTGGAAAATCGTTATCAAATTGCCGAGCTGATTAAAACCGCTTTTCATGATGTTGATCCCAATGCACAGGACAATGCCAGTCATCATGCAGTCATCATTGGGCATAGTATGGGTGGTGTGATTGGGCGAATGTTGGTGTCTGATGATGATTTAACACCAAATCTTAAGCAAATTGTGGAAAATCATATTCATCGTGGTGAATTGCCAAGTATTTATCGCAATTTTGAAAAATTAAGCGACAACGAAAAATTAGAATTAAGCAAACGCCTAGCGTTACAAGCCTTGCTAGAGATTGACCGAGCGGTATTTATCTCTGCACCGTTTCAAGGGACGGACTATGCCGACCGTTGGTTTACTCGTGGCTTACGCCGAATTATCAGTATTCCAGCAGGTTTTGTCAAAACCGTTACCGCAAGTCTCAACGCCTTGTTTACTGATGCACAACTGAATAACAATCCGTTGGCAGGTTTGTTTTTGGAAAATGGTGCAAGCCAATTAAGCGACAAATCGTTTTTTATGCGATTAACCAAAGATGTCAAAATCAAACCAAACGTTGCTGTCAATACCTTGATTGCCACCGATGACAAAGATTTGTACGATGCCTTAAATACGCAAGCCAAGCAACAACTGAAACAAAACGATTTGCCAAGCACACAAAAAGCGACAACGCCAATCACTGCCATTTATAACCAAAACAGCCTTGATAAAGCCAAAGCCGAACTTGCCGAGCGTGATAATCTGCTCGCCCAAGTCAGCGAAGGGGCGACCGAACGCCTGTCTGATGGTATTGTGCCGTATCAAAGTGCCAGTTTAAAAGGGGTGGAATCCGAAAAAATCTTGTCAGGCAAACACAATGTGCATACCAGTCCGCAAGCGGTGCTAGAGCTTCGCCGAATTTTGCATAAACATCTACAAAATTACCCAACCACCACAATCAAAAGCGTGGATAAACAGCCTTAAAGTTGCAAAATGGGTAAAATGGAAATCGCAATGACATTTTTTTATCAAAAAAACCACATTTCAAAATATGTGGCTTTTTGTGTGGTTTTGGTTTGTTATGATGGTTGATGAGCCATGTTTAAATCTTCCAACACTTGTGCATATTTTGCCAGCAACATCAGCTTATCAGCCTCCGCCACTTGATTTGCTGTCATACACCGCTCAAACACGTCATGTTCGTTCAATTCGTCCAGCGTTTCGTCTAACGCCTGTGCTTGCAAGGTGCGTGTTTTTAACTGCAAATTTTTGGTGCGTAACACTTCAACATTGCTATTTTTAACGATTTCATCAACTTGTTCACGCAAATCACTGACAAAATCATCGCCTTGATAACTGACTTCAATCCAAACTTTTATTTGACTTTTTACCAAAATTTTAAGCTGTTTTTTAATTTCTGTCAAATCACCTTTAACGCTGCAAAGCGACTGAAATACAGGCACAGCAAGCGATTGAATAACCGTATCATTTTGTATAGCGACATTATACGGTTGGTTTAAATTCACATCATCATTATCAGAATTACTAAATAAATCTAAACTGTCATTTTTATTATTTTTAATAGTTTGATAAGATTTTAAGGTTTTGATTTGTGGTAAAATCGGCTTTGCTAATAACGTTTTATCCGCAAAAAACCGCACCAGATTTACCTGCTTTTGTTGATTGGCTTCCCCAAATCCCATCGCAATCGGCGAACCGCTATAGCGAATTTTTTCATCACCGCCAACGATTTGTGGCACGTGCAAATGCCCCAACGCCACATAATCATAACGGTTATCCGATGTTTCAAAAATCTGCGTCGTTACCGAACCGAGCGTACCGACGTATAAATCTTTTACGCCATCGCCTTCCACCGTTTGACCGCCAACCATAAATAAATGTCCAGTTGCGATAATCGGAATTTGTTTGTTAAATTGTTGTTCTAATGCTTGTTTTTTGGCAAAGGCGATTTCACTCACCTTTTGGTAATGTGTGTGAATGCCGTGAACAAGCTGATTTTCTTTATCCGCCAACGTTTCGCCACTGCCGACTTGTCGCACATCACGGTCTCGCAAATACGGCACAGCCGAGATGATAATCTCTGGTTCGTGGTTTTTATCGTGCAAAATCAGCACTTCATCGGCAAGATAATGGTTATTAACCGTGCCGATAACATGGACGTTTAAAAATTTTAACAAAGATTTTGGTGCGTCCAAAAAACTTGGCGAGTCGTGATTACCTGCGACAATGACGACATGACGACAGCCACTTTTGGCGACATCGCCCAAAAATTGATAATACAATTGTTGCGTTTGGTTGTTTGGCGTGTTGGTGTCAAAAATATCGCCTGCAATGAGCAAAATATCAACGTTTTGTTCACGAATGGTTGATAATTGCCATTGCAAAAAAGCAAAAAATTCGTCATAACGTGGCTTGCCGTGCAAGTTACGCCCAAGGTGCCAATCCGAAGTGTGTAAAAGCGTTAGCATGGTTTTATTCATTATTCCGATTTATTTAAGGTGTCGGCAAAAATTTTACCCAACAAATTCACATCATCAACCCTAGCATAGTTTAAGCGTGTGATAAATGCCAGCCGTCTGTGCGGGCCTGCTTCTGCCAGTGGAATGGTGATAATGTTAGGGTTTTGTTGGCGGATTTGGGTTTCTGCCATTTGTGGGACAAGGGTCGTTCCCATACCGCTTAATGCCATTTGCACAAGGGTGGTAAGGTTCGCTTCGCTAAAGCTGTTTTTCACCTTTTGTTTGTCCAAATGACACACCGACAAGGCATGGTCGGTCAAGCAATGCCCTTCGCCAAGTAACATCAAATTGCTATCCAACAAGTCATCAGCGTTGATACTGCTTTGGTTGGCGTGGCTGTCATTTGCCGAAAAAATTGCCAAAAAATTCTCTTGCCAAAACTCAAACGCAAGTAACCCATCAGTATTATAAGGCAGGGCAATAATCGCCGTATCAATCGTGCCGTAACGCACTTTTTCAATCAGACGCTCGGTCTGCTCTTCCACGATAGACAGTTGCACATTGGGAAACTGCTCACGCAAACTTGGCAACACTTTTGGCAACAAAAACGGTGCAATCGTGGGAATAATGCCAATCGTCATCGGATAGGCTAGGGGCATTTGGTGAGTTTGTGCTCTGGTTATCAAATCATTGACTTCCGAAAAAATGCGTTTGGCTCGCTCCAAAATCTCTTCACCAATCGGTGTAATCAACACTTGTTTGTTATTGCGTTCAAAAACTTGGGTATCAAGCTGTTTTTCAAGCTCGGCTATGCCAAGACTTAAGGCGGATTGTGAAATGTTACACTCTTCGGCAGCACGTTTAAAATGCTTGTATTTTGCGACTGCAAGGGCGAATTCTAATTGGCGTAATGTAATCATGATAAACCTTTTGTCAAAAAATATTTGATAATAATGATGGTTTTTATTATAGTCTTATCATTTAAAAAATAAAACAGTTTTATAAAAACTTTTAACTAGAACCTTGATTATTAATTTTGAGTTAAGATAGAA
>CAKMOY010000133.1 GCA_927911235.1 uncultured Moraxella sp.
AAAAAGACAACGTGGCAAAAGAAAACGCTGGGCAATGACACAAAAACGCTCCAACAAGAACTATCTCAAGCGATTGAAGAGCTAGAAAATGCATTAACACAAGCGTTGAGCCAAACCGAAGATGAACATCCCAAAGGCAAAACTAGTCCTGCCAGTTACAAAAACATGATTGAGAGTGTCGCAGGGCAAATCAAAATGCCAACATCTGGCGGTATGGTGCTAAATTTGGCAACCCCAAAAGTAACCAAACCACGCACACGCAAACCAAAAGCGGAAAAAGCCCCCGCCAAAACCAAAACTCGTACCAGTAAAAAAGTCGAGTCGGCGGTGATTGTCAAAAAACCAAGGCAGACAGTGAAACCAATGCCGAAGCCAATAACAACGACAGTACGCAAGGTTAGTTGTTATATGGATTAAAAAAGGCGTTTATCATCAAATAAACGCCTTTTTAACGAGATAGTTTTAAAGGATACAATTTAGTGTGCTTTACCACGTATTTTATTGACAGCAGTCACAATACCCACGACAATCAAACCTGCTACCAAACCGACCAAACCATTTAAAATATTGGTGGTAAGGCTTGAGAAAATACCAGAAATCTGCCCCAAATGCTCAATGCCATGATGGATAAAACCAATACCATGAGCGATGATACCGCCACCCACCAAAAACATCGCAAGCGTACCAGCGATTGACAAAAATTTCATCAACATCGGTGCAAATGCCAAAATCGCCTTGCCCATTTTTTGGGAAAAATCATCAGATTTGTTTAACAAATGCAGTCCCAAATCGTCCAATTTAACAATCCCTGCGACCAATCCATACACACCAACAGTCATAATCACCGAAATCATGGTTAAAACCAAGGCTTTATCAAGCAAAGTCGCTGTTTCAGCCAACGTGCCTAATGAAATCACGATAATTTCAGCAGACAAAATAAAGTCCGTACGCACCGCACCTTTGATTTTTTCTTTTTCAAAAGCGACCAAATCAATGTTTTCATCGGCATTGGCATTTAGGTGTGCTTGATGTTCTTCGTCAATTTCGCCTTTGGAGTGCAAAAATTTGTGTAAAATTTTTTCAGCCCCTTCAAAACATAAGTACAAACCGCCAAGCATCAGCAAAATCGTCACCAATGTGGGCGATATCTCACTGATAATCAATGCCAACGGTGCTAAAATCACTTTGTTAATCGCCGAACCTTTGGCAACGCCCAACACCACAGGAATTTCACGGTCAGCTTTGACACCTGTGACTTGGTTGGCATTTAATGCCAAATCATCGCCTAACACGCCTACGGTTTTTTTTTGCGGCGACTTTGGTCATCACTGACACATCATCTAAAATCACACTGATATCGTCTATTAGCGTTAATAAACTTGCTCCAGCCATATACTTTCTCTAAATATGCTCTAAAATGTTGCTAAAAAATAGAATCTATGTAAAAAGATAGCCTAGTTTACAATTTTACCATCAGAAAACAAGCAACAATTTGTATCTAAATGACATTTTTGCATTATATCTGTAAAATTTTAACGATTAACCCATATTATTTGTAAGAAAAACGTTTTATACTTATACTAATCATTTTACTTTTAGCTATTTTGAGAACACTATGTCAAAATCTATGTCAAATATTCGTAAAAATTTGCAAAAAACAGCCCTAACTTCCGCATTATTTGCCAGTATTTTTGCTTTATCAGCGTGTGATAACAGCAATGCCAAAACTACGACTGAGTCAAAAACCACAACAGCAACCACAACTCAAAACACGTCTGCCACATCTGCCAAAAATGATGACAAATTACAAAAAACCTTGAGCGATAATTTGGCAAAATCAGGCATTAATGCCAAAATTTTGTCGGTAACGCCAACGAGTATGCCAAATATGTTTTGGGTAAAAGCCGAAGGTTTGCCCGCATTTTTTACCGATAACACAGGACAATACGTGTTACAAGGCGATATTATCAAAGTTGGCGATGCACAGCCTGAACACATTTCGGCAAAACTGGTTGCTGAAGGCACGAAGCAAACCCTTGCCAGCATTGACAAAAAAGACATGATTATCTTTCCTGCCAAAGGCAAAACCCAAGGCGTGATTTATGCCTTTACAGACGCTGATTGTGGCTATTGCCGTAAATTGCACAGCGAAATTGACCAAATCAACGGTCTAGGCATTGAAGTGCGTTATTTGCCGTGGCCTCGTAGTGAACAAACTTTCCCAATCATGGAAGCGATTTGGTGTAGTCCTGACCGCCAAAAAGCCATCACCCAAGCCAAACTTGGCGAACCTGTCAATGCCCCAGCGTGCGAAAACCCTGTTCGCCGTCTGCACGAGCTTGGCGTGGGCTTAGGTATCAATGGCACACCTGCGATTTTTACCGAAAGTGGACAACAAATCGGCGGTTATCTGCCACCTGAACAACTGTTACAAGCCGTTACCCAAAGCCACTAAAATTTTGATTGATAAGTTTTTTAAAATATCATCATTGATAGGGTTTATTGGTAATTTTGACAATAAACCCAATTTAATAAGCACAATTTAATCCAACCATAGGAAAATAGTTATGTCAAATGTAATTCACGCCGATGAAGGCACTTTTGAACAAGCCGTGTTAAAATCAGATGTCCCTGTTTTGGTAGATTTTTGGGCACAATGGTGTGGTCCTTGCCGTTCTATCGCACCAATTTTGGACGATTTATCAACCGAATTTGACGGTAAAGCCCGCATTGTCAAAATTGATGTGGATAGCAACCCAAATCTTGCCGCTCAATTTGGTATCCGCAGTATCCCAGCACTTTTCATCTTTAAAGGTGGCGAAAAAGTGGACGCAGTCGCAGGAGCATTGCCAAAACCACAACTACAAGCATTTATCAACAAACATTTATAATTTGTTTTTGCTAAATCCACAAAAATCACCGTTTTTGCGGTGATTTTTATTTTTTGGCAAAATTTACAAAATACCATAAAAATATTGACAAAACTGGGGCTTCGCCTTTATAGTGTGCATACCAAAATAATTATAGCTCTTATAATTATACTTTTCTTGGAATGTTGGCGTGTGTCAACGTTCATTTCTAACTTTCCCGCAATGTAAAACGACTTTGGCAATGTTTGCTTAAGTATTTTTTGCAGTCAAATTTATCAACATTTGTCAATGATTGTATAAAAATGGTTGCTAAAAATCTGGCACGCCCAAAGTTACTGATACTATCAATGACGATATATTTATGAATTTAACCGAATTAAAACGCAAGTCTGTGGCGGAGCTGATACAAATCAGTGAGTCTATGGGACTTGAAAACATGGCTCGTAACCGCAAACAAGACATCATTTTTGCTATTTTAAAAACTCATGCCAAAAACGGCGAAGCGATTTTTGGTGATGGCGTGCTTGAGATTTTGCCAGATGGTTTTGGTTTTTTGCGTTCATCAGAAGGTTCATACCTTGCAGGTCCTGACGATATTTATGTTAGCCCTAGCCAAATCCGCCGTTTTAACCTAAAAACAGGCGACTCTATCGCAGGGACGATTCGTCCGCCCAAAGATTCTGAGCGTTATTTTGCTTTGTTAAAAGTGAACGAAATCAACTTTGACACGCCAGACCGCTCTCGCCATAAGTTAATTTTTGAAAATTTAACACCACTTTTCCCAACCGAACAATTAAAATTAGAAATCGGCAATGGCACAACCGAAGACTTGACAGGGCGTATCATTGACTTAATCGCACCGATTGGCAAGGGACAGCGTTCTATCATTGTCGCACCGCCAAAAGCAGGTAAAACCGTACTTTTGCAATCAATCGCCCAATCCATCACCAAAAATAACCCAGAATGTCATCTGATTGTTTTGCTCATTGACGAACGCCCAGAAGAAGTGACCGAAATGCAACGCACTGTGCGTGGCGAAGTGGTGGCATCAACCTTTGACGAACCGCCAACTCGCCATGTGCAAGTGGCTGAAATGGTGATTGAAAAGGCAAAACGCTTGGTTGAGCATAAGCAAGATGTGGTGATTTTGCTTGACAGTATCACTCGTCTAGCTCGTGCGTATAATACGGTGATTCCGTCATCGGGCAAGGTTTTGACAGGTGGTGTCGATGCCAATGCGTTGGAGCGTCCAAAACGCTTTTTTGGGGCGGCTCGTAATGTGGAAGAAGGCGGTAGTTTGACGATTATTTCTACCGCTTTGATTGACACAGGCTCTAAGATGGACAGCGTGATTTTTGAAGAATTTAAGGGAACGGGCAACCAAGAAATTACCCTTGAACGTGAAATCGCTGAAAAACGTGTGTTCCCTGCGATTAATATCAAAAAATCTGGCACTCGCCGTGAAGAGCGTCTGATGGACGAAGCCTTATTGCGTAAAGTGTGGATTTTGCGTAAGCTATTGCACCCAATGGACGAGATTCAAGCGACCGAATTTTTGCTTGATAAACTCAAAGATTCAAAAACCAATGATGAATTTTTTGAACAAATGACCAAAAAAGACAAAAATTAATTAGTTTAAAAGTGAATAAAAACGCCTGCGTTGTGGGCGTTTTTTGTTTTGTCAAAAATGGTTGAGTAAATTTGGCTTTTTAGCTCTAAAATAGCAAAAAAAAATACTGTTAAGTCAATTAAATTATGATAGAATGTAAAATGGTAAACTTAACTGTTTTTTGATTAATGAACAAAATGAACAAATTAGGCTAACTTAAAAAATTGATAGCAAGAATTTAAAAAGGAGCATGTTGTGAGAGTTGTAGTCTGTGATGATGAGCCATTAGCTCGTGAACGCCTAAGCCGTATTATTCGTGAAGAAGGGCATGAAGTTGTCGCTCAAGCTACCACAGGCATTGAAGCCATTGAGCGTGTCAAAGAAACGACACCAGATGTCGTGATGTTAGACATTCGTATGCCAGAGATGGATGGTGTTCGTTGTGCCAAAGAGCTGAACGAACTGCCACAGCCACCTGCCATTATCTTTGTAACCGCATATGACCATTATGCAATTGCTGCCTTTAAATCCAATGCGATTGGTTATCTGTTAAAACCTGCCAACAAAGAAGAGCTGGTAGAGGCGTTATCTCGTGCTACCACGTTAAATTCGGCCCAGTTAAATGAAATTCGTCGCCTTGAAAACCCAATGGCACAGGCAACTCGCCAACATATCGCCGCTCGCACCCATCGTGGTATTGAACTGATTCCATTGGCAGATATTTATTACTTTACTGCCGACCAAAAATATGTTCAAGTTCGCCACAAAAATGGCACAGTCTTAATTTGATGAAACCTTAAAAGAGCTTGAAGCAGAATTTGGTAATATTTTCTTCCGTGTTCATCGTAATGCCTTGATTAATCTTGATTATGTTGAAATGCTAGAAGCGGTAGACCAAGGTCAATATCAAGTCAAATTTAAAAATATTGACGAACGCTTGGCGATTAGTCGCAGACATTTACCTGTTTTGCGTGACAAAGTACAATCTATGTAAAACAAATTTATGCCATCAAAACACACAAATGCCTATAGTGAAAACTATTAGGCATTTTTTACAAATAATTTAAAAAAATGAATCATTAATTTTGAGAACGATAACATGAAGATCCTAAAAATCGCCACACGTCAAAGCCCACTTGCCCTATGGCAAGCTGAACATATCAAAGCACGCCTTGAACAGCTTTACCCAGATTTGACCATTGAGCTTTTGACCATGACCACCAAAGGCGACAAAATCCTTGACACACCGCTTGCCAAAATTGGCGGAAAAGGCTTATTTGTCAAAGAGTTGGAACAAGCCTTGTTTGACAAACGAGCCGACATTGCCGTACATTCGTTAAAAGACGTGCCAATGGAGTTGCCAAACGGCTTAACGCTTGGGGCGTACTGCGAGCGTGAACAGCCGACCGATGCGTTTGTATCAAACCATTTTGCCACGCTAGACGACTTGCCAATCGGTGCAAAACTTGGCACATCAAGCCTACGCCGTCAATGCCAAATTCAGCAGTACCGCCCAGATTTACAAATCGTGAGTTTGCGTGGTAATGTTGGCACACGCCTATCAAAGCTGGACAATGGCGAATATGATGCGATTATTTTGGCGACAAGTGGGCTAACACGACTTGGGCTAACCGACCGCATTCGCCACGAGCTTGACACAGACGTGAGCCTACCTGCGGTGGGGCAAGGGGCATTGGCGATAGAATGCCGTGCCGATGATGACGAGATTTTGGATTTGTTAAAACCTTTAAATCATGAAATTAGCAAAATCTGCGTACTTGCCGAGCGTGCGATGAACCGCCATTTGCAAGGGGGCTGTCAAGTGCCGATTGCAGGATTTGCTACCGTGCATGATGGGCAAATTTGGTTGCGTGGGCGTGTGGGCAGTGTGGACGGCAAAATTTTGTTAAAATCTGAACATCACAATGCCCTGCTTGACCCAAATACACAGGCAATGATAGATGAACAAATTGCCGAGAGCATGGGCATTGTCGTTGCCGAAGAGCTAATCGCACAAGGGGCGGATAAAATTTTGGCGGAAATTTATCATAATTCGTAATGATTTTTATCAACACACGCCCTCAACACCGAGCCAAAAACTTAAGCAGTTTTTTGAAAAATCAAGGATTTAGCGTCCTTGATTTGCCTTTACTTGAATTGGTTAAATGTAAACTTGATGACAATGACACGCAAAAATTGGCAAAAATTAATGACTATAAACACATCATTTTGGTAAGTGAAACTGCCGTTGATTATTTTTTGCAAAATTTTCATCAAAATGATTGTCAAAAATTGGTAAACCTTTCTTTTATTGCTGTTGGACAAAAAACCGCAGAGATTTTTACACAAAAATTTTTCGCACTTTTTGGCAAAAATCCCAATACGATTACTCCAAGTCAGTTTAATTTGCCCGAAAATAATGAAGGTATGTTACAATTACCTGCCGTGCAAACTTTGCAAAACAGCGATAAAATTTTAATCATCAAAGGCAAGGACGGACGAGAATTATTAAAAAACACGCTAGAAAATCGGCAAATTATCGTGGATACGATTGATTTTTATGAGCGGATTTTTGATAAAAAAAGTGAGATGATTTTTGAAAATTTTATCAAAAATTGGCAAAAAAATGATAAAAAAATCGTGTTAATCAGCAGTATGACCGCTTGGCAATTTTGGCAAAATTTACTTAAAAATCATCAGCTTAGTGAAAATGATTTTGCTTATATTGTTTTGCAAAATCGCATTGCCAATACTTTAACCGAAAGAAATATTCAACAAGTTTTTGTTGTTAATGATTTAAACAATCAAACAATTTTAACCACAATAAAAAACTGCTTAACAATATAGGCAGATAGTTAAGCAGTTTTTGATGTAATAGTCTTTTCAATTTGCTTTAATACTGCGTCAAGCTCGCTTGCTGTACTACTTGTACTATCTTCGATTGCTTTCCTTGTATTAAAACAAATTGATTTGACTATAGTAAGACAGATTTTAACGATTTTGCACTGTTTCTACAATATTTAAATCAAAACCCGACAAGGCATTAAACTTGACAGGGCTAGACAACAATCGCATATCATGTACGCCCAAATGACGCAAAATTTGAGCCCCAACGCCAATAGTACTATACGGCTGACGTTTGTAGATTTTTGGTGTCGGCTCGTCTTGGTTTAGGTTATCAAGTGCGGTTTCAAGGTCTAGCTCATCGCCATGCCCCACCCAGACAAACACGCCACGCTCGCATTTTGCCAACTCGCCCAGCGTTGAGTGGATACTCCAGTTGCTTTTGCCTGTGTTGCTCATAATGCTAAACAAATCTCGCAATGGCTCAAAACTATGTACACGCACGGTCGTCAAGCCGTCTTTCGGCTCACCTTTGACAAGGGCAAAATGCACATCATCTGAGCCATATTCGCAAAAACGATACAACATAAATTCGCCAAATTCGGTCTGAACAGGGAAATGGGCGGTTTCTTCTACGGTTTGTTCGTTTGCCATGCGGTATTGGATTAAATCAGCGATAGTGCCGATTTTTAAGCCGTGTTCTTTTGCAAAAATTTCCAAATCATCACGGCGAGCCATTTCGCCATCAGGTTTGATAATTTCGCAAATCACCGCAGACGGCTCAACCCCCGCCAATCGTGCCAAATCACAGCCCGCTTCGGTATGTCCTGCACGGTGCAACACACCGCCTTTTTTGGCAACAATCGGAAAAATATGCCCCGGTTGCACGATATCGGTTGGTTTTGCAGTGGGGGCGACCGCTTTTTGAATAGTCATGGCACGGTCAGCCGCCGAAATCCCTGTGGTTACGCCTTCGGCAGCTTCAATGGATACGGTAAAATTGGTGCTAAATTTTGCCCCATTATTGTCGCTCATTAACGGCAAATTAAGCTGTTTGGCACGTTCTTGGGTAATCGTCAAACACACCAAGCCACGAGCATGGGTAATCATAAAGTTGATATCGGACGGTTTGACATGGGTAGATGCCATGACGATGTCGCCTTCATTTTCACGGTCTTCATCGTCCATCAAAATCACCATTTTGCCGTTTTTGATGTCTTCTATAATTTCTGGAATACTGTTAAAAGCCATATTGTTGCCTTCATTTTTGTTAAAATAATGCTAAATTATAGCCTAAATAAGGACAAAAAGGCGAAAAAACAACCAAAATTGTACGATTAATTTTTTTTTAATATTTAAAAAAAGAATTGCAATTTATTACAAAAAATGGACTAAACAAGGATTTTTGTAAATAGTTGGTAATTGTCTGTTGGTCGTTGGCAACAATTGGGGTAAAAATAGGTATTTTGACTTGTGAAAAGGTTTTGAATTTTATATTATATGATGGCTTTACATTCAATAAGCAATTTTTAATTTTATTTTAAATAAGGAAACAGTTATGTTTAACAAAAAAAATCGCAATTGCAGCTTAATGGCGTTACCAATGATGTTTGCCAGTGTCGCTCATGCCGATTATGATGATGAAATTGAATACAAAATTTTGCGTGATGCGAATTATCCTGCGATAAAACAAAAAGCCATCAAGCAATTACAAGCCAAAGGTTATCGAGTATTAGATATTGATGCTGATGATTATCATGGCAAGCCATCATTGAGTATTGAAGCGGTAAAAAATCATCAAGAATATGATATTGAGTTGTCATATCCTGATTTGAAAGTTTTGAAAGAAAAATTAGATAACTAATGTTTGTTAATTGTTAAAAAAACCGCCCAAAGTTTTGACTAAGGGCGGTTTTTTATGTGGTTTATAAAAAATTTATGGCGTAAATAATGATAATAAGTATTCATTATTCAATGATTTCTTTCATTTGCACAGGCAATTGGGTAACGAGTAACTGGTCAATTTTGTGATGGTCAATGTCCACTACTTCAAATTTATAGCCTTCATATTCCACAAAATCAGCAGGGCGGGGGATTTTGCGGAGTTTGTACATCATAAAGCCAGCAATCGTTTCATAATTATCCCAATCAGGAAATTCGTCAATATCCAAAGCGTGCATTACATTTTCAATCGGTGTAACGCCATCAATTAGCCAAGACTTTTCATCACGTTGGATAATTTGCTGTTCATCGTCTATCGGTGTAACCCAGTCGCCCATCACCGTCATCATGATATCCGACAGTGTAATCACTCCCACCACAAGGGCGTATTCATTCATCACCACCGCAAATTTTTCTTTGCTTGAGCGAAAACGGTCTAACAATTCGGACAATTTTAAGGTATCAGGAATGATTAACACATTGCGAATGGTCGTTTCGTTAAGCTGAATTTGGGCTTGATTGCTCATGATTTTTACCAAAATATCTTTGGTATCCACATAGCCAATCACATGGTCAATCGTGCCATTACACACCAAAAATTTGGAATACGGATATTCAGCAATCTTTTGGCGAATACTCTCGGCAGGCTCGCCCAGCGTAAAAAACACCACATCATCACGCAATGTCATTGATGACGGCACGGTACGCTCTTCTAACTCAAACACATTTTCAATAAAATGTTGTTCTTGTTGCAACACAACGCCCGCTTCCGCCCCTGCATCCACGATAGCAGACACATCGTCAAAGGTGATATTTTCTTCACGTGTAGTATTGACCTTAAAAATGCGAAAAATCAAATTTGCCAAACCATTGATAATCCAAGCCAATGGCTGACAAATTTTTATCAATACTAACACAGGATTAATCACCGCCAACGCCATTTTTTCAGGGCTAATCATGGCGATACGTTTGGGGATTAAATCGGCAAACAAAATAAATAACAGCGTTACAAAAATAAAAGACGTAAAAAACGCAAGATTTTCTAACCAAGCCCCTTGATAAAATTTGCCAAGAAACGCTTGGAAATAGGGGCGTAACGCTGACTCACCGACCGAACCACCCAAAATTGCCACCGCATTTAAGCCGATTTGTGATGTGGCAAAAAAGTCGGCAGAATTTTCTTGCAAATGTAAAATTTTGTCGGCTCTGGTATCACCAGATTCGGACAAAAGTTTGAGTTTGATACGTCTTGCCCCTGCCAAAGCAATCTCAGAAATAGAAAAAAAAACTTGACGTTAAAATTAACGCCAAAATCGTGATGGAAATTTCAAATAAATTCACAGTACACCTGTTTTATAATTTTATAAAATCTAAAGAGGATTTTTACGAAGATAACATACCACAATTCATAAAAAATTCCTTGTTTTTTTGTTACAAAATTTGAGAAATAGTAGATAAAATGATAAATACTCAAAAAAAGCCATCAAAACGGGTTGATGGCAATGATGGTTGGCTATTGTTTGGGTATTTGTGCCAAAAATTTTAATAAAATTTCAAAATTTTGGGCAACGCTTGCGATTTCTACTCGTTCTTTTGGCGAGTGAGCGGCACGAATGTTCGGGCCAAACGAAATCATATCCATCTGTGGGGCTTTGGCTTTTAAAAAGCCACACTCTAGACCTGCGTGAATGACTTGGATTTTTGGGGCTTGCCCAAAATATTCGGTCAAAATGGCTTTCCCTTTTGCCAATAGATACGAATTTGGGTCAGGTTGCCACCCCGGATAATCGGCACTAAAAGCAATATTCACCGCTGATAGCTCTGCCAAAGAGGTCAGTTTTTGGGCTAGGGCATCTTTTTGGGTTTTCGCCCAAAGACCGCATTAAGGATTTGACGCTTAATTCGCCATTGTGAAAGCGTACCACTCCCATACTGATGGACGTTTCCACCACACCAACAAAACTATCACTCATGCGGATAACGCCGTTTGGAATGGCATTAATCAAGTTTAAAATGCTTTTTGTTGTTGTCGCATTGGCGACTGTTGGTGGAGAAGTCGGATTTTCCAAGCTATTGTTTTTGTTTGATTTTTTATGGTTTTGTTGTAGAGTGTTGATATCATCAAGATTAATTTTAACAAGTTCAATGTTAAGATTTTCTTCGGCAAATTGCAGTTCTTGCTTGATAATATCGGCTTGTTGTTTTACTAGTGGGTTTAGGCGGTCAAAATCACCGACAAAGATAGCGTAGGTATCTCTGGTAATCACATTGCGTAATGTACCGCCATACAGCGAGATAAGCTCAAAATTTGCTTTGGCAAAAATCGCTGTCAAAACTCGGTTTAACAACAAATTGGCATTGGCAACGCCTTTATTAATGTCAATGCCAGAATGTCCACCGCGTAGCCCTGATATTTTGAGCTGTAAAATTGATGTATTGTCGGTCAATGCTTGAGTGGGATAGGTTTGGCTAAAAGTTACATCACGACCACCTGCACAGCCGATAAAAAGCTCACCACTGTCTTCAGAATCAAGGTTTAACAAATACGGCATATCCAGCCATTCTTTTGCCAAACCTTGCACCCCGCCCATGCCAATTTCTTCTTCGCTGGTAATTATCAATGTCAACGGTGGGTGAGCGATATCATCGCTAAATGCCACCGCCAAGCTCATCGCAAGCCCAATGCCATTGTCCGCTCCAAGTGTAGTGTCATTCGCCCATACCCAGCCGTCTTTGATGTGCGTCTGAATGGGGTCGGTGCTAAAGTCATGGGTAGAGTTAGCCCCTTTTTTGGGCGACCATGTCATAGTGGGCTTGAATGGCGACAGGTGCGTGGTCTTCCATGCCTTTGGTAGCTGGTTTTTTGATACGCAAATTGCCAACAGCATCTTTTTCAATGCTTAAACCATATTGTTGCCCATCGCTATTGACGCGGTCAATAAAGTATTGAGCCAGCTTTTCTTCGTGAAAAGTTGGGTGAGCGATAGCACAAATGTTGGCAAACCATTGCCAAACATTTTTTGGGTCAAGTTGGGTAATGTTGTTCATATTTTTTACTTATTAATAATATTTATTAATAATACTGTTTAGCAAAATCACTCAATCAATTCATCAAGGCGAATCCGAATCACGCTATCCACCACGCTATCTAGGGCTTCAATTTTGGTAATTGCTTCGTTCATGTTACGCTCCATCACAGGGTCTACCATGATGATAACAGGCACTTCGCCAAGTTCGTGAGCAGGTTTTTGTAAAATCGCATCAATGCTAATGTCAGATTTGCTCAAAATTTGGGTGATTTTTGCCAAAACGCCGACATCATCTTTGACTTGCACACGCAAATAATAACCAGAAATCATCTCATCAGCCGATAAAATACGAGTGTTGTCAAGATTTTGCGGTAAAAATGCCAAATGTGGCACAAGGTTTGAATTGGCAGTTTCTGCCGATGGACAGCTTAATGCTCGCACCAAATCCATCACATCAGCCATCACCGCTGACGCAGTCGCCCCTGCACCTGCCCCCGCACCGTAATACATAGTCTGACCGACTGGGTGAGCATCTACCAAAACAGCATTTTTGACACTATTGACATTGGCAAGCAGTTCGTCATCTGGGATTAACGTTGGGTGTACACGCAGTTCAATGCCTTCTTCGCCATTGGCTAATTGACGGCGAACCGCAAAGCCCAAATGTTTGATACGATAGCCCAATTCTTCGGCATATTTGACATCTTGGGTGGTGATTTTGGTAATGCCTTCGCAATACACTTTGTCAAACTGTAGCGGAATCCCAAAAGCAATAGACGCAAGTAAGGTCAATTTGTGCGCCGCATCAATGCCTTCTACATCAAAAGTAGGGTCAGCTTCGGCATAGCCTAAGGCTTGGGCTTCGGCAAGCACATCATCAAAAGCACGTCCTTTTTCACGCATTTCGGTCAAAATAAAATTGCCTGTACCGTTAATAATGCCAGCCAACCAGTCAATTTTGTTCGCTGATAAAGCTTCACGCACCACTTTGATAATCGGAATACCGCCTGCAACCGACGCTTCATAAGCGACTTTGACATTATGTTCGTCTGCCAGTGCAAAAATTTCGTTGCCATGTTCGGCAAGTAGGGCTTTGTTAGCGGTTACAACGTGTTTGCCATGTTTAATCGCATGGATAATCACGTCTTTGGCGGTGGTCGTGCCACCCATCACTTCAATGACGATATCCACGTCATCTTGGGTAACGATATTCATCAAATCGGCGGATTGATTGATAGTTTTATCAATGTCATCACGCTGTCTGCGTGTGCCAACGTGGGTGATTTTTACTTCACGTCCAGTACGGCGAGTGATTTCGCCAAGGTTACTCTCTAGTAGTTGGACAACGCCTGTGCCAACTGTGCCAAGTCCTAAAATTGCCAAACAAATCGGTTGTTTTTTCATCAGAATGCTTCTTATTTTGCCAAGTAAATTTTAACCTAACAATAATAGCAAAAAAATAGCCTTTGTCAAAAAAATTATTATCAAAATTTTGACAAAAATACGTGCGTTACGCCCACGAATTTGATAAGATAAATCAATTTTTATTTGGTTTTGATTAAAAAATCACAACACAATCTTTTATTTTGTTAAACATTCAAAAGGTATAAAAAAATGGCAATTTCATTAGACCTCTTTCCAAACTAACCCAACTCGAAATTATAAATGGCACAAATCAAATTTAAACCCTTAAGCCAAAAGCGTTTTCTGCGATTACGATAACGACAGGCTAGGATTTTAAAACGTTTGATTTTGCCGATAACATGTTCATTGGTTACCCGTTCAGAAGCTAATTCTCGATTGGCTTGTTTGTCAACTTTAGATAGTGGATTAAGCTT
>CAKMOY010000134.1 GCA_927911235.1 uncultured Moraxella sp.
TTAATATGATATTTAATTTGGGCTAAATTTTATTTAGTCCATCTTTTTGTCCACCAAATCTAAGGCGTGGTTCAGATGATTAATAATCGTGCGTTTATCATAGTTACGAATATCATTAAAGTTCAAATGCAAGTTAAAACCATCTAACTGATAATCCACCCATTTATCATTGTTATCGCCTTGTTGTGGGTCTAGCACTTCCCAAACATTGGCGACTTGCTGTAAGCCTTTTAGTCGTACTTGTCCGACCATACGACAGGTATGTTTGTGCGAAATTAGATTATATGTGCTTTCGCTAATCAAAATCTGATTCGGTTTAGCAGCAGATTCAAGGCGTGATGCAAAATTGGCTTCTTTGCCGATAAGCGTATAAGTCATACGATTGCTACTACCAAAATTGCCGACATAGCAATAACCTGTATTAATCCCCATTCTTATTTGTAGCCCATCAAAACCAAGTAATCGCCACTGCTGACGCAAAACTTGCATTTCTCTTCGCATTTCAATCGCCATCGCAATACAGCGTAATGCATCATTGCGTTCATTACTATTGGCTTCATCGCCAAAAAAGCATAATAAGCCATCACCAATAAATTTATCCAGTGTTGCACCGTATTTTTTGGTGATTTTTGTCATGCTATCAAATACGTATTGAGAATATTTGCTAAATGGTCTGGGCTAATTTTATCAGATAATTCGGTAAAACCAACAATGTCCGAGAAAAAAATCGTTAATTTTCTACGTTGATTGATAACTTGTACAGTTGAGTTTGTTTTAACAATAGGTTGCCAAACTTGTGGTGGTAAAAATCTGGTTAATTTGTTCGTAACACTGACAAAAGTTGTTAAACGGGAATTTTGCTCAACAAACTTATTTTTGTAGCTTTGAATGCGATTAATCAAATACCACATTTGTTGAAAAATTGCTAAAGTAGTAAAAGAAACGGCAATATTATCTGCGATTTTGCGTTCATCTGTTGATAATACCATTAAAAAATCTTGATTGTACAAACTTAAAAGAATAAACCCAATCAAGGCAACCGAAGCAATAAATAATGGTAATATAAATTTTTTGTTAATTAAAAATAAGCGATAGCAAAACATCAACCACAAGTAAGCAGATGGCATATAGTTGTAAAATTGAAGCAACCCTAGACAAACTGCCATCGCCAACAAACTGAGCGTATCAAAAATAATATTGCGACTTTTGATGGTTGAAATAACAAACAAAATTAAGCTAAAAATAGTCAGTCCAATAAAACCAAACAAATGTACTTTATTTAAAGATAAGCTCGCAAAATAACTAGACAAAGCTAGTAACAAAACTAGCTCAGGATAACGAATCTTGCGTAATGCTGTCAAAAAATTTGGAATAGATAAAGTCACATGTGTACACCAAAATTTAGGTTTTAAACGGACATTTTCCAGTCAAATGGCATATCACGATGCCCACGCAGCGCCATCATCAAGGTCTGCTGCATATGGCTCAACACTTGTGGGGTGTAGGGGATAGCAGGTCTGCCCCACACAGGATTTGGCCAAGCTACATCATTTTGATAACGTACAATATGATGAAAATGCAACTGTGGCACTTGATTGCCCAACGCTGCAATATTCATTTTGTCCGCTTGAAACGTTTTAGCAAGCTGGCTAGATAACCAGCTAGATTCACGCAAAAACTGGGCTTGGTCGCTTGGGCTAAGTTCATACAACTCTTTTGCCCCTGCAACTCGTGGTACTAAAATCAGCCAAGGAAATTGGCAATCATTCATCAAACGACACGTTGAAAGCGGAAATTCGCCAACCAAAAAGGTATCTTTGGCAAGTTGTGGGTGTAAATTAAACATAATCTCTCAATATTTTTTGTGTTTTGTTATGAAATGTTTTTAAAAATATAATCGGTTGCTATTTTAGCATTTTCAAATTAAATTTTATAGCAAAAAACCGATGAAAATACAAATTTTTCGCCCATATTTTGTCTTTTTTTACAAAAAATTTGACAAATTTTGGTTACGATTTGGTAAAACTTCTCACAATTTGCAACTATTCATCAAAAAAATATTTGGTTACAATAGCCGATTATTTTTATTTTTTCTGAGGTTGTTGTGCAGTTTTTTTTCATAAAACCAATTATTCGTTTTTTTGTGGCTGTATCGTTGATGATGACGATGTTTTTGGGTGGTGTGATGCCGTCAGTTGCTGTTGCAGATACGGTAGCTTCTGCCCCTGCGGATACCAGTACGCAGGATACTTTTGGGCGTGATACACCAAGGGGGACTGTGCAAGGTTTGTTAAAAGCTTTGGCACAAAATGACAGCGAATTGGCAAGCAATTATTTGGATTTAAAAAGTAAAAAAAATTGCAGAGAAAGTGGTGGGTGAAATCAAAACTGCCCTTGACACAGGTGGACGAATTGCCAATGAGTTGCAAATTAGCAATGAGCCTTCGGGTAATCTTAATGATAAACTTGCCCCTACCTTGGATAAAGTGGGCGAATTTAGCCTAAGCAATCCTGCAAGTACCAATAAAAAAGCCGATATTTTGGTTGAACGGGTAAAATTGTCCGATGGTACGCAAGTTTGGTTGGTATCGAGTCGCACATTAACGGCATTGCAACAAGTAGAAAGTTCATTACAGCCAACTTTTGTTGAAAAATATGTGCCAGAAGATTTGGTGAATCAAGAAATCAAAGGCTATAGCATTGGGCATATTTTGGCAGTGATTGTGGTATTTGTTATCACTTATTTGTTGTCGGTGATGATTAGTTGGGTGTTGTATGCGTTGTTTCGTGTGGTTTATCAAGCGACGCACCGCAAAAAGTTGGACGATGGGACTGTGCGTAGCATTCCGATTGATAAGCGTGTGATTGTGCCGATGGCGATGATTTTTACAGGGATTATCATTCAAGAGTTAATGCTGGTTGTCGGTATTAATTTGGTGGTGCGAAATGTTGTAGAACGTATGGCAGAGATTTTGTCATGGGTGGCATCGGTTTGGTTGTTTTTGCGAATTTTGGACATTATTTTTACACCGCTGGAGCGTTATGCCAGTGAAAACAATCACCCAGAACGCTTGTCCGTGCTAAATTTGATGCGAAAAGTGATAAAAGCCTTGTTGTTAATTTTGGCAACCATTGTCATTTTGGGTAATTTGGGCTTTGATTTGACAACAGGTTTAACCGCATTGGGGATTGGTGGTTTGGCATTGGCATTGGGTGCACAAAAAACCATTGAAAACTTGGTCGGTAGTGTGTCTTTGGTCGCAGACCAACCTGTCAGTGTGGGTGATTATTGTGTGTTTGGCAGTCAAGAAGGCACGGTGGAAGATATCGGCATTCGTTCTACACGTTTACGCACCTTAGACCGCACGCTTGTAACCATTCCAAACGGTAGTTTTTCGTCTATGAGTATTGAAAATTATACCAAACGAGATATGTTTCATTTTAATCAATTGTTTTATATTTCAAGGGACAGCGATGCTGATAAATTGCGTGAATTTATTGAAGAAGTGCAAATTTATATCGTTAATCACCCAAATACCAACAGTAATTGGAATCAAGTACGCATATCAGCCACTCAGCAAGATGCGTATATTATTGAAGTGCGAACTTATTTTGAAGTCAAAGGTGTGATGGAATTTTATGAAAAACAAACCAGTATGATTATTCGTATTGCCGAAATTATGAATGAAGTTGGGCTGAAAAATGCCTTGCCAACCAGTCAAATCAAAGTGGAAAATCAGCAAGACTTACAACGACTTGAAACGCAAAAATTGGATAGTTAATGGGTTTTTTCTAGCTTTGATACAGGTTCTTACAAAATCGGCTCTTTTCTATATACGATGGTGGACGGTAACGACAGCCCAAACACCAACGCCAAAGTGGTAAAAAAAGCGTTTAACGCATAATCCATCATTTGTGAAAATAGCACAGGATTGTAGCCGTCAATGCCGAGCTGTACAAGGCTTAACATCGCCTTGTACGCAGGCACACCGGGCATCATGCACAGCATGGCAGGGACAAGCACCGCCTTTGGCGTAACCAAATAGCGTTTGGCAAAATACACCGCCAAAAACGCCATCATCATGGCAGACACAAAACTGGCACTTATCATATTCATGCCAAGTTGTAGCCACAGATTGCGAGAGCCAAAGCCAACAATGGTAATGACGATACATTTCCACAGGTGCATTTTTGGCACATTTACCATCAAGCTCCAGCCCAACGTCATGAGCGATGCGTAAAATACCGCTTCTAACAGTTTTAACACATGGATATCCATTAGGAAATTCCCCATTGGCGAATTTGTAATAATAACAATGCCAAACTAATGCCGATTCCTGCCGATAATGTCAAAATAATCACAAACATAAACCGACCAATCCCCATATTCATATAACCTTTTAACATATCCGAAAATGAATTTATCAAAGGAAAACTTGGCACAAGTAACAAAATGCTGGACGCAATCGCAATGTGTGGGTCATTGCCAAAACCGACCAACAGCCCCAAACTGCTAATCACAGACGCACAAAAAGCAGTACAACCCGTCACCACAAAAGGATTAAAAAAAAAGTTTGGTCATATAATACCGCACCAACTGCCCGCACATACCCGCCAAAAATGTCAAAGACACTACCAGCACATCACCGCCTGCCAAATGGGCAAAACATGCACACGCCACACCCACCATCACCGCCACCAACCAAAACGGATAGGAACTTCTATCCAACTCATCAAAGCGTTCACTGGCGTGTTCTAGGGCTTCAGACGCATTCATTTTTTCCAAATCCAAAATAATCCGTTGAATCTGCACAATGATATTCACATTGATAACATGGGTCGTGGACGCTCGCAACGTGGTGATACAGCGATTGTTATAAATGGTCGTGACGGTAATGCCATTAAATGCCAAACTGCACTCCACACTACCAGCCCCAAGCGACAGCCCAAGTCGCTTGCACAAATCCACAATCGTGGTAGACTCCGCCCCATATTGCATTAACAACAGCCCACACCGCACGCACAGCCGAGTGATACGTTGCTGGTCTTCATAAGTCATAAACGGCAAACGGCGAATCGGTTTTTCATCGTTTTGTTTGACAAAAGGCTTTGGGGTTAAAGGGTCTAAAGGTGCTAACGCATCATCAAAAATCTTATCCATAAGTCAAAAATCGCAAAATTTTGTTGCGTTATTTTACCACCAAATTGACAAAAAATAACCAAAAAAAGCACCAAATTTTTGTCTTGTTAAATTTTGTAAACACGCTCGTTATTATTCAAAATTTATTTTATGATAAGACAGTTGTTATAAACATTTTTGCCAATTTTTACCATTTAATCAGTACCGAAACGGTACAATCGCCTTGGAAACCGACCAATCAAATCATCAAAGTTGCCATCAAAGCCACCGATACGGTGAGCGAAAACAAAGACTTACCGCCTGCCAATCTGGTATTTTTGGTTGATGTGTCAGGTTCAATGAACGACAGCGACAAGTTGGAACTTGCCAAATCATCGCTTGCCATGCTCGCCAAACAACTTCGCAAGCAAGACACCATTAGCCTTATCACTTATGCGGGCAACACCGAAGTGGTGCTACCTGCGACATCAGGCGACCAAACGAGCAAAATTTTATCCGCCATTAATAAACTTGCTGTCGAAGGCTCAACCAACGGAGAGGCGGCAATAAAACTTGCCTATGCCCAAGCCCGTGAAAACTTCAAAAAATACGGCATTAACCGCATTTTGATGATGACCGATGGCGATTTTAATGTGGGTGTGTCGGACGTTGATGAAATGCTTGACATTATTCGCCGTGGGCGTAATGGCGGTGTGTCGCTGTCCACGTTTGGTTTTGGGTAGGGCAATTACAACGACTACATGATGGAGCAAGTGGCGGACAACGGCAATTACAGCTATATTGATAACTTAAGCGAGGCAAAAAAAGTCTTGATTGATGAGATGAGAGCGACTTTTAACACCGTTGCCAAAGATGTCAAAGTGCAAGTGGGATTTAACCCAAATACCGTCAAAGAATGGCGACTGATTGGCTATGAAAACCGAGTGCTTGCCACCGAAGATTTTAACAATGGCAAGGTGGAGGCAGGTGAATTGGGGGCGGGAAAATCGGTGGTGGCGTTGTTTGAGATTACCCCTGTTGGGCAAAAAGGCTGGCTTGATGAGAGCCGTTATCAATCTAATGCTAAAGCTAATAATGATAATAAAAACAATGAGTTAGGATTTTTAAAAATCCGCTACAAAGCCCAAAATGGTGATACTTCACAGCCTGTGTCTGTGCCTATTGGCAAAACGGCGAATAAACCAACCTCCGATTTGCAATTTGCGATAGCGGTGGTAGGGTTTGGTGAATTGTTAAGTTAAAGTAAATATATAGATAATTGGTAATTTAAAAAATAGTCAAACGTTTGCCAAAGAAAATATCGGTAAAGATGATAACGGCATTCGTGCTGAATTTGTTAAATTGGCGGAATTGGCAGGGGAATTAGGGCCTGTAAAAGCTGAAAAAGAATAAACCTTGTAAAAAATGGTTGCATAAATTTGGCAAAATGTTTGTCAAATTTATGCTAAATAGGCATTTATGCAAACAAATAAAGGAACAATTATGTCATTAAAATGGTCAAATACGCTGGATATTGCGATTGCATTGGCAGAAAAATATCCCAATGAAGATGTGCAATATATCCGTTTTACCGATTTGCACCGCTATGTTACCGAACTTGATGAGTTTGTTGATGACCCCAACAAGTCTAACGAAAAAATTTTGGAAGCCATTCAAATGGCATGGCTAGATGAAATGGATTAGTTAAAATATGTTGGTAAAAACCCTTTTGTAGTCGTTGCTAAAGGGTTTTTATTTGATAAAAACCTAATACAAAACTTATCAAAAAATTTATCCAAAAACCACGCTACTACCTTGCCATAACGCATAAAAACCTAACAATAACAACATCATAGCCACCGCATGATTAAAAATTTCTTGGGAAAGACGATTGCGAATGTGCGAACCAATATACACAAAAAACAACGAAATAAAAATCACCAAACCAAGTAACCACATTTGTTTTTGCTCAAACTTCATCATCACAGGCAACAACATCACAATCTGAATGAGCTTGGTAATCAAAATACTGATATTATTCACAATCACCATTTCATGCTTGCTACGGTCAGTGCCGAGTAAATAAATCATCAAAAACGCCACAATCGCATTGGTCGCACCACCGACAATCCCTGCCACCAAGCCAAAAATCGCCATGGTTTTGTTGTCTTTTTTAAAAGTAATGCGGTATTTTGTGTATTGCGTATAAACATAAAAAAGCAAGGTAATACCCAAAAAAATCTTTAGCCAACCTTCAGGAATAATTAACAAAAGTTTAACACCGAGCAATCCACCGACAAAACTTGTCAAAAATAACCAAAAATACTGTTTACCATATTTAACAATATTGCCAAAAATCGTACCGCCTGTGCGTAACATCAACAAATTCAACACGATACAAGGCACGACCACCATAGCCACCGCCACTTTTAGCGGATAGAAACTGGCAATAATCGCCGTTCCGACAATCGGATAGCCAAAGCCTGTAATGCCGTGCAACAACGCCCCAAGTACAAAGCAAATAATGATAATCCAATCATTACTGTCAAACGAATTTATACCAAAATTTTGCATTTTTACCTTTTTAAAAAAAATGTTAAAAAAAGCCACTTAAGGGTAAGTAGCTTTTTTGTTGTCAAACTCAAAAATCAATCAATCGGTGGTGTATAAGTGCCATTCTTAATATCGTCTTTAATACGCTCTGCCTCACTCATCACTTGATTTAACAAGGCTTTCACATTTTCAAGCGTAGCGATTGGGCTTAAGGTGGTCATTTTTAATGACTGCACATCGCCATATTTTGGACTGTTCACACGAGTTACGCCAATATTCGCCTCGCCACGAGCAAACAACTCGTCCGCCACGTTTTGATTTAAATTATCAATTAATTCAACAGGATAATCTTTTGGACACACACGGAATAACACGGACGCAAATTGCGGTTCTATCAGCATTTCAATACCGTCTGTCGCCTTGATGTAATCCGACACTTCACGAGTCAAATCCACACCATGGTCAATCATTGAGCCGTACAAATCCTCGCCCAATGCCTCCACCGTCAGCCACAGTTTTAATGCGTCAAATCGGCGAGTGGTTTGCAGAGATTTTGACACCAGGTTCGGCACGCCGTGTTCTTCATCATAAGCCGAGTTAAGATATTCCGCCTCATAGTGCATAAAGCGATAATTTTTCTCATCTTTTAGCAAGAACGCACCGCAAGAAATGCTTTGGAAATAATGCTTGTGGAAATCTAGCGTAATCGAGTCAGCAAGCTCAATGCCGTCAAGCATTTGGCGATAATTGTTGGATAAAATCAACGCACCGCCCCACGCCGCATCAATGTGTAGCCACGCACCGCAAGCGTCTGTGATTTTGCGAATGGCTTTGATGTCGTCAATCGCCCCTGCGTCCGTTGTGCCAGCCGTTGCCACCACGCACGCCACGATATTGCCATCTGCTTGCAAGTCGTCAATCACTTTTTGCAAGGCGTTTGTGTCCATTTGAGCATTGTCATTGCACGGCACAGCTACCACCGACTGAAAGCCCATACCCATCATCGCCATATTTTTTTGCACGCTAAAATGGGCATTTTCTGAACATAACACTTTGACTTTTTTCATCGCATCGGTAGGAATGCCATCACGCTGAACCGACCATTCTTTGCCGTTTTCATCTTTGTAATTTTTGGCAATGAACCAATCACGAGCTAACAAAACGCCCATCAAATTTGACTGCGTACCGCCTGAAGTAAACACGCCCGCTTGACCTGTGCCAAAACCGACTTTTTGGCGTAACCAGTTGATGAGTTGCACTTCCATCAATGACCCTGCAGGGCTTTGGTCCCAAGAATCCATTGATTGATTGGTGGCGTTAATCAGCACTTCGGCGATTTGGCTCGTTACCATCGTTGGGCAATGCAAATGGGCAAGCGAGTGTGGGTGGTGAACTTTTAGACTTTTATTTAAAAAAATCTCGACCGCACGATTGACCGCATTTTCTAAGCCTAAGCCGTCTTTGCTTGGGTTAAAAGCAATGGCTTTTCTTAGCTCGTTAATGCTACCGCCTGTGTACATTTTTTCGTTTTTTAGCCAATTTGAGACGGCTTGTACGGCTTGATTCATTGCACTTTCGTAGTCGGCAATGGATTGTGGGTCGTTGCACAGTAGGGCTTGTTTATGTTGTTCAAAAGTTGGCATGGCTACGTCCTAAAAGTAAAGAATTTTTCTATTCTAACATATTTACATCGTTTAATACACCTTATTATTTTAGGTCAATTCATCGATCTTTTGTACCACTTGATAATCCACTTCATCATTTATTTCAAAAAATCGTTTTGCACAAGCAATCCTAAACTGTTGTTCCCACTCCAATTTATTAACCGCCACCCCATCTTGAATAGATTTATTGCCTGTATTTTTCGTTTCGGCAATAAAATAAACCTGCTCACCATTCTTTTTTATAATCACCGCCCAATCTGGGTTGTAATTACCAATCGGCGTTGGGATTTTAAATTTTTTGGGTAATTTAAAATAAAATGCCACTTGCTCATCATAATTTTCACAATCTGTTGCAAATTGATGTTCGGTATTTGAATCTAAATCCAACACACTATTATAAATGGTTTTATCCATTTTATTTACATTAAAAGTATATTGATTGGCATAAATTTTATAAGTCTTAAATAGACTTTGTTCGTACACTTCATCCAATTTTTTTATAATAGATACCATTCTTCATCAAATCGTACAATTCATCATTGATGATTTCTGCTACAGTTTCAATAAAGCGTTGTGGATTACTCTTAACTTCATCAATTCTACCAGATTGCTGTAAAATCTGTGCCAATGTATTGCGAGTTAAACCTGTTTTTTGTTGCAATATTTTTAAAATATCAGGTATCACAAACTTCGTTTGAATATGTTCACTTTGAGAAAAAATCTCTTGCGTTTCTATACCTGTTTTACTGCTTTGCACCAGTCTTGCTTTTTTAATTTCAATTTTTGGTATGTCAATTTTTGGCATGACATGGAGTTTTTGACTGGCATTGTTAATCAATTCATCGCTATCAAATTGCACACAGTAGCTGGTTTTATGGCGAATACGCTCCCAAATTTGTAAAAATAATGGGTCGGTAAACGCATCAAAACGATAAGTTACCGTGCGTTCATTTTTGGCATTTTTAAGATGAGATTTTTCAAATTTAATGCCACAATCATCAATATATTCTTTTTGCAAACTGTTAGCAAATTGCTCATAACTTTCATTAGGAATCACAGTCAAAATATTGACTTTTTCATCATAAATTCTATCGCCATTTTGATTGACACACAATCGCAATCCACGTCCTATTTCTTGGCGTTTTTGAATTACAGATGTGGTTTCATTTAAAGTGCAAATCTGAAAAACATTGGGATTATCCCAACCTTCTTTTAATGCCGAATGACTAAAAATAAATCGCACAGGTTCATCAAAGGATAATAAGCGTTCTTTATCTTTCATAATTAAATTATAAGTTGCTTCTTCTTTGGATTTATCTGTTCTTAAATGCTTATCTTTTCTATCTTGACTAAAATAACCATCGTGTATTTTGTTGGCATCTCCATTATATATTTCTTGAAAAACTTCTTTATATACAATTGGATAAAGTTCTTCAAACCATAGATAGAATTTACCATTTTGACGATAATTTTCCACTTTATCAATAAAAAATAGCGACAATACTTTAATGCCTAATGGATTTAACTCCTTTTCACGCTGTAAATGTGTTTTAATAGTATAATGAATCTGCTGTTTCATTATTTCATCTCTAAGACAATCCATATTTACACCAGCAACAATTTCTATGCCATTAGAGAATTTAATCATTTGATTTTCTAAATCAATGCCTGTAACCATAAATCCTAGATAGTTCGGATTTTGTTTTGATTTTTCATATAAATCATCGCCCATTTTTACTGTAATAGGCTTTCTTTTTAATTGTTTATTTTCATTTATATCAATGAGTATTTTTGCTTTTAATCCGCCTTTATTAACGACTTCTTTTAATTCAATAAAGGCATTATTTTTATCCTGCGACACCACAGAATTGACAACAATTTGTTTTACCAAATTCTTTTCAAATGCTTGTACAGGATTTAGGCTATATACTTTATTGATAATTTCTTTATGCGTTGCCGAATATCCAACCGTGAATAATGGATTTAAATTATCAATGGCATTTTTGCGTTTATCGCTACTGATGTTTTGTGGCTCATCAATAATAATGATTGGATTTGTTGCTTTAATCAAATCCATTAATACGCCATTTTCTCGCTGTTGATTGATGATATTGCTTTCTTTTTCAAAAGATTGAATATTCATCACTAAAATTTCAATATGTGTGCTTGTTGCAAAATGTTTTAATGCATTGGTTTTTTGACCGCTATATTCGCCATAATGATAAATTGGCGAATTAAATTCATCTTTAAAATAGGCTTTTGTGCTATTTAAAGTTTGCAATACGCCTTCACGAATGGCAACGCTTGGCACAACAATGATAAATTTTCGCCAGCCATAGCGTTTGTTTAATTCAAAAATGGTATTTAAATAAACAAATGTTTTGCCTGTGCCTGTTTCCATTTCTACACTAAAATACAAATTATCCAATTTATCAGATAAAGAAAGCTGATTTTGTGTTTGGATATTTTTTAAATTGTTAAAAATATCATCTTTGGATAACGATAATTGATTGGCAATCACACGCATATTATCTTTATCCGACAAGCTAAAATCATCTTGGCTATGATTTATTTCGCCTTGAAATAAATTCACAATACTATCAATCGCTTGTTTTTGATAGTCTAAATGTTCGTATTGAAGTTGCATTCTTATTTCCCCTGATTAAATACTTTCAAAATTTAACCCAGCATCTTTAAATTGCAAAATCACATTGGATTTTTCGCTGTCATTTAAAAATGCCTTATCCAATACAACGGTTTTGGCAGGTTTTTTGACGATGATAGCATGAAACTCATCTTGGGATAATGAGTTTAGCACAATGGCGTACGATTTATTTTCACAAGTTAGCCAATAAACGCCATTATCAAATTTAATATCCGCTGTTAATTTTAAGCCCATTTTTAATAGCAATTCATAGACAATATCCATTTCATTGGCATTGTCTTTTAGGGGGTCAATATACATTTCTAATTGCTTGGCAATATCATCATCGTCAATTTGCCACGCTTTAAAATTACTATCACTTAATTTAAATACTTTAAATCCTGTATCTATATTTTTATCAGGGTTCTCGGCTTTGATTTTTGCCCTGCTCGGCGAATGCGTTCTTTGGATATTTCGCTAATGGTTTTAAATCCAGCTTTATAGGCTTCGCTTTTTTCATCAGTGAGTTCTGGCAGTTGCACCATAATAAATTGGCGATTGCCATTATCTTCCGCGTTTAATTGCATGACAGCGTGGGCGGTGGTGGCAGAGCCAGCAAAAAAGTCTAGGATTGTTGAATTTTTATTGGTTCCAATGTTTAATAAATTTTGTATCAATGATACTGGTTTTGGAAAATCAAAATACCTTGTATTAAATAAATTTTCTACTTCTAAACTAGCTCGTTGATTTGTACCATATTCAATACCCCAGAAGTCATTTGGAATTTGACCTTTACTATCTGTTAAATACAATTTACCATAAGGCTGTTCATCTCCGCCCATTGTCCAATAAATCAAACCTTGTTCATCCAGTTTTTTAAACTCTTCTTCTTTTATCATCCACGGTCCAGTTAAAATATTTCCTGAAATTGTTCTTACTTCATAATGATGTCTTCCACGAGTTTTATCTAATAAAATTTTTCTACGAAATAATCCCGTATCATCAGAATAACGATACTCTTTTAATGCTTTCTCACTTAAGGATAATTTACCAAGTGTTAAATTATCATAATTTTTAGCATAACAATATAAATATTCTTTTACTTTCGCAATATTCCCAATATTTGGTTGATTATCTGTCCTACGCCAAGCAATTTGAGCAACAAAATTCTCCTCCCCAAAAATCTCATCACATAATAATTTTAATTGAGCCTGTTCATTATCATCAATA
Source organism: uncultured Moraxella sp. (assembly GCA_927911235.1). Lineage (GTDB taxonomy): Bacteria > Pseudomonadota > Gammaproteobacteria > Pseudomonadales > Moraxellaceae > Faucicola > Faucicola mancuniensis. Next base: position 13,211 of record CAKMOY010000134.1, read on the forward strand.
CTGATAAAAATCACACCATCATCAGAAAGCAAAGTATGAGCCAAATGCAAACGGGGCAACATCATATTAAGCCAATTAGAATGATAATGCCCATTGTCTTTGCTATTCTTTTTAAGGATTTTAATAATTCGCCATTGATATTTCTATCGCCTGTGGCAATTTCATACTCTTTTTTGCTTTGGCTAAAATCATCGTGATAAATAAAATCGTTGCCCGTATTATACGGTGGGTCAATGTAAATCATTTTGATTTTGTTTGCATAAGATTTTGTAATATTTTTAGAGCTTCTAAATTATCACTTTCAATAAAAATATTTTGTGTGGTATCAAAATCCACACTCTCGGCAGGACAAGCGGTTAATGTATTGTTTGTGGGGCGTTGTAGGGCTTGATAGGCGGTTGATTTTCCTGCCCAATTTAAGCCATAGCGTTCGTTTTGGGCAGGGTGGTCGCCCAGTAGGGTTTTGAGTTTTTCTAGGTCTAGGGTATTTTCGGAAAATATTTCGGGAAGAATTTGACGAAGTTTGGCTAATTTTTCACCAAAAAAGTCGGTATTATGGGCGGTTTTTAGGCTGTTGGTTGGTTGGTTGGTTCATTTTGCAAAATTCCATTCAGAGTGTCAAGTAAAATTTTTTATTTTAACAAATTGCTTGATAAACATAAAGCCAATTTTTGGCAAAAAATAAAGGCGCACCATTTAGCACGCCTTTATTTTTAAATTACAATTAACGCCTAGCCACGCACCGCTTTCACCGCTTCGCCCACCGCCTTTTTAAAGCGAGTGATGACTTCCACGCATTCCTCTTGGGTAATGGTAATCGGACAAAGTAGGCGAACCACCGTACCGCCACGACCACCACGCTCCAATAACAGTTTATTATCAAAACAGGCTTTTTGGATGGCGGCGGCAAGCTCGCTATCAGCAGGATAAGAACCCATAGCGTCGGCAGGTTTTCGCTCATCAACAATCTCAATGCCGTTCATCAAGCCACGCCCACGCACATTGCCGATACAAGGGAAGTCTTTGGCGATGTTACGGATTTCGCTACGCAAAAATTCGCCACGTTCTTCGGCATTTTTTGCCAAATCTTTGGTACGGATTTCATCAATCACTTGAATTGCCGCCGCCATCGCAAGCTGATTACCACGAAACGTGCCTGTATGACCCGCTGGCAACCATGCATCAAATTTTTTGTTAATCGCAAGTACGCACAGTGGCAAGCCACCGCCCACCGCTTTACTCATGACGACCATGTCAGGCACAATGCCAGCATGTTCAAAGGCGAACATTTTGCCAGAACGAGCAAAGCCTGCTTGCACTTCATCAATGATTAACACGATGTCATGTTTGGCGGTCACTTCACGAATTTTTTGTAACCATTTAGCAGGGGCAGGGACGACACCGCCTTCGCCTTGAATGGCTTCCAAAATCACCGCAGCAGGTTTAACCACGCCACTTTCCACATCTTCAATAAAGTTTTCAAAATAATAAGTCAAAGCGTCCACACCCGCATCGCCACCAAGTCCTAGCGGGCAACGGTATTCGTGCGGATATGGCAAAAACTGCACACCTGGCATTAGATTGCCGACTTTTTCTTTGGCAGATAGATTGCCCGTCATCGCAAGTGAACCGTGCGTCATACCGTGATAACCACCACTAAAGGCAATCACATTATCACGCCCTGTGTAGGTCTTGGCAAGTTTAATGGCTGCTTCTGTGCCGTCAGCTCCTGTTGGGCCACAAAACTGCAACACAAAATCTTTTGGAAAAAATGATAACAACAACTCGGTAAACGCATCTTTCACAGGGGTTGTGATGTCAAGGGTATGCAGCGGCAACCCACTGTCTAGCACGTCATACAAGGCTTGTTTGACTGCAGGGTGATTATGCCCCAACGCCAACGTACCCGCACCTGCTAGGCAGTCAAGGTAGTCATTGCCTTCCACGTCTGTTACCCAAATGCCGTTTGCTTTGGCAATGGCTAGGGGCAGTTTGCGTGGATAGCTACGCACATTTGACTCCATCTCATTTTGACGTGTCAAATAGTAGTCGTTGGTTGCATTTTGGATAGGATTAACAGGGGTTGCAATGTGTAAATGCGTTTTGCTCATATCAGATTACCATCTCAGATAAAGGCGGAAGAAAAAACCAAAACTTAAGTTTTGATTGGCGAAAAAAAACCTATACAATCGCATAGGTTCTAAGATTTATTTAAGAAAAATCAATTGCTTAAATAAAAATGGCAGACAAGCTTATTCTAGATAATAAGCCCGATATTGGGTTATCTGTTTTTAATAAAACAGCAAACTTGCTATCACTTTTTTGTCTAAAATTTAGTATCTTAAAACCTTTTTTGAAATTTATCACATCAATATGAAATAATAATGACATGACAAATTAAATTTGTTTGTTTAAAATTTGGTTAATTGGTTTTGTTGATAAAACTTTATGGAAAAACAAAACCTCACTAACAGGGGCGTATGATACGCTTTTTTTTGAAAAAAGCTATCATTTTTTTATTACATATTG
>CAKMOY010000135.1 GCA_927911235.1 uncultured Moraxella sp.
AAAATAGCCTAAGCAATCAAATTCAATTTAATAAAATTAATACAAAAAGCAAAAAACCTAATTGTCAAGAAAAAAAACGAATTTATCAAAGATTTATTAAAAAAATTTAGAAATTGCCTTAGAAGAAGGGCATACCATTTATAGTCAAAAAAATATTGATAAAAATCAGCTGGATAAACTACAACAATCAAACTGGCTAAGTATACTTGATGATTTGCAAGTAAACAATTTGATAAAAGTGAATAAACCAATTGTGGCGTATCATCATCAAAACGAATGGGTTTTTTGGTTGCAACGACAATGGTTTGCCGAAAAAAAACTGGCTGAACAGATTTTAACACTAGCCAAACAGCCACTTAACAATTTAGCAGACAGTTTAACAATCATATATGAACCAAAAAATGACAAAAAAACCGCCAATACCTTGCAACAACAAGCGATTGAAAAAGCCTGTCAGTTTTCGTTTAGCATTATCACAGGCGGACCGGGAACGGGCAAGACTTTTACCGTTGCTAAACTGGTAACGCAGCTACAACATGCTCACGACATCAAACGTAAACAACAGCCAAATTTGCCACCGCTTGCCATTGCCTTGACCGCACCGACAGGCAAAGCCGCCCAACGTATGCAAGAGTCGTTAAACCAAAGCTTAGGCGACAACAGTCTTGACAATGCCAAAACTTTGCACCGACTGCTTGGCATCGGGCAGGACGGCATGCCACGCTACCATGCGAACAATCCTTTGCCTGATGATTTGGTGATTGTGGACGAAGCGTCTATGCTTGGGCTAGAGCTTGCCAGTCAGTTGGTTGATGCGATAAAACCGAATGGACGACTGGTGCTATTAGGCGATGCCAATCAGCTATCGGCGGTGGACGCTGGTGCGGTGTTGTCCGATTTGTGCCACGTGACAGCGTTACAGCCGTATCATACTGAGTTAAAAGAGTCAAAACGTTTTGATAAAAATTCTGCCGTTGGCAAAATCGCACTTGCCATTCAACAAGCAATCGCCGAGAGAATACCTGCCGAAATTCCAACCGATTTGTTAAAACCGACCACGCCTGCCAATTTCTTAAAAGCCAACTTACCAACAAACAAAATTCCACTTTTTAAACCAAATAGCAAGGAAGTTTATCAAGTTTTGGCAAAACCTTATTTGCCCTTTTTTCAATTTATCAAAAATTTAAAAAGCATTGAAAAAGTTGAAAAAATGACTATGTCGCTTGATGACAATCGCAAACACTTATTTGAGATTTTTAATCAATATCGGATTTTGTGTGCAGGTCATCATGGAAAACTGGGAACGACCACTATTAATCAACAAATTGGCAAACAATTAGCCGACTTTTTGGGTGGTATCAAAAAAGAACAAGGCTTTTTTTATCATGGATTACCTGTAATGATTATTAGCAATGATTATCATTGGAATTGTTTAACGGTGATATCGGCATTTGTTTATTGATTAACGATAAATTACAAGTTTGTTTTGAAAATAAAATCGTGCCTGTCAGTCGCTTAAGTTTGTCCTTGTGTGAGCCAGCGTTTGCCATGACAATTCACAAATCGCAAGGCTCGGAATTTGGCTGTGTGGCGGTGTGTTTGGATAAAACGCATGAAAGATTGCTCAGCCAAGAATTAATTTATACGGCGGTTACTCGTAGCAAACAAGATTTGATGATTGTCAGCGATAATGCGGTTTTAGAAAAAGCATTAAGCCAAAAAACGCTGAGAAATACAGGATTGATGTTGCAGTTTTAATTTTTTTGGGATAAAATTTAAAGAGTGTTATATGAAAAATTTTTTGATTATCATGTCGGTTTTTTTGATAAATTTACAAACAAGTGTTGCGATGAATAATGAAACAACGATAATTGAGCCAATTACGCTCACAAATACAGAACAAAGATTGATTAATTCAAGCAAAGGCAATTATCAACTATTATCGTCAAACGCTATTCAGCAAATACAGCCCAATCAGCCAATTATCCTAACCTTGGACGGCAATGCCTTATTTGCAACGGGTTATCGTGAACTTTTGTTAAACCAAGCCCAAAACCAAAATTTAGCCGACAAACCGATACTTTGGGGATTGGGTTATCCAGATACCACGTTATTTAATGCTCGCCGATTGAATGATTATACGCCCACGGGCTCGGCACATTTGCATGAGCTGATTGAGCGACAATTGCCAAAACCGATGGATAAAAAAATCACCTTGGTAGGGCATTCGTTGGGTGGTTTGTTTGCGTTGCAAGCGTTGTCATTGTGTGTCAAAAATAATGATTGCCCTTATGAGCAGATATATATCGCCAGTCCTTCACTGTGGTGGCAAGATGAGCAGATTGTCAAAGAGCTTGATAATTGGTTATCTTTAGCAAAGAAAAACCCCAAAAATTTGCCAAAAATCACCTTAACGATTGGCGGATTAGAGCAAACGCCCAATCCACACGATGATGAAAAAAGACAAAATTTGTTAAAGCAACGCAAAATGTTAGACCATGCCAAATGGTTAAGCCAAAAACTCACGGCTTATCATATTCAACATGATTTTATTATTTTTGACAATTTACGTCATCATGAAACGGCAGATGCGACCTTAAAATTGGCAATTCAGCGTTATTTTGACAAGCCATAAATTTTGACAAACATTTTTAACAAACATTAAAGCCAATCTTTGTGTTTGTGAATATATTTCGCTGGAGTGGTGTGGTAGTAGGCTTTAAATGCTTGGTTAAAATTGGCAACTTGAGAATAACCACAGCGATAAGCTACTTCTTTGATTGGCAAATTGTCAATCAAAAGCCATTGGCTAGCCCGTTGCATATTTTTTTGGGTGAGCCATTGTTTACCTGTCATTTGAAAATGCGTTTTAAAATAACGTTGTAACCAGCGTTCAGAAATGGCAAAATGCTTTGCCAAATCACTCACTTTATGATGACCCAAATCCCAAGCGGTGTTTAACTGTTCTAGAGTGATTTTGGTAAAATTTTGTTGTTTTTTATCGTCATTTTTTTCTAAAACAAGGTTGTTTGCGTTTAAATTATTCAAATAATTTTGACTAAATTCCCCCAAAGTTTATCCAATAACGCAAAAATTAATGCATCTTTATGAAACAATTGTGTTGATTGTGTGTTATGTTGTTGGCATAAATTGTGATAAATAGCCATCAACTCGTCATCGCCTTGCCATTGATACACATTTGTTTTGTTAAAAAATCTTGATGGGATTTGTCCAAATGCGATAACCACGCTCTGATATTGCTGATGGTGATTTTTTGCGTGCTTTGATTGGCAAACAAATAACGACAAAAAATATTTTCTTCTGCCACATTTACCAAACAACACACAGGGAAACTATCGGCTGATAGCTGATAATGGGTATTGCCAATGCTAAAATCCACCTTGCCTGACAGCACCACAACCAAAGATGTATAAGGCTGAACCAAGCGATGACTGGTTAGGTTTTGGCTAGGGGTTATCTCGCCTGCATGAAACATCATGCCCGTTACCGAGCGATAAAAAAATTGGTTTGTGGCGGTGTTTTTGGGTTGTAATTGTTCAATGATGTCATCGCTGGGTAAGTTGGTAAAGGTTTGTAATGTGGCAGTCGTTTTCATATTCGCTGTAAATTAAAATTTAAATGATAACTATTATCAATAAATTTTGTCGTTTTTTTCAATACTTTTTTGAAAAAATGTAAGGCGAAAAATGTTTACAATAATCTTGCAATTTTTTTACAGATGTGTAAGACATTTTTATTTTAAAACCAACCCATCACTTAACAGGAAAATGACATGAATTATTCATCAAAAAACGTGTTAAATCAGACTGTTTTATCAAAAGCCTTATTCAGTATTTTTTTGGGATTTGGCGTAGTGCAAGCGTCCGCCCAAACCAGTCAAAGCAACGATAATGACGTACCATCTACGACATTGGATACCATTTATCTAACTGCCAATCAGTTGTATTATGTAAACCCAAGCGAAGACAATGATTATTATAGTGCCAATGTCGCAACGGTTGGCACAAAAATCCCTGCCAGTTTGGAAAATATTCCGCAGTCGGTCAGTGTAATTACACAAAAGAAAATGGACGATTTAAACGTAGAAACCTTGGATAAACTGGCAAAACGTACCGCAGGATTGCGTGTTTTACAAAATGATGATGGTCGTTCTTCTATTTATGCACGTGGTTATGAGTATGACCAATTTAGTGTGGACGGCTTGCCAGCCCCAATGGCAAGTATCAATGGCACATTGCCAAATTTGGTGGCGTTTGACCGTGTGGAAGTGTTAAAAGGGGCTTCTGGCTTGTTTAATTCTTCCAGCGAAATGGGCGGTGTGGTGAATTTGGTGCGAAAACGTGGCAAGGCGGACGGAAAAAACACACTGCAAGCCAGCGTTTTTGACCCAAAAGGTTTTGACATTACGGCGGATATGCAAGGGGCTTTGTCAAATGATGACAGCGTTACAGGGCGAGCGATTGTTCAGCACAAACAACAAATCAGTGATGTGGTGGACAATGCGGGTGGTGATGAAAACACTAATACGACTTTTTACAGCAGTTTGGATAAAAAATTTGGTGAAAATGATGACCGTATCGGTGTCGGCTATTTGTACCAAAAACGCAATATCACGCCAAATAATGGCTTGCCAACAGCTCAAGGCTTGACATTGTTGGGTCTGCCAAATGATGATTTTTATGGGGCAAAGTGGAATGATTTTAACAACGAAAGTCATGATGTGTTTGTAGATAGTCTGTACCAATTGCCATCAAAAGGTATCGTCAGTGCAGGTATTCGCTACAGCGACCGAAAAACGGATTATAATTATGCGTTTGCAGGTTCAGCATTGGATAACAACCGCCGATTTACGGCAACAGGGTTGGGGGCGGTTATCAAAGAAGATGCCTTGTCTGCGGATATTAATCTAAGCCAACCTTTTTTAACCAAAGGCGGGCAAAGCGAATTTGTCGTTGGTGCGGATTATAAAGATTTTAATCGTCATACCAAACAGGCACGTTTTGCACACCGAGAACGCATGACGGTGCAAGATTTAAACAACTTGACACACACCGACTATATCAACAGCCCACAATCACGCATAACTGATGAAAACAATACTTTAAAAGAAACCGCCCTGTATGCCAAACTTGGCTATAAAGTAAGCAAACCTTTGACCGTGATTGTCGGTGGACGGTTAAACCATTATGATATAACTTCTAGAACTGTTAAGAATATCACCAGCACTAGCAATGCAACCAAAGACGACAACAAAGCAATCGGCTATGGGGCAGTGGTGTATGAATTTAACCCAAATGTTAACGGTTATTTTAGCTATACCGAAGTATTTAAACCACAATATGCGACCAATCGTCAAAATGAAATCTTAGACCCACGCAAAGGCGAACAATATGAAATCGGTGTCAAAGGTTTTTGGCAAGGTAATCAACATTTATCCGATATTACAGGGCGAGCCAGTATTTATCGTTTAAATGATGAAAACGCCGCCGCAACAACCGTAAACAATGACACAGTGGCATTGGGTGAACGCCAAATGCAAGGCTTTGAGTTAGAAGCCAACGGCACAGTGGGCAAGCATATCCAACTATCGGCAGGTTATGCGTATTTGGATTCAACCATCAAACAAAAAGGAAACGAAGACGGTATCTTTTTATTAATGCCAAAACACACGGCTAATTTGTGGGGAACTTATACCTATCAACTACAAAGACCTCTAACCATCGGATTAGGGGTGAATTATGTGGGTGAATTTGAGTCCAGCCAAGGTGTCAAAGCCGATAACTACAGCACATGGGACGCAATGATTAGCTATCCATTTACGGACAAATTAAAAGGACAGTTAAATCTTTACAATTTATTTGATGAAGATTATTATGCACGAGTTGGCGGTGCCAATACTTTTAATATCCCAGGTGATGGGCGAGAAGTCAAAGCCAGTTTGACTTATGAGTTTTAATAGATTTGGTTTTAAACAGCAAAGTTTTAAAAATAACAAAAAAAAGGCTTATTTATTAAGCCTTTTTTTACATTTATCAATCACGATTATTCTTTAATCGCATAAATCCCCGGCATATGACGCAAATAACCATGATAATCCATACCACAGCCATATACATAGCGGTCTGCTACATCAACACCGACAAAATCCACTTTAAAATCAGCGACTTTGCGGTCGTGTAATTTGTTTAACAGTACACAAGTTTTTACTGATTTTGGATTTTCTTTTTGCAGCTCATCAACCACCGCTTTTAGGGTAATGCCTTCATCAAAAATATCATCAATCAACAAAATATCTTCGCCAGCGATGTCAATGTCTGGTTTAAATTTCCATTCCAAATCGTTCGTGCCTTGGTTGTTGCGGTAGCGAGTGGCGTGGATATAGTACATACGGTGATAAAAAGTGAACTGGGTCAAAAGTTGTCCTGCTGGGATTAACCCGCCATTCATCACCACCATGACAATGGGATTTTGCCCTGCATAGTGCAGATTGACGCTGGCGGCTAGGCGTTCATAGGCGGCTGCCACTTCAATGCTACTAATCAGACATTCTGAATTTCGCAAAGCTTCTTCGATTTCTTTGTTGCTTAATTGGCTCATAGGGATACCTTTTTTGATGATTTTTTGTCAAGTTTAATTTTTGTCAAAATTAGATTGATAGAAAATCACGATATTTTAACACAAACAAACCAAAAATTTAAGCCTTAAAAATCTGTGATTGATAATACTTGGTAAAGCGTTCCAACGATTCTTGGGGCATTTGCGGAATTAGACGGTTTAACGCAAGGCTAATACCTTTTTTTAGTACGCCATCAGCCAAACTGATTGCCCCACGTTTTAGGCGATTTAACGGCAATGTTTTGGTAAAATCCAACAAAAAATGCTGTAAACAGGCATTAGATAATTCGCTAAAAACTTTGGCAAGCCGTGCGTTTTCGTCCTTGCCGTTGCCTTGATGAACATTGGCAAAACAGGCAAAAATCTCGCCTGCCAACTCATCTGACAACGGAAAACCGATTCGCATTTGCCCTGTTTCGTCATGTTTTACCACATTTTTATCAAAAAAGTCAAAACTTACCAACACATCAGCATTGTCAGTCGGTGTCAAAATGGTGTCAATCACTTTGTCAGACGTGGTTTCTATGGTGTGGCTCAGTTTGATTAAATGCGTTTTTCGCTCCGACTCGTTTGGCATGGCTTCAATCAATTTTACCAACATCACATCAAGCAACTCTTTGCTAACCATGTGGGTGATTTTATCACGATAAAGGTCATAACGTTCATCGCTGTTATTTTCAATGAGTGCGTAAGCGTGCTTGATGGCGTCGCTTAGCATTTGTGATGGCACAAAGCCAAAATAATAAGACATTTTTTGCAACTTTTAAAATTTAAAGGGTTTAAATGGCATAAGTTTAAAAATTCTTGGCTAAAATTTCAATGATTTTTTGGTAAAATTGGCAAAAACCCAAAAAGGTGTTTATTCTGCTACAAAATTATGCTAAATTGTTACAAATTATTTGCAAATATGGAAAATACAATGTTTACAAAAAGAACAAAACTAAGTTTATTAATGTCGGCAGTTTTTGTTTTAACCGCTTGTCAAAACAGCCAAAATCAAAAACAAACGACCAATCACGCCAGCCCAACTTTTCAAAATCATTTATCAAATAATCAGCAATTATCCGCCAAAACGCTAATGCAACAAACCATGCTTCACCGTTTTGACAAAAGTTATGATTACCAAAAAACCACTCAATATCAAACGGCATTGTTATATGATAAAAATGATGTGGAAAATCAAGATGTTAGCGTGTTTTTGACACTAATTCAAGCCTTTAACAGCCGTTATGACAAATACAATGACGAAAAGTACGAATCACGCCCAGAGCGTCAAGCGTGCGAAAGCAACTTTGGCAAACAGTATAATCAAGCCATCAAAGCCCAAAGCAAAGGCAACAGCACCACCGAACAAACCAATGCCGAACTGGATAAAATTTATCAAGAATATGACGCTTGTTTGCAAGATTTACCGCCATTGCCAAAAGCAGATGTAACAGATGGCAACGACATCAGCGACAATAATGAAAAACAATGCCAAGCCGAATTTGACAAAAATCTTGAAAAAAATTCGGACAAAGCATTTGAGTTGTTTTTGGAATGTTTAACCAAAGCCCAAGAAACAGCGAACGAAAAAGCGTCTAAAGAAATTAGTGAAAACAATGATTTAAGCGATAATACAACAGATAAAAATACGTTAGCGACGCAAAAAAGTTTTGACAGTATTGCTGATAATTCAAAAATTGTTTATAAAAAAATGGACGAAAAATGGCAATGTCATTGACCAAATAAAGAAAACAGCGACTTAACACCACGATTAAACTAGTATCTAT
>CAKMOY010000136.1 GCA_927911235.1 uncultured Moraxella sp.
CTGGCAAAGCCCATTGGCAAACACTTTTGACCGCTCGTGCGTTGGACAGTCAATGCTTGGTAGTCGGTTCGGCACAAGGTGGCGAACATCTGATTAACACGTCAAAAGGAGTCAATCAACGAGAAACGTGGGGACATAGCCACATGATAAATGCTTTTGGTGAAAGCATTGGCGAGCCAATTTCTCATGAATTTTTACCGCCAAATAGCCAACAAGATTTAACAGATTTATTCAAAAATTTGCCTTTAAGCCATTTTGCCAGCACATTTTTGCCAAATGCCAGTATTTTAAACTATTTGAGTGATGAAAAATATCCTGATACCGCAAAAATTGTCATAGCAAATTTTGATAATGATGAACAAAATCGCTTTCGTAATCAAATTAATTTGTTTGCCAGTCAGCGTTTTGATGTTAAAAATCCTTAAACTATTTTTATAAAAAAAATTTAAAAAAGCCAATTGATATGTCAAATTTATTATATGACCACCTAAAAAACAGCCCAATTTTTGCCAATCTTGATCCTTTTATGTTTCAAATTTTGGAGCAACATTTAGTATTTCAAGAACTCGCCCCCAATGAAATTTTGTTTAACGAAGGCGAACACGGCGATTATTTGGCGTTTGTGTTACTTGGTAATTTGGCGATTTTAAAAAATAATGCCAACGATAGCGGACTGACCCAAATTGGCAATATTTCACAAGGCGACAGCATTGGCGAGATGGCGTTGATTGACATGTTGACACGCTCGGCAACGGTCAAGGCAAGCGAGTTGACGGCTTTGGTAAAATTATCCAAAAAAGATTTTGAAACGATTTTGAACGATTATCCACGCATTGGCATTGAAATTTTGCGTGGCATTGCGGTGTTGTTAAGCCTAAAATTACGTAGAACGTCCGAAAATTTAAGTCGCTCAAACAACACCCAAAGCAAACAAAGGCTAAGGCAAATAACGCAAAATTTGCCAATTGTCGCCATTTTTTTGATAAACAATGCGGTCATGCATACGGTTGGCTCGTCCTTGCCAAAACTCAATTTTTTCAACCGTTAATTGATAACCGCCCCAAAAATCTGGCAACGGAATTTCGCTATCTTGGTATTGATTTGCCAAATTTTCAAACCGCTCATTCATCACATCACGACTGGCGACTACGCCACTTTGTGGCGTGCTGACCCATGCCGCTAGCTGGCTGTCTTTTGGGCGAGAATGAAAATATTGGGCGGATTGTTCACGGCTAATTTTGCTCACTTTGCCTGTCAAACGCACTTGACGCTCTAAACTTGCCCAAAAAAACAAGGCTTCGGCATTGGGATTGTTGTCCAAATCTTGCCCTTTTTGGCTGTCATAGTTACTATAAAAAATCAAGCCGACATTGTCATCGTCAAGCGATACAATTTCACGCATTAACAGCGTTCGCACCGATGGCAAATTGTCATCACCACAAGTCGCCAAAAAAAAGGCGTAGGCTTCGCCTTGGTACTTTTCTAGGGCTTCGTTTACCCAATTTTGGATTAACGGATAAGGCGTGGTGGGCAAGCCTTGTTCATCCAGTTCGCCTTGTTCATAAGATAAACGTTTTGCACTAAAATCAATACTCATGGTAAAGCCCTTTTAAAATCAAAGTTTGTTTAATTTTTCTACATAATGGCGAAAATATTCACGGTTTTCCATCAATTCGTCAAAGTCCATCGCAAACACACCACTACCACCATTGGCAAAGGTCAGCCAATCAAACTGAATGTCAGGATAGGCTTGGCGTAACGCCCATTCGCTATCGCCCACTTCGCACACCAATAGACCATCACGTGTTAAATAATCTGGAGCGTGGAACAAGATTTGATGAACGATATCCAAACCGTCCTGCCCTGCGGACAAGGCATGGTCAGGCTCGTACAAAAACTCAGGTGGCAAGTCCGCCATTGTTGCCGAATCCACATAAGGCGGATTGGTAACGATTAAATCGTACTGATTTTCGGCAGGGATTTTGGCAAACAAGTCCGACTCAATCAAGTTTAACTGATGGGTGATATCTTCGTGGTGATTGGCGTTCACGCCTGCCACTTCAAGGGCGTTTTTGTCAATGTCGCTGGCATCAACAAAGGCATCTGGAAAACGGCTTGCCAACGCAATGGCAATACAGCCAGAACCTGTACACAAGTCCAAGATTCGTTCAGGTTGTGCCAGTTGTTTTTCGTCCAGACCATGTTCAAAAAACTGCGGGTCTTTTTTGCTACCGCTCAATTTTTGAACCAAATCATTGCTTTCAAAATACGGATAAAACTGCTGACGAATCAGTTCATTGATAGGTGAACGTGGGATTAACACTCGCTCATCAACATAAAACGGCAATTCGCAAAAATACGCCAAATTAATCAGATAACTAAGCGGTTTTCGCTCCACGATACGGCGTTGTAACAGGGTTAAAACCTCGGTTTTTTCGCTGTCGGTCAAACGACAATCCAAAATCTGCTCATCAGCCGACCATTGTAATGACAAGGTGTGCAACACAATCGCCGCTGCTTCTGCAAATACGTCTGTTGTGCCTTGGGCGACCACCACGTCATGCTCACGCAATTTGCTGATACAAAAACGGATAAAATCACGAATGGTTTTGAGTGATTGAATGGCTTCGTCAAATTCGTGGTTGAGTTGAACCAGTTCGTCAGCGTCTAGCATATTGTCATGCACGATGATGTTATCTGTGTCTATTTGTTCAAAATGACTGTCTTCGTCAAAGTCGTCCAGACTGTCGTCAAATTCAATGTCTGATAGGTTATTTGGCAAACTGCTTAGGTTAATTGGCGATTGCATATTGTTTTTTTCCGTTTGTTAAGAACCTGTATTCACAACATTACGCCATAAAATCTTACAGGTTTTTCACTAAATATTTATTTGCTTTTGCATGAAAAATGGCTAAATCTTGCTTTTCTTCGTCAAAAACTTGTCTGATAGAATGACTATCAGTCTGCGTTTTTTCCTTGAAAAGCTGGCGATTTATCGCATTTTTCATTGCAAAACGTTATGAATACAGGTTCTAAAATCGTGTTTTGTGAATGGTTGGGTTATTATAATCTATTTTGGTATGATTTTAAATCAAGGCTTGTAAAATTAATCATATATTTGTTTGCCAAAATCATACCTGCTTGCACCGCTCTATTGATACCGTCTTTTGGGTCATCAACCAAACCATTTTTGGCAAAATTTCGCTCAACCAGTACCGCCACCGCCTTATCCCATTGTCCGTTTTTATCCTTTAACCCATACACGAACCACTTATAAGGACGCGTATGGCAAATATTGGCGTTAATTTTGCCGTCCGCACGGTTACAAGCGTTCGCCACCATATTCACCGTAACATTGGGCGTATAAACGCTGTTGCCATTTTTGACAATCGGAAAATTAAAGCCCGGTGTGCCTGTCTTACCGACCACCTTGCCAGCCGTCCACGCACAGTTGCCAATCGCTTGTGTACACGCTGTGTAAGCTGTACCGTTGCGACCGCTCAAGCCAGTGCCTGCAAGCAATGTGCCTGATAACAAGCTCAAAGTCGCCCTTGCGTCCGACTGGCTAATCCGCACAGGCAACAACCCCAAATCATCGGTCTGCCCCACCGCATCACCACGCCATGCTTTTGGGCGTAGTGGAATTTGATGCACGCCCCACAAATCATCAATGATATGCACACCACGACGCTGTTTGTCGCCATTGTCAGCAATCAACAGATTGGCAAACATATCGCTCGCCCCTAACACGGACGTTTTGGCATTGCCCGCCCCAAATACTTGGTTCATTACGCTATTTAGCTCATCACCGCCTTGGCGACACGCCCCGCTCATGCGACCGCCATTGGCTTTGACACAGTTTGCGACTTGGGTTTTGCTAAACTGTAGCTGTTTTGGGGTGTAGTCGTTTTTGCCATCGGTCAAAAGCACGCCAGAAAAATAGCGACTTTGAAGCATGGGGTCGCTGTCATAATTTTTGCCAAATAACAAATCTTTAAAACCGCATTGTGTTTCGTCCGTTAGACAGTTAGCACTCCAGCCCATATCATCACTGGCTTTTTTAAAGGCGGGAATGCCTTGGCAAACGCCATTTTTATCCCTTGATAACGTCATTTGACTGGTGGTATTTTGGCAAAATAAAAAATTCGCCACTCGCTCGGTGGAAGAGCTTGCCATCACTTGTTTTAAATATCGAAATTCGGCAGAGCCTTGATTTTGAAAACGTGGATTGGCTCGCACTAGCCCCAATGCTTGCACGGTTTTGACGATTGAGCCTGGGTAAACGCTTTGATACAGGGCATGATTGTTAAGATTTTGTTTGCTCCAATCTTTTTGCCAAAGCGTTGGACAATTGTTTGCTTTAATACGGGTGTCGCCATTATCAAAGCGATAACAGCTTGAGTCGCTACTGGCTAACGCAAGTACGCCTTGGGTTTTGACATCAATCACCGCAATGCCGACACTGCGAACCAATGCATTTTCGTACATTTGACTGGCGACCATTTGCAGATTATTTGACAGCAAAGTGTTGCAATCAAGACTAGCGTTGGGGCTATTGGTAAAGCAGTCCGCCACGTTTTGTGCTTGAGCTTGAATAGCAGGGTCAAAGGTAAGCGACATATTATAGCCGATTTTGATATCCGAACCGTCAAGTTCAATGGCGTTAATCGGTGGTGCGGTCAGTTTTTGCCACCAGTTACGCTGGTCATGATTTTGTTGATAATTTTGATAAGCATCAATCAGTTGTTTGTCAAAATATTTGGCATGAATGTTG
This sequence comes from uncultured Moraxella sp., assembly GCA_927911235.1. Lineage (GTDB taxonomy): Bacteria > Pseudomonadota > Gammaproteobacteria > Pseudomonadales > Moraxellaceae > Faucicola > Faucicola mancuniensis. The sequence continues at coordinate 4,775 of CAKMOY010000136.1, forward strand.
GCAAGTCCGCTATACATCATGGCAAGGTTTTGCGGTAAGGCAATTTGATTTTGACCTTGATTTTGCCCTTGAATAGTTGGTTGAATGAGTTGTTCTGGACTGGTTGCTTGGCGTTTTTGTAGCAGTTTGAGCCATGTTTGGGCGTTTACCAGTTGTTCTAGTTGGTTTTGATTGGCTTGATTTTTGGTTTGGTTTTGGGTGTTGGCAAAATCGGCGTTGTCAATATTGGCATTTTTTGGGATTAAATCTGGGTGATTGCACAGTTGCATTAGCCCATTATTAATATTTTCATCACTGGTCGCATTGTTGTCCACGTACAGATAACCTGTTTGATTGGTGGCGGTTTTCGGTGTTTTGAGATACACACAACCTGACAAACCGTACCAAGGATTTGTTTGGGTCAACCAGTTATTTGGCAAGCGTACCAGACTGGTATCGGTGCTATTTTTGCGGTTTGGCAGTTGCTCAAGCCATTGTAATTGTTGCAGTTTTTGGCGATTGTTTAGCGTGGTTAGGGCAAAGTTGAGTGATTTTTCGCTGATTTGTTGTTCGCAGGCTTGTTGCCATAGCCCTGTGGTGTTGATTTGGTAATGGCTAGCCAGTTGTTTTTGTTTAAATAAAGTGGTGAGTTGCTCGTTAATTTGGCTGATTTTTTTAGTATAGTTTTGTTGGGTTTTTTGTTTGGCAAAATCGCAAGTGTTAAACAGTTGATTGTCTAAATTTTGGGCGTTTGATTGAGTTTGGGCGATTTGGTTGGCGGTTTCGGCTTTGACAAAGTTATCCACGACAACGGTTAGGGCAGATTCGTAGTTTTGGGCGTTGTAGGTGTTGTTGTCGGTGGTGAGTGGCGATAGATACCAGACGAGCCAAGCGATAAGCCCAAGCAAAAATATCACCAAAATGACGTTTAAGTTGGTTAAAATGGTACGGTATAGGGCTTGTGATACTCTAAAGTTTTTTTGGTTGTCGGTCATTTTGAGCCTTTTAATATTCTAATCTTCATTCATATATTTTTGGCGTTCTTCAGTTTTATTACCATATAAGCCTTGTGTAATACCTGCAAAATCTAACAGTGATTTTTTGCCTGGTTTAACCGTTTGACGAACGAGCATAATAACGCCTTCTTGATATTGAATTTCTAAATCATCGTTGGGTGAAATATGAGCAGATTGCAAGACAGCATTAGGAATAGTAATTTGTTTATCTTGGAACATATTAATATTTAACATATTTTTATCCTATTGAGATGTTGAGTAAATTCATTGATTAGAGATATTTTAGCAAAGCCGTTAGCGATTTATAGCAAGTTTAAATTTTATTGTTAAAGTTCTTAGATGTATAGTTTTTATCAATACTCGGTAATTTATTAAAGTTTTTAGATTTTAACATTGTTTTGCCTTTTATCATTTAATTGCCTTTATCCAACATCAATTTCGGTTGAAACAACGCCAAACTTAACATAATGGTATTAAACCACAAATTACTCGTCCCATAACTCAAAAACGGCAAGGTAACTCCCGTCAAAGGCAACATTCCCAAATTCCCCGAAATCGTTACCAACGCCTGAAACACCGTCAAAACCACCCACAACAAAATCACCCACGCCAGCAAAAAATAACCGCTTGATAACAAACGACTTTTCATCTGCTCATTGGCAAATGCCATCTGCTGACGAGCAATCCACGCAAGCCACCCAAAATACACCGCCATCACCGCCACCGCAGGAAACACCCCGACCACCGCCATCACAGACGTAATCGTATAATCCGACTGCATCTGCATCGGCACGCCTTGACAGCCAGTCAGTTCGATAACCGCACCACGGAATATCACCAAACCATAGCCCAACATCGGCACGCTCTCACGAAACCAATGCAAAATCGCCATTTGGTCGTTGGTGGCGATAAACGGATTTATCCACGAACTGACACGCTCGGCGGTGCGGTCGTCAAAACCGCTTAAATTCACCAACAACATCATCACCATTAACAAAATCGCCGTACTAGACAACACGCCAATGACTGCCCCACGCCCGCCCATTTGAAAAATTTTGTTGGACAAGGCAACGCCCACCAAAAAAGTAAAACTAAACAAAAATACCAAAATCGTGCCTTTTTCACCAGCGATTAACAATGCCAAAATCGGTAAAAGCAACGCAAATGCCAACAAAACTGTCATTTTTTTAGATTTTAAAAATAATTGGCTGATTAATTGGCGTTGATTGATTGCCAAAAATACCGCCAAAAACACAATCAGCCACATTTTGCCAATTCGGATACTTTGGCAGGGTCGTTGTGCATGACAATCGCAAGCGATAAAAAGACGGTTGCCAAAAATGCAAGCCAAACATAAGACAATTTTTTGGCAAAATTATCATTCGCCCAAAATACTTGTAACACATTGTTTGCAATCAATTTTTTTAACAAAAAACTGCTCAACAACGCCAATGGACGGCTAAGGCTAATAAACACAAAACACCAAAACACATCTTTAAATGGTTCAAAATACATAGCGTAACGGCAA
>CAKMOY010000137.1 GCA_927911235.1 uncultured Moraxella sp.
CAGCAAAAGTTGGTGTTTTTATTGATGCGTTTGGGGAATTGCCGACACAGTTTTTGGTTAATTATTTGTTTTTAAAAGGATTTGAAGTTTATTTGCCTGTTGTTACCCACGAGAAAAAACCGTTATCTTTTGTCAAGATTACTCAACAAAATTTTTATAAAAACCGTTTAATGCGTCATACATTCGGTATGCGACAACCTACAAAAGGCAAAAAAAATTCAAGCAAAACAATTAGATATCATCATCATGCCATTGGTGGCGTTGGATAAAAAAGGCAATCGGCTTGGCATGGGTGGTGGTTTTTATGACAAAAGTTTGGCAAATTGTAAAAATAAACCTGTCAAAATCGGCTGGGCGTATGATTTTCAATTGGTGGAAAAATTAAACGTCAATGCGTGGGATATCGGCTTGGATATAGCGGTGTTGCCGAGTGGCTTGATGATTTTTTGACCCATGATAAAAATGATAAAAAAACTTTAAAAAAGGAAAATAAATGAACAATCACGACTTTAATTTTGTACATTCCGAAGAATTGGATAATTTTTAAACAATTTTTTTGCAAAAATTTTGTTAAAAGGCATTTGACGAAATTGTTTGTTGAAAAAACCTTGCATTTTTTAAAAACAACGCCACTAATGATAGATGTAAAACGATAAGGAAAAATTATGCCGACACAACAAACAACTTCTAACAATCAGCGTTCATTGCCTTTGATTGCTTTGCGTGATGTGGTGGTCTATCCGCATATGCAAATTGCCCTTTTTGTCGGTCGCAGTGCGTCTGTCAATGCGGTGGAAATCGCCCAAGCCGACTATGACAATTATGTGTTTGTCATTGCCCAAAAAGATTCTATGTCAGAAGAAATTGAGAATGATAATCTTTATCAATATGGTACAGTCTGCCGTGTGATAAACACCATGCCCCACGAAAGCGACAGTTCTACCATTAAAGTATTGATTGAAGGCTTGTACCGTGCCAAGCTGGACGATATTTATCGTGATGACGATGTTTTTATGGCGGATATCAGCGAAGAGCCGATTAAACATCGCATTAGCAAAAAACAACAACAAGAATATAAACAAACACTTGTTAGTCTCTTTGCCGAATATGCCGAAGGGCGTTTGCGTAATTTTAGAGAATTGCTTAAGGTTGCCGAACGCATTGAAAGCCTTGAAGAATTGCTGTATTTTATCGCCACTCGCATGTCGCTTGATGTAGAAACCAAACAAAGTTTCTTAGAAAAAAATGCACTGGCAACCCATATTGACACCTTGATTGACTATTTAATTAGACAAGATGTGGAGCAAAGCATTGAGCAAGAAATCCATGAGAAAGCTCGTCAACAAATGGAAAATAACCAACGTGAGTATTTTTTAAACGAAAAATTAAAAGCGATTAAAGCCGAGCTTGGCAATCTGCGTGATGAGGCAGGCGAACCTGTGCTTGATGATGACGATGGCGAACTTGAAAAACGCTTAAAAGAAGCCGACTTGCCAGAAGACGTGCGTAAAAAAGCAGAAAACGAATTTCGCAAACTCAAAATGATGCCACCTGCATCATCAGAATCAGCAATTGTTCGTACTTATATTGAGTGGATTTTGGACACGCCTTGGAAAAAAGCCAGCAATGTTAGCATTGATTTGCCAAAAGCTCAAGACGTGCTAGACACTGACCATTATGGTTTAAAAGATGTCAAAGACCGCATTTTGGAATTTTTGGCGGTGCAATCTCGTGTAGATACGTTGAAAGGCCCAATTTTGTGCCTTGTTGGCCCGCCGGGTGTTGGTAAAACGTCTTTGGGGGAATCTATCGCTCGTGCGACAGGGCGTGAGTTTATTCGTATGGCGTTGGGTGGTGTGCGTGATGAAGCGGAAATTCGTGGGCATAGACGTACTTATATCGGTGCAATGCCCGGCAAAATCGTGCAATCTTTGGCAAAAGTTGGCGTAAAAAATCCGTTATTTTTGCTTGATGAAATTGACAAAATGGCACAAGATTTTCGTGGCGACCCTGCATCTGCTTTGCTTGAAGTGCTTGACCCATCGCAAAACCACAGTTTTAACGACCATTATCTGGACATGGATTTGGATTTGTCGCAAGTCATGTTTATCTGTACTGCCAACAGCATGGACATTCCGCCTGCGTTGCTTGACCGTATGGAAATCATTCGTTTGTCTGGTTACACCGAAGACGAAAAAATCAACATTGCCAATAAATACCTTGTGCCAAAAGCAGTGAAACAAAATGGTTTGTTAGAAAATGAAGTGGATATTACTACCGATGCGATTCAAGCGATTGTGCAACGCTACACACGAGAAGCAGGGGTGCGAAACCTTGAACGTGAGATTAACAAAATCGCGCGTAAAGTGGTTAAAACCAATGTAGAAACGCAAAAGCCGACTAAACGCAAACCAACTAAAGCCAAAAAATCAACAATAGTTGATAGTAGAAATATCAACAATTATCTTGGCGTGCAACAGTACGATTTTGGATTGGCGGAGCAAGAGCCAGAAATCGGTCGCATTACAGGCTTGGCGTGGACGCAGGTTGGCGGTGAATTACTGACGATTGAAGCGGTCGCCATGCAAGGCAAGGGCGATTTGAGTTTTACAGGGTCGCTTGGCGATGTGATGAAAGAGTCCATTCGTGCGGCTATGACAGTGGTGCGTTCTCGTGGCGAAACGCTTGGCATTAGCTATGATAGCTTTAAAGAGCATGACATTCATGTGCATATGCCAGAAGGAGCAACGCCAAAAGACGGCCCATCGGCTGGGATTGCCTTGACAACGGCATTGGCATCGGCTTTGACAGGCATTGCCATTCGCCCAGATATTGCGATGACAGGCGAAGTTACTTTGCGTGGTAAGGTGTTACGCATTGGTGGTTTAAAAGAAAAATTGCTTGCCGCACATCGTGGTGGTATCCGTCATGTGTTGATTCCAAAAGCCAACGAGCGAGATTTAGTGGATATTCCTGATAATGTGAAAGACGGCTTGACCATTCAACCTGTGGAAACGATTGATGAAGTGTTTAAAGCAAGTTTTGTCACGCCACCCATACCATTAAAACCGCAAAACTTACGGATGGATAATACCGAAAGTTTGTTAAAAAATTGATTGAACATTTAGAACCTGTATTCACAACATTACGCAGTAAAATTTTACAGGTTTTAAAAAAAGGGTTTAACAGTTAAACCCTTTTTTTATTTTCTGCAAAAACCCAATTTTACCAATAATTTTCCACCGCAATATTGCCCTCGCCTCGTCGATTCATGGTTAAACCACGCTGTTTTAACGCCTCTTTGGTGTCTTCTACCATTTGCGGATTGCCACATAGCATGATTTGACTGGTATTGACATCAAATTTTGCTTTGACAAAATGTTCTAATTCGCCGTTTGCTATCAATTTTGGTAAACGGTCTGTTAAACCGTCAAAATCTTTATCACGAGTAACAATCGGCACAAAGCTAAAATCCGCCCCATCTTCACCATAAATCGATTTTAATTGATTAATTTCATCAACATAAGCCAACTCTTGTTTGGTTCTTGTACTATAAACAAGGTAAATTTGTTGGTAATTTTGCCAAACTTCTAACGTTTTTAAAATGGATAAAAATGGGGCAAGCCCTGTTCCTGTGGCAAGCAACCACAAATCTTTTGGCAAAGGTTTTTGATATCTTGTCAAAGTCAAATAACCAAATGGCGTAGTGTTAAGATGAAGTTTGTCGCCCACTTGTAAAAATTTTAACTTGGACGTAAAAGCCCCATCAGGAATAACCACCGAAAAAAATTCTACAAACTCATCATAAGGCGATGACACCACCGAATAGGCACGAAAAATCGTTTCATCATCATCGCTTTGTAAGGCAGTGATATCTGTTGGCTTTAAGCCCAATCGCACAAACTGCCCTGCAGTAAATTTAAAACCATTTGGGCGTTCAATTTTAAAACTAAACAAGGTATCCGCCCATTGCTGAATTTCGGTAACGGCAACTGGTACAGCATTGCTATCTGACATGATTTTTCCTTATATTTGACAAAAATTTGACATAAAAAAACGTATCGTCAATAATTTTAACATTATCTTTGATACGTTTTTAGATAGGCTTTGTAACTTTTAAACTATTTTCACAACCGTTTTAAAAATATTTAGTGAATAGCATTAAAGGTCGCAAATTCTATGGCACTGGCTAACCATTTTGGGAAAATACCCAAATACAGCACCAACGCTGTTACCAACAAGGTCATGATACCGCCCGCTTGGATACCCCAATGGCCGACTGCATCGTGCTGTTGGTTATCTTGTGGACGTTTGAACAAAGTTACCATCAAATGCAAATAATAATACAAACTAATCGCACTACCAATGATGATAAAGGCAGTTAGCCACCAGCTACCAGAAGCAACGGTCGCAGATACCGCAAAGAATTTGCTAATAAAACCTGCCGTCAGTGGTACGCCAGCCAATGACAGTAACATGACGGTCAAAACGGCTGTCAAAATCGGACGTTGCCAAAAAATACCACGATAATGTTCAATATCATCGGCTTCGCCATAATTTTTGTATGGGCTAGACATAATCGTCACCACGCCAAACGCCCCAATGGTTGTCAAAGCGTACATCGCCATATACATAGACGAAATGCCAAGTGAGTGTTCTTTGGCACTGCTAATCACCGCCAATACGTAGCCTAAATGTGCGATTGAAGAATACGATAACATACGTTTGACATTGTTTTGACGTAAAGCAAGCAAGTTACCAATAATCATAGACAAGCCAGCAATCACGCCAATCACGGTATAAATCGCAGGGAACGCCAACGTAACTGAGCCGACCAAAAAGCGTAACGCCAATGCCAACATCGCCACTTTTGCCACACTACCCAAAAAGGTCGCTACTGGAGCAGGGGCACCTTGATACACATCTGGTGTCCATGTGTGAAACGGCACAGCCGACAATTTAAAGGCAATACCAAATACCATCAAAGCAGCACCAATGATTAACATCGGTTGGCTCATATGCTCCATCAAATTTGTCGCAACGCTTTCACCAATTTGATAAAAGCCGAGCGTACCTGTTGCTGCATAAATCAACGCCATACCCATAAGCATGGTCGCCGATGCAGTCGCCGACAGTACCAAATATTTCATACCTGCTTCTAGCGAAGTGCTACGAGAAAAATTGTACGCAAGCATACCATACATCGGCACAGACAATAGTTCAAGGCTGATAAAAAACGATGCCAAATGATTGCTGCTTACCATAAATAACGCACCCAAAGTCGCAATCAGCATTAACAAATACAGTTCTTCTTTATTGTCATGAAAGCTGTCAATATAGCCATACGCCAAGGTAAAGCACGCCAGCGAACTTACTAATACCACAAGCATATTAAACTGGGCAAAATTATCCACCACAAACAAGCTAGACACCAGCCCCTGTGCAGGCAAAACACCAAACATTTGTGCAATCAAACACACCAATGCAATGTTTAAACCTACCACACTTATCGTCCCAGCGACCATATTGGAGCGTTTAACAGCGATGGCAATCATCACCACCACCGTTGTCAAAGACAAAATTAACATTGGCAAAAGTGGTATCAACATATTGCTATCTAAAGGAATAGAATTCATTATTTTACCTCCAAATGAGCAAATGGCTCGTCTGTAACTTGTGTTGAACCCACATCTGCACTTGGTATCACAACTTCTGGGCTTACGCCATGATAGGCTTGGTTAATCCATTGCATACTATGGTCTGAGGTGTCCAAAAAGTTTTGAGGGAATAAACCTAACCAAACAAGCCCAATCGCCAACACCAACAAAATACTGGCTTCACGAGCAGTCATACGTTTCATTGGTGCAACTTTTTCAATCGTTGGGGTGGTTTCACCAAATAATGCACGATAAATCATAATCAAGGCATACAATCCTGCCCAAACTAAACTAAATGTCGCAAAAATTACCGCAACAGGATTGGTCGCAAATGACCCCATCAAAATCAAAAACTCACCAATAAAGTTACCTGTACCTGGAATTCCCATCAATGCCGCACTAAAGAACATCAATAGCGGTGGGTAATAACGCATTTGTCCCCACATACCGCCCATCAATGTCAAATCACGGGTATGCAAGCGTTCATATAACTGACCGCTCATGATAAATAACGCTGCTGAGCTTAAACCATGTGCCAGCATTTGAATCATCAAACCTTGCAAACTCATGAGCGTCCCTACGTACAACGCAAGCACTACAAAGCCCATGTGCGAAATACTGGTATAAGCCAACAAACGTTTAATATCAGACTGCATAAAGGCAAGCCACGCACCATAGAAAATACCGATACCACCTAGCATAATCGCAATCGGTGCAAAATCAGCCGAAGCCTGTGGAAACATTGGCAAGACAAAACGCAATAAACCATACGCCGCTGTCTTAATCAAAATCCCTGCCAAATCCACCGAACCTGCGGTAGGGGCTTGGGCGTGAGCGTCTGGCAACCAGCCGTGCAATGGAAAAATTGGCAATTTGACCGCAAAACCGATAAAAAACATCAGCATAATCGGATATTCTAACGCACCCAATTGCGTGCCTAATAAATCCATATAATTAAAGCTGATTTTGCCTGTGGTATTGGCGTTTATCATCACCAACAACAAAATACCAACCAGCATAATCAAGCCTGATGCTTGGGTATAAATAAAAAACTTGGTCGCTGCGTATTCTTTGGTTTTACCGCCGTTATTATGTCCCCAAATCGCAATCAGAAAATAAATCGGAACAAGCATCATTTCCCAAAAGAAAAAGAACAAAAATAAGTCAATGGCTAAAAATACACCGATAACGCCACCCAAACTCCATAACAAGTTTAAATGGAAAAAACCGACACGCCGAGTAATCTCACCCCAAGAACAAGCAACCGCCATCATACCCAAAAACGCCGTCAAGCTCACCATTAATAAGGACAAACCGTCTAACGCCAAATGAAAATGAATGCCTAACTGTTCAACCCAAGGCAATGAAAATTCTGCTAACCACACAGGTTTATCTGTCGGAGCAAGCACTTGACTTGCCGAGCCGATAAAGCCACCTTTTTGCCAAAGCCCAACCGTAATTAAAAATGTCGCAAACATACCGATAAACGCAATCCAACGTGGAAAACGCTCATCAACTTTTTCAATCAGCCAACACAAAAAACCTGTCAAGATTGGCAAAAAAATCAAGGCGGGCAATAAAAAGTTATTTTGAATATCATTCATATTATATTCCTACCATTGCCATAACCAATACCAACAACGCAACCATACCAAAGCCAAAACTGACTGCATAGCCACGAAGCGACCCTGATTGCAACCAACCACTCATACGATTGCCCGCTGACGCAAGCATTGGGAACACATTCCAAGCCTTATCCACTGGGTCAGATTTTAGCAATTTACCAATTAACAAGAAAGGTTTCACAAATACCAAATCATACAACGCATCAAATCCTAAACCATGATAGCACCAATAATTGACTGCACCACCAAAACTTGATTGTTTAAATTTGGTTAAAATTTGACCTTTATTTGCCACATATAAAAACCACGCCACAATCAAGCCAAACGCCATCGCACCCATTGCAATAAATTCTGCAGTATGTTTGCCATGAGCATGACCTGCTTGTTCAAGCAATACGCCTTGACTTAACGGCAACACACCATCTAAAGGCGGTGTAATAAACGCTCCCAAGCCTGTTGATAATACCAACAACACGACAAGCGGAATTTGATAAGACAAGCCAGATAACGCATGAGCATGGGTTTTTTCTTCACCAAAAAAGGTAAACCAAATCATACGGAAAGTATAAATTGACGTTAAAAATGCCCCAAACACCGCTAAATAAAACAAGTGCATATTACCTGTGGCAAAGGTTTCCCAAATAATCGCATCTTTTGAATAAAAGCCGACTGTTACAAATGGAATCGCCGCCAACGCACCGCCACCGACAACAAAACACCAAAATACCAACGGAATTTTTTTGCGTAAACCGCCCATTTTAAAGATATTTTGTTCATGATGAACGCTGATAATCACCGCACCAGAACCTAAGAATAACAAAGCTTTAAAAAATGCGTGCGTCATCAAGTGGAAAACGGCAACTTGCCAAGCTCCAACGCCCAATGCCAAAAACATATAACCGATTTGGCTCATGGTTGAATACGCCAAAATACGCTTAATATCAGTTTGCGCCAACGCACAAAAACCTGCAACCACAAGCGTAACCGCACCGACTAGACCGACCCAATTTAACAACACATCTGGCGTTAAAATAAAAATTGGATGCAAACGAGCGATTAAATAAACTCCTGCTGTAACCATCGTTGCCGCATGGATTAACGCAGACACAGGTGTCGGACCTGCCATCGCATCGGCAAGCCATGAATGTAGCGGAATTTGAGCCGATTTACCCATCGCACCTAGTACGAGCATAATGGCGGTTAATTGTAACGTAGCATTGTTTAGCGTAAATACTTGCGGTACACGCTCAATAATTTCATGAATGTTTAACGTACCCAATTCACGGAATAACAAAAACAAACCAAACGCCAAAAACACATCACCCACACGAGTAACGGTAAAGGCTTTCATCGCTGCTCGTCCGTTAGCACGATTGCTATAATAAAAACCGATTAGCAAGTATGAACAAATGCCCACACCTTCCCAACCAAGATATAACAACACTAAATTGTCCGCAAGCACCAATAACAACATACTGGCAACGAACAAATTCATATAGCTAAAAAAGCGAGCAAAACCCACTTCGCCACGCATATACCAAGACGCAAACAGATGAATTAAAAAGCCGACACCTGTAATCACGCCAAGCATGGTAACGCCCAAACCGTCAAGCGTTAAGCCAAAGTTTGGGGCAAAATTGCCAACTTTCATCCACGTCCATAGCGGAATATGCACAACAGGATTGCTGTCTTGATTTGCCAAAAAGCTACTACCTGCAATCAACGCAAACAAGGCGGACAAGCCCATACTACCCACGCCAACGATGGTTGCGGCTTTTTCGCTTAATTTATCTCGCATGGTCGACAAAATAATAAAGCCAAGCAGTGGCAATATAAACGTTAAAGGTAACATACTCATTTTTCTTACCCCTTCATCTCATTTGCCACATCAACATTTAAATGACGATGTTTATGATAAAATTGTAATAAAATTGCCAAGCCAATGGCGACTTCGGCAGCAGCCAATGTCAAAATTAAAATAAACATAATTTGACCATCAGCATTCACCCAACGACTACCGCCCACCACAAAAGCAAGGGCAGCCGCATTCATCATAATTTCAAGGCTCATTAGCATAAACAAAAAATTGCGTCTTACCATCACGCCACAAAAGCCAATGGCAAACAAAATCGCTGACAAAATCAGCCCATGTTCCAATGGAATATACCCCATTATGCCGTCTCCTTGTGCGTTGTTTTTTCTAAACTATTGTTTTTTATATCTTTTAAACTGCTGTGGCTGATATTTTCATCATCTAACGCACGTTTTGCCAAATGATATGCCGCAACCAAACCTGCTAACAATAAAAACCCTGCAACTTCAACCAATAACAAATATTCGGTAAACAATTTTTCACCAATTTGTTTTGCTAAAACAGGTGTACCGCCAATCATGGCAGGATTGCTTTCTTGATGGTTAAACAAAATCATATTGACAATGATTAAACCGACAATAAAAGTTAAACCTGCAGGCACAGCCCAAGCCGATGATGTTAGCCAGATTGATTCTTCTTCTACATCATGCGAGCCTAAGTTTAACATCATCATCACAAAGATGAATAAAACCATAATCGCCCCTGCATAGACGATAATTTCTAACGCCCCCTGCAAATGGTGCACCAATCGCAAAAAACACCCCAGACAATGCCAATAAGGTAACAATCATGTTTAACAAGGCATGAACAGGGTTTGCTTGGGTAATCACTCGCAAACTTGCGACAATCGCCACGATTGCCAACAAGTAAAACCCAAAAACCGAACCCGAAAAAATTGTTTGTGTCATGGCAACAAACTCCGTAAATCAATCGGTTCAGCTTCGTTTTGAGCCGCCCCTTTAGGCTTATCTTTAATCGCCATACCTGTTACTCGGTAATAATTATAATCTGGGAATTTTCCCGGCCCAGAGATAAGTAAATGTTCTTTTTCATATACCAAATTTTGACGGTTATATTCGCCAATTTCAAAATCTGGGGTCATCTGAATTGCTGTTGTCGGACAGGCTTCTTCGCACATTCCACAAAAAATACAGCGTGAAAAATTGATACGGAAAAATTCGGCATACCAACGACCATCTTCACGTTCCGCTTTTTGCAAACTGATACATCCGACAGGACACGCCACCGCACACAAGTTACACGCCACACAGCGTTCATCACCGTCTGGGTCTCTTGTCAAAACGATACGACCACGAAAACGGGGCGGTACAGGCACAGGCTGTTCTGGATATAAAATAGTATCACGTTTGCGTGTTGCATGGCTTGCCACCATGACAAGGGTGCGCAAAATCGTCCCCATACCTGTTACACTATTTTTTAACATTGTTAAGTACATAGTTTATATCTCCTTAACCTATGCCATTGGTTTTAAACAAAATAAAGGCTGCCGTTCCCAATAGATTGACTAAGGTAATAGGTAAGCAAATTTTCCAACCAAAGTTCATTACTTGGTCATAACGTGGACGCATTAACGCACCACGAGCCAAAATAAACATGGTCATAAAAAACAAGGTTTTTCCCATAAACCAAAACAAAGGCGGAATAAAATCTAAACCATCAAATAATGGCAACCAACCACCAAAAAACAGCGTAGTAATCAGCGATGACACAAGCACAATATTAACGTATTCACCCACAAAGAACATACCAAATTTCATGCCAGAATATTCCACATGATAACCTTCGGCAAGTTCTTGTTCGGCTTCTGGTTGGTCAAATGGAAAACGGTGCGTTACCGCAACCCCTGCCACCATAAAGGTTAAAAAGCCTAAAATTTGTCCAAAAATATTCCAATGCCAAAAGCCACCTGCTTGCGACATGACAATATCACGCAAATTAAACGAACCTGCCAAAGCCACCACGCCCATCAAGGATAAGCCTAAAAACACTTCGTAACTAATCGTTTGAGCAGCAGAACGTAAACCGCCTAATAGTGAATATTTGTTTGCCGATGCCCAACCACCAAACATCACCGCATAAACCGCCAAGCCTGCCATAGCAAAAAAGAACAAAATTCCAATATTCCAATCCGCACCGCCTAACGATGGCGTAACAGGCACAATAATAAAACCTGCCAAAGCAGTAAACATAGCAATTGCAGGGGCAAGCACAAATAAAAATTTGTCGGCAAATTTTGGTGTCCAGTCTTCTTTAAAAAAGATTTTTAACATATCAGCAGCGACTTGCAACGAGCCTTGCCAGCCCACACGGTTTGGGCCGTAGCGGTCTTGCCACAGTGCAAGCATACGACGTTCATACGGAATCATCAAGGCAGCAAAAATCACCACCGCCAAAAAGATAACAACCGACTGCCCTATCAAAAAATCACTTGCCAAGTCTCTACTGTCAATAAACCTGACAACCAACTTGGTAAGTTTGGCATTTGTCTTAACGTGTGTTCCATTACACTGCTCCTGCTTTATAAAAACTTACCATGACATCTGGCTGGCTCAACTGTGCCGTTAAAGCTGGCACTTGCCCAACAGGATAACCGACACAGCCTTCCGCTAAATAATCCACCAATTTGACAGGCAAGGTAACGCTAATTTCACCTGCTTTGACCGTTAAGCTATCGCCAACTTGTAATTGCCAAGTTTGTGCATCATCGGCTGATACGCTAAACACAGGCTCAACCAACTGTGATGCCACGACTTCGCTACGTCTGGTCAAACTATCACTTGCAAAAATATTGTAAATCGGTACAAGGGTTTCATTTGATTTTGCGTCATCAAAATTTGGGGCAACGTATTCACGTTTTGGCAAACGGTTGATACGGTCAAACAAACGCACACCGGGGTCGCCATTTTTCAGATGTCCGCCCACTTTATCTTGATATTTGTTCCACGCTTGTGGCGAGTTCCACCCTGCCGACCACGCAAACGGAATCATAGACGAATCGGTCTGTGTACCAACGTAACCTTCTTGGGAAAAGGTCAAACTTGTATCTTTATCTTTTGGTTGCTCTGGCTCATGTACCGAAATTGGGGCTCGCATAGATGTACGCCCAGAATAACGGCGTGGCTCACGTGCAATTTTTAAGCCTGTAATGCGATAATCTGCGGTTGGCGATGCATCTTTAATGCCTTGCAAGGCAGGATTGACTTCTGCCACACTACTCACCACGTCATCAAGCTGTACCCACTCAATCGCACGGCCGTTTAATTCCGCTTCAATCGCATGAAGCCAACGCCAACTTTCTTTTACCATGTCTTGCGGTTGGTAATAGGCTCGGTCATACACTTGGAAAAAGCGTTGGGCTCGTCCTTCGGCTGAAACAAGTGTACCGTCCGCTTCGGCAAAAGTCGCCACAGGCAAAATCACATCCGCTTTGTCATGCCAATGATAATTTTCATGGTCTAACACAACTAACGTTTTGTTTTGGGTTAATTGGTTAAATTGGCTATCGGTTAAACGCTCACCAATGTCATTTTCCATAATCACAACAACTTCGGCATCGCTATCTAACACATCATCAAGTGGCAAACCACCCAACAAGTTTACACCAATGCTGTTAGCTTTTGGCACAGTTAAATACAACCCTGCTTTATCAGCATAACCTTTAGTCGCTTGCATACGTTGCGGACGCTTGAGTTTTTTGGCTTGTTCAGCAAATGCAGTTTCGTCAAGTGTTTGTTTTAATTGGGCTTGTTCTTCATCAATTTTGGCAAGCTCAATTTCAACTTCCGCATTGTGTGCGTTAATCACACCTTTTTCATGTGTAATCACGTCAAAACGTTTTGGCTGAATATTGTTGGCAATTTGTGCCGCCGCTTCAATAATGGCGATATTACCCAAAGACGTACCTGCGATAATCAGCGGTTTTGTCGCTTTTAACAAGGTTTGGGCGATATGTTTGGCAAATGCCGTCATATCGCTATTATCAGTTTCATCAATTAACAAATCTTTTGGCAATTGATGTGTGTCTAAGCCATTCATTTGATTGGCAATTTCAAAGCCCAATTTTGCAATATCGTTTGGCGTTGCCACACAGCTGACTTCGGCAATATCGTCCAGTTTCGTGTCTTTTACATCAATGACAAAAATCGGACTTAACGCTTTTTGACCGATACGTCTAACAGGCTCGGCAAGCCATTCTTGCGTACGCAAGGCATCTGCCATTGCTTTGGCTTTGTTTTTAGATGCTTGGCGAACTGCTAATGCTACTCGTGGACTGGTTTGGGTTAAATCTTCGCCCAAAATCAGCACCGCATCATAGCTTTCAATTTCACGCAACGTTGGATTGTAAACATCTTCGGTTGTTAAAACATCAATACATTTTTGAACTAAAGTTTGTTCTTTTTTACTCACGCCAATGCTAAAGTTTTCACTACCGACCAAACGTTTTAACGCATAATTAGACTCAAGACTGGCAACAGGCGAACCAATTCCCAACACTTTTTTATCTGTTAAACGTTTTTTCACCGCATCAATGGCATAATCCACGCCAATTTTTTCTTGGTAATTGCCAATGCGTTCAACGGCTTGGGTTGGGCGGTCATCACGATTGACATAACCATAACCAAAACGCCCACGGTCGCACAAGAAATAGGCATTCACATCGCCATTAAAGCGGTTTTCAATACGGCGAAGTTCGCCATAACGCTCACCTGCCGAAATGTTACAGCCTGTAGAACAGCCATGACAAATGCTCGGTGCGTACTGCATATCCCATTTACGGTTGTAGCGGTCGGCATGGGTTTTGTCGGTAAATACGCCTGTTGGGCAAACTTCAGTCAAGTTACCAGAAAATTCACTTTCCAATTGACCGTCTTTATCACGCCCAAAATACACACGATTATTTGACGCATAGACGCCCAAATCTTCGCCTCCTGCGTAATCTTTATAAAAACGCACACAGCGATAACAAGCGATACAACGGTTCATTTCATGTTTAACAAACGCCCCTAAATCTTGGTTGTGGTGAGTACGCTTGGTAAAACGGTAACGGCGATGATTATGCCCAGACATATACGTCATGTCTTGCAAATGACAATGACCGCCTTCTGGACAAGTCGGACAGTCGTGTGGGTGGTTGGTCATGATGTATTCAATCAGACTTTTGCGAAAGTTTTTGACTTCCGTATCCGTAACCGAAATGTACATATCTTCGGTTGGATTGACCATACACGACATAACAAGTCGCCCACGACCTGCTTCGTAATCTTCTTTGTTGTTATACTGCTTCACCGCACATTGACGGCAAGACCCCACCGAGCCTAACGCAGGGTGATAACAAAAATACGGTACATCAATGCCAAGCGACAAACAAGCCTGTAACAAGTTATCCGCACCGTCCACTTCAACGGTTTTACCATCTATATGAATAATTGCCATGCTAATTCCTTACACTGATTGCTCATTGGTTTTGGTTGGCTGATACACTTCAACTTTAGACGGAACGCCTGTTTTTGATAACTGTTCCACTTCAACGGTTTTATTATCAATTTTAGCTTCAAATTCATGTCTAAAATATTTTAACGCACTCATCAACGGCTCAACCGCCCCCGGTGCGTGAGCACAAAAGGTTTTACCAAGCCACAAATCTTTAGTTAATTGTTGTAAAACGTCCAAATCGGTGATTTTGCCTTTACCGTCATCAATCGCTGTTAAAGTTTTGACACCCCACGGCAACCCATCTCGGCAAGGCGTACACCAGCCACAGCTTTCACGTTGGAAAAATTGTTGTAAATTTTTTGACAAACTTACCATGTCTTGCGTTTCATCAACCACCATCATCAAGCACGTTCCAAGACGGCTACCTGCTTTCATAATTGGGTCAAAATCCATCACCAAATCAAGATGTTCATCGCTTGCCGTCAAAAAGTCGGTGGACGCTCCCCCCGGTAGCCATGCTTTTAATGTTAAGCCGTCTTGTAAACCACCTGCCAATTCAATGATTTCACGAGCGGTATAACCAAACGGCAACTCCCACAGGCCTGCATCTTTGACACGACCCGAACAGCCCATAATCTTTGTACCGGGGGTTTCAGACTTGCCTTTTGCCTTTGGAATGTTCAAATACCAATCCACACCATTTAGCATGATAGCCGACATATTGTTAAGCGTTTCTACGTTATTAACAACGGTTGGGCGACCCCAAGCCCCAGAGACTTGCGGAAATGGCGGTTTTGTTCTTGGGTTGGCTCGTCTGCCTTCTAAGCAGTTAATGAGTGCCGTTTCTTCCCCACAAATATAACGCCCTGCCCCTGTATGCACGTGCAAATCAAAGCTAAAATTTGTGCCTAAAATGTTATCGCCAAGCAAATTATTTGCCAAAAGCTCATCAATGGCATTTTGCAAACGCTCTGCCGCCAAAATGTACTCGCCACGAATAAAGATATACCCTGCACTTGCCCCAATGGCATAAGCGGTGATGAGCATACCTTCAATCAATTGAAACGGCAAACGCTCCATCAAAAGGCGGTCTTTAAACGTCCCCGGTTCCATTTCATCGGCATTACACACCAAATAACGCATACCTCCATCTGGCGGTGTCATAAACGTCCATTTTAATCCTGCGTTAAACCCTGCACCACCACGCCCACGCACGTTGGCGGTTTTTATCATGTCGCCCACTTCTTTTGGCGTTTTTGATAAGGCGATTTTTAAGCCGTCAAAACCTTTTAGGGCAAGATAATCGGCAAGTTTTAACACCGCATCATGATGAAACAATCGCCATGTTAAAGGGTGAGTTTCGCACGTTGGCTCTTGACCTTTTTCTAAGCCGACACCCCAAATCGGAATGCGTTGCTTGTTCAATTGACTAGGTGCAAGTCCGTTTTTGCGAGCTTCAATTTGTTCTTGTAAATTCATACATATTGCTCCAATAACATTGGCACTTCGCTTGGTAGCACAGGCCCGTAGGTATCTTCATCCACTAGCACGCTTGCCCCTTTGTCGCAGTTACCAAGACAACAAATCGGCAACAAGGTAAAACGTCCGTCTGCGGTGGTTTGCCCAAAGTCAATGCCAAGTTCACGTTTAAAGCTGTCCGCTAGGCTTTCCGCTCCGTTTAGGTAGCAAGCAATGCTATCGCACAGCAAAATCACATGACGACCGACAGGCGAGCGGTAAATGCGGTTAAAAAATGTCGCCACACCCTCCACGTCCGCCACAGGTATGGACAACATATGGGCTATGGCGGCCACTTGGGCATCGTCCACCCAGCCGTTACGTTTTTGAACGAGTTTTAGGGCATCAAGCACCGCTGCCCGAGCTTGTGGGTAGTGATGAATGTGATGATGAATGCCGTCAATTTCTTGGGGCGTTAAAATGGTGTGAATGTCCACTTTGGGGGTTTTGTCGGTAACAATTTTCATGGTAACCTTTTTTATATTTAAATTGTAAAACATTGTGCCAATGATTTAATAATGATATTTAATAACGAGTTAAGGTATTTAATAATGAATTAAAGTTTAATTAAACTGAATGCCCAATTTTAGAGCCAATACCAATAAAACAATAAAAATTAACATTTTAAAAAAATTTGGGCTAATCTTAGCTCTCAACCAAATGCCAACATACAATCCAATAATAGACAATATGGAGAGTAAAAATATTAAACCGTATTCACTCTTATTTAATAACAAATACTGGTCTTTTAGCATATATATTTGAACAATTTTCGCCAAAAGATAGCATAGGTTGCTTGCTTTTGCGATGCGATTTTTATCCTCTGTTTCACTAAGCAAAAATATTAACAATATGGGGGACATGGCATTGGTTGAACCGCCAATAATGCCTGCCAAAAACCCAAATAGAACCATATTCTTATTATTGGCAACCACTTGAATATTTTTTGCTTTTGCACATACATTTAAAATGCCATTGACAGAATAATACAATGTAATGATTGCCATCAGTAAAAACAGCCAAGACACTGGAAGTATCAAAAGCAGCTTTACCCCCAAAATGCTGCCAACGACGCTACCAATAGCAAGCAATTTATAGGTTTTTAAATAATAAACAATCTCTTGGTAAAAACCCTTTTTTATTATTGCTACATAGAACCAACAAGCTCATTAACAGGCTTGGTAATGCCACCAAGGCAACAACCTTAGACAATGGCATGATAAAAGCCAATGCGGTTGTACCGAGCATCGGAAATCCCATGCCTGTAATTCCGTGCAGTATGGCGGCAGCAATAAAAACAATAGATTGTATTATTTCTTGCATGACCGTCCTTTATACAGTAATTCTTGCTCTAATATAATGCCTGTTTTTATCTGTATAATCAGTTCTGACATGCAAACCATTGACATTATCAATAATAATCAAATCATCATCTTGTGCAGAAAATTCTTGAATATCACTCGCGTTTTTTATAATATTTACAAGATAATCAAGTGCAAGTACCATTTCCTCTGATACTTTATTTCTATTTTCTTCAATACCTTTATAGATACAATCACTTCTAAATCTAATCATTTGAGTATTGACCGATAAGATATTACTCCATATAACACCTTGTTTCTTATCAAATGATGTTGGTGTCTTAAATGGATATAAATTGCCCGTTAATGTTTTTAAGTGTTTTTTACCAATTTCTGTTTTAGATAACTGATTTACAATATCTGATGAACTTAAAAATAAAGAATTACTTCCATCATTGGCTGGTTTTACTACATACATAACCAAATAACTTTCTGGGTTTTCACTAAAAGATGAATCACTATGAAGTGGACACTCTCCAACATCTTCCGAGAAAGTTATATCATTATTTATTACATAGTCATCGCCACGATATTTAATATCCCAAAATATAGATTTAAAACCATCATCTTTGTGGTTTGTCAGTATTCCTAACTGAGATAGAAAGTCAAATAATTTCTTGTTTCTTTGGCTGTCATCAAGGTGGTTTAGATTAAGACCGCGAACAATACAATAACCAATACTCTATACTGTATTGTGAATTTCTTCTATCAAACTATTATTGTTTGCAGATAGAATATACTTTTGATTCATAACATACTCCTATTTTAATAACTCTTAGAGCAATTTTTAAATCGCCATCAATTTGAGAAGAGGACAGTTACCTATCCACATCCGCCATAACGACATCAATAGACGCAAGATAAATAATCAAATCCGACACCAAACTACCATTAATCACCGCAGGCATCTGTTGCAAATGAGCAAAAGTTGGCGTACGAATACGAGTACGATAACTCATCGTAGAACGGTCAGAAATCAGCGTATAATTGGTAATCCCTTTCACCGCTTCCACCATCATAGAGCTTTCGCCCGCAGGCATCACAGGCCCCCACGACACCGAAATAAAGTGATTAATCAAGGTTTCAATATCGTTTAACGTACGGTCTTTTGGCGGTGGCACAGCTAATGGGTGGTCGGCTTTGTACGCACCAGACGGCATATTATTCAAACATTGTTCAATAATTTTGAGTGATTCACGGATTTCACCGATTTTTACCAAACAACGGTCATACGCATCACCGTTATAGGCAACGGGCACTTCAAAATCAAAATTTTCATAGCCAAGATAAGGACGAGCCTTACGCAAATCGTACTCAATCCCTGTCGCACGCAAGCCAGCCCCTGTTACACCCCAAGCCAATGCCGATTTTGCATCGTATTGGGCGACTTGTTGCGTACGCAATTGTAAAACTTTGTTGGTCATGGTCGCTTTAAAATATTCGTCAATGCGTTTTGGCATCCAGTCCAAAAACTCACGAACCAAGCGTTCCCAACCGTTTGGCAAGTCCATCGCCGTACCGCCAATTCTAAACCACGCAGGGTGCATACGATAGCCTGTTACCGCTTCAATCACATCATAGGCTTTTTGGCGGTCGGCAAACATATAAAACACAGGGGTCATACCGCCCGCATCTTGGATAAACGTTCCCCAATACAGCAAGTTATTGGTAATACGGAAAAACTCACTCATCATAATGCGAATGATATTGGCTCGGTCTGGCACGGTAATCCCTGCTAATTTTTCCACCGCTATGATATACGGCAACTCATTCATCACACCACCAAGATAGTCAATACGGTCGGTATAAGGGATAAATGAATGCCAAGTTTGACGTTCGGCGATTTTTTCCGCCCCACGGTGGTGATAGCCAATATCTGGGATACAATCCACCACTTCTTCACCGTCAAGCTGTAGCACGACACGGAACGCACCGTGGGCCGATGGGTGGTTTGGTCCAAGATTTAGGAACATAAAGTCTTCATCACGACCGCTACGTTTCATACCCCATTCTTCTGGGATAAAACGCAAATTTTCTTGTTCAAACATTTGTTTACCTTTATCAAGGTAATACGGCGGAACTTCGGTCGCACGAGAGGCGTATTCTTTACGCAGTGGGTGTCCCTCCCAATATTTTGGCAACAAAATACGGGTCAGATGCGGATGTCCGTCAAATTTGATACCGAACATATCCCAGACTTCACGCTCATACCAGTTGGCATTTGCCCAAATGCGAGTAGCGGTCGGAATGTTTAAATCGTCTTCTTTTAACGCCACTTTGACACGAATATCACTGTTACGTTCAATAGACATAAGATGATAAAATACCGTAAAATCGCTGTCTGGCTGACCATCACGATGTTGGCGTAAACGTTCGTCAATCGCTGATAAGTCAAGCAACATGACGTAAGGTTTTGGTAATTTTCGCAAAAACAATAGCACGTCCAAAAGTTGTGAACGTTCTACCCAAATGGTTGGAAAATTATCAAATGTTTTTTGTTCAATAAACTGCCCTGAGAATTTTTTATTTAACTCATCAATAACGGCAAACGCCCCTGTATTTTGTGGCGTATTTTCTGCGACTGTTACCATAAATTTTCCCTTTTACTCAATATTATCAGGACTGCGTAAATTTTTCACCGCAACACGGTCGGCTTGTTTTCTATCACGTTCAGGTTGCATAATTGGTTGATAAATACCATCATCTTTAACATGAATACCAAGCGGACGGCGTTCTTTATCAATCTGTTGTTGCAACAGCATAATCGCTTGAATCAAGGCTTCTGGACGTGGCGGACACCCCGGAATATACACATCAACAGGGATAATCTTATCCACACCTTGCACCACAGAATACACATCGTACATACCGCCAGAGTTAGCACACGCACCCATAGAAATCACCCATTTTGGCTCAAGCATTTGCTCATACAAACGCTGAACTACAGGTGCCATTTTCATAAAGCACGTCCCTGCGACAATCATCACATCCGCCTGACGTGGCGACGCACGAATAACCTCCGCCCCAAAACGTGATAAGTCATGCACACCTGTCAAAGTCGTGGCGTATTCCACATAACAGCAAGACGTACCAAAGTTAAACGGCCACAGCGAATGTTTACGACCCCAATTGGCTAAACTATGGCTTAAATCTTCTAAGCGGGTCATCACCACATTGCGATTGATTTCTTCTTCATCAATCACTTCAATGGTTTCGGCTGGGAATTTATTCGCATCAAGATTGGCTTTTGTCAATGTATATTTCATAAAAAATCCAATAACTAAAAATAGTTTTTTCCGATTTTACAAACAAAACAAGCCCTGAAAACATTTGCAAGGCTTTTTGATTAATTTTGTGGTTGATGTTGTTTCATCACACCTGATAACTGTGCAGGGACTTTGCCTGTTGGGTCAGTTTCCAACTCTTCTACGCCATTAAAGCGTGTGATATCCGCCAAATTAAATCCAGCAGGAGCAGACGTTAAGCGAGCAGGTTTTGGTTTTTTGTCCGCAGGTGACCAGTTTAACGCACCCAATTTTAACAAATAATATAAACCAATTAACAACTCACCAATAAAAATTAAAATGGTAAAAAACCCAAGCCAGCCAGCTTCTTTCACCGACACCGCATACGTGTAAAGATAGAGGGCTTCAAGGTCAAAAATCACAAAGAAAATCGCCACCACATAAAATTTGGCAGACAAACGAATACGAGCCGTACCCGCACCGACCACGCCCGACTCAAAATTTTCTTCTTTTTGAAAACCTTTAGACGTACCACCCAACAATCTTGGCACAACTAGCATAAACACACACAATCCAACCGCCGCCAAAAGAAAAACCATCGCCGACCAATCAAATGCTGGAAACATGAAATACTCCTTGCCAAAAGGTTTTTGGACTACTATTTATTTTTTTAAACAACCCTGTTGATATGCAGATGTGAAAAAGAATAGATAAAAATGAAGTGATAATTTTTTTTATATCATCGTCATGACATGACATCTGCTGGTAAAACGTAGGAAACACTGATTCACTCAAATAAATTTTATGCAACAAAATAGATACTAACTGTTGCAAATTTTAGTAAAAAGGTATCAAAACGTCTCAACTGGCTAAAACGTGGTATAGTTTACCTATTTTAACAAAAAATTGCTAGTGGTGTATTAAAAAAGTTACATATTTCACAAAATATTAAATGCAAAAAACCCACTAAAAAGCAGGCTTTTTTTATCAATTAACAATTTTTGCAATCAATTATTGCTCAATTACATCAACGCCTTTATCAGGTGTAAAACTAAACTGACTGCTTGCGATTTTGCCATTGCGTTTGACATTGCTAAATTTGATACTGGTCGTTTGTCCAAGATTGTCATTTAACACCATCATCACAGGATTGCCACTGTTAAATGAAATACTCAAGTTTTTAAAACTGGCGTTGCTTGATTTCGGATACAACACAAAATAATTTTTGCTAGCATTTGGTTGAGTGACTTTAAAATTTGCCGAAATCTTGCTTAGGTCACCCGATAGCAACAACGCAGGGGTATCGCCCACTTGATTGCTCGTGCTTTGTTTGGTCGCTTGGTTTAAATCTTTGTCATAAACCCAAAGCGTATTGCCATTTGCCACAATCAACTGCTCGGCAGAACCTGTGGTATGCCAGCGGAACTGATTGGGGCGTTGTACCGCCATAGAACCACTAAATGTGTGACTGCCAAATTTGCCACCTTTGGTTGTTTGGCTAAAATTTGCCGTCATGCTTTTAACATTGACCAATAAGTTATTTAAATTTTTTGATGCAGTGGCTTGGCTGGCTTCTTTGGCTTGGGCGGTTGTCATACCGATAGTTAAAGGTGTACCAACAATTAAAGCGGTAGTTAATACAGGGGTTAAAATTTTTTTTTAACATCATCATTTCCTCTTCAATAAAAGTTTAATGTTTTAACAAATTGTTTTGACAAAACTATTATCGCTAAATTTTTCTTTCAGTTCTAGCCAACAGTTGCAATGTTTTTGGTAAAACTTGTAAATAATGTAACAAATTCTAAATTTTGAAAAATAAAAAACCCAATAAGTAAAACTTATTGGGCTTTGAAAGCTATCTTAATAAAGATTATGCTTCGTTTACAATGCTGACATAACGGCGGTTGAACTTACCTTTTACGGCAAATTTTACCACACCATCAGTTAAAGCAAATAATGTATGGTCACGACCCATACCTACGCCTTCACCTGCGTGGAATTCTGTACCACGTTGGCGAACGATGATGTTACCAGCAACAACTTGCTGACCACCAAAAATTTTTACACCCAACATTTTTGGGTTAGAATCACGACCGTTACGAGTAGAACCTGCTGCTTTTTTATGTGCCATGAGTTAGCTCCTAAAAATAGTTGAATTATGCTTTGATAGCGTTAATTTTTAACAAGGTGTACCATTGGCGATGACCTTGTTCTTTGTGGTAGTGTTTACGGCGACGATGTTTCACGATGCGTACTTTTTCTCCACGACCATGTTCAACCACTTCAGCTTCTACAACCGCACCAGCAACAACTGGCTGACCGATTTTGATATCTGAACCGTTTACAACCATTAATACGTCTTCGATTTTAACGGTTTCGCCTTTTTCAGCTTTTAGCAATTCTACTTTTAGTAGTTCGCCTTCGGTTACACGGTGTTGTTTACCACCACTTTTGATTACTGCATACATCTTGGTTTGCTCCGAAAAAACCCGTACACCGTGATTGCCGATGGCAATGCTTTTTGACGGTTACACAGGGAATGAATATAGTTTAGGGGCGTAATTTTACTTGATTCTGCATTTAATTGCAAGATTTTTTCTACTATTTTATTGTTGTGATTTGTGGTATAGTGGGCGTTATTTTTGCACTTTTTTTACAATTTTTTTTATCAAAAAAATCCAACCGAGTTTTCACATGACACATCAACAAGATAACAACAGCAATCCTATCACTTACGCCCAAATTCAAGGCATTGTTGCCGATGATTTTGAAAAAATGGACAAACAAGTATTCGGTAGTTTAAATTCAAAAGTCAAGCTCGTGATGGCGGTGAGCCAACACGTTATTGACGCAGGTGGCAAGCGTATGCGTCCTTTGATTTCGCTACTTTGTTCACGCATTTGTGAAGATAAGCAGTTTGAGCCTGCCATGCACTTGGGGGCGATTACCGAAATGCTACACACAGCAACGTTGGTGCATGATGATGTGATTGATAGCTCAGGTATGCGACGTGGCAAGCCTACTGCCAATGCGACTTGGGACAACCCAACGGCGGTGCTTGTTGGGGATTATTTGATTGCTCGGGCGTTTAATTTACTTGTTGGTTTTGGTTCGTTGCCTTTGTTAAAGCTGTTTTCGGACGGCACTTGCGACATTGCCGAAGGCGAAGTGTTACAACTGCAACATCAGCACAATCCGCAAGCGACTGAAGATGATTATATGAAAATCATTGACGGCAAGACTTCTCGTCTGTTTATGTTGTCTAGTCAAGGCGTGGCGATTTTGCACAATCGTCCAGAATTTGATGATACGTTCGCTAAATTTGGACAACATTTTGGTAATGCATTTCAGATTATTGATGATGTGCTTGATTTTAGTGGTGATAGTGTAGTTTTGGGTAAAAATGTTGGCGATGACATTGCCGAAGGTAAACCGACTTTGCCACTCATTAAAGCGTTGGAATTTACCAAAAGCAATAATCCAACTGATTTTGAGATTTTACGCATTGCCATTCAGACAGGTGAAGTAGCGGATACCGCTCAAATTATTGATATTGTTAAAAATTCTGGTGCGTTGGATTATTGCCGTGAAAAAGCGATTAGTGAAACGGCTATCGCTCGTGAAGCGGTGCTAAGTCTACCAGAATCTGTGTATCGTCAAGGTTTGCTTGATTTGATGACATTAGCGAGTCAAAGACTTTATTAATGTGAAAACTTGGGGCTGTAGTAGACTAGAATTACGATTTTCACTAACGGTATATTGAGAGACACCCAAAAAAGAAAAAGCCAATTAAAAAGATATAAAAAATCAATTAGTTGGCTTATGTATTTGGTGCGAACGGAGGGATTTGAACCCTCACACCATACGGCACCACCCCCTCAAGATGGCGTGTCTACCAATTCCACCACGTTCGCAAAGAACCAATTAGCTTGGTTTAAGAAAGCAAAATTTTAGCACATTTTTAAAAAATAGCAAGAAATTTTAACACAAAATTATGGTGTTGGCTGAATAGGTGCTGGTGTTGTCGTCACCACACCACTCACATCAAGCGTGTGATTTTTATCACTTTGCTCTCTTGCAAATACTGCCAAAGTAATACTGGTAACAAAAAACACCACTGTCAAAACGGCTGTCGCACGGGTTAAAAAGTTAGCCGTGCCTGACGCACCAAACACCGTGCCTGATGCACCTGCACCAAATGACGCACCTGCGTCAGCACCTTTACCATGTTGCACCAAAATCAGCCCAATCATCGCAATCGCAACCACAATATGAACTGTCAATATCACTGAATACATAATTTTTTTTCTCAAAGTTAAAAGCGTTATTTTAACCGTTTTTTTACACAAAAATCTTGAATAATTTGGTAAAAACTTGTCGCTTGTAGCGAAGCTCCGCCCACCAACACACCATCAACCAAATCAATCGTCGCCAAATCTTTGGCATTCTCCGCATTCACGCTACCACCATACAAAATTGGGGCATAAATCTGCATTGTGCCGAGCATTTCACTGATAAAATGATGCACATTGGCAATTTCATCAAACGTTGGTGTCAGCCCCGTGCCAATCGCCCAAACAGGCTCATACGCAATCAATAATTTAGGTTTTACTGCTTCGTCCAACGAATTTTGTAATGACTGTTTAAAATTTTCTAAAATTTGTAACTGGCTTTCTAACACCGCTTGGGTTTGTTGGGTTTCATATTGTGCTTTGGTTTCACCAATGCAAAAAATCACCGTCAAATTATTATCAAAGGCATGGCGAATTTTTTCAATCAAAACATCATTATTTTCTAAAAAATACTGTCTGCGTTCTGAATGTCCAATTATCACATTGGATACGCCCAAATTTTGTAATTGGCTGGCAGAAATCTCACCTGTAAACGCCCCTTTTTGAGCATTTTGGGCACAAACATTTTGGGCACAAATATCCATGATAGAAGCATTTAACAAATCTTTTACGGTTGTTAAATGGATAAAACTGGGAGCGACAACTACATTGGGCAAACTTTCGGTTTGGTTTAACAATTTTTCATTCAATTCGGTAATTAGATGAATGGTTTCAGTTGTTGTGACAGGATTCATTTTCCAATTTGCCACAACCCAAGGTCTTTGCCATTGTTGGTTGATATTCATTATCACTATCTCCAGTTTTAAATATTGAGTATATTAACTTAAAAGATTGATAAATAACAAGTATTTTACACAAAAAAATCCTTTAATAGTGCTATTAAAGGATTTTAAAATATGGGGTGAATGATGGGACTTGAACCCACGACAACCGGAATCACAATCCGGGGCTCTACCAACTGAGCTACATCCACCATAAGGTTTTTACATTGACACGCAAATGGCGCGCCTGACAGGATTCGAACCTGTGACCACCTGCTTAGAAGGCAGATGCTCTATCCAACTGAGCTACAGGCGCTCTAGTGGTGATGATAAATTTTTATTTTTCAATAAAAAAAGCCTTTTTATAGGCTTTGATTTATTTAAAATCGCTATTTTAAATAAATGGTCGGGGCGACAGGATTCGAACCTACGACCCCCTGCTCCCAAAGCAGGTGCTCTACCAAGCTGAGCTACGCCCCGAATTACTTAAACAATTTTCAACATCGTTGCTAATTGGTGCGTATTTTATAGTAAGTATCTTAAGGTGTCAATAGTTTTTTTTAATTATTTTCAAAATTTTTTGCCATACTTAAATACAATTCATGCAGTTTGGCAAGTTGTGCGTTCAAATGCTGAATGTCTTGGTTATTATCTACCACATCATGGGCTCGAACAAGGCGTTCTTGTCTGGATAATTGGTTCGCCATGATGTGTTGGATTTTTTCAACGCTTTGCCCATCTCGCTGACTGGCACGGGTAATTTGGTTTTGCTCATTGCTGTCAATCACCAAAATGCGGTGGCATAGATTGGCAAGCCCTGCTTCTGACGCTTCTAGTAGTAGCGGTGCGACCAATATGGTATAGCTTGAGGTGGATTGAGCTAACAATTGTTTGGCACGTTCACGAATGTCGGGGTGAGTGATTTGTTCCAAATCCATGAGTGCTTGTGGTTTGTTAAAAACGATTTCTCGCAGTTTACGGCGGTTCAATTCGCCGTTTTTATCAAGGATTTCATTGCCAAATTTATTGATAATTTTATTTAAAGTAGGACTGTTTTTTTTGACGATTTCTCGTGCAATGATGTCAGCATCAACAATCTGAATGCCTTGAGATTCGAACCATTGGCTGGCTTGCGATTTACCACTACCGATACCACCTGTTAAACCAATTATCAACATGGATTTTCTCCATTTTTTTAGTTATTTAACGAATTCATTTACATAAAACTTGACAAATACCAATGGTTAATTTTTGTACCCCAAAGCAAAGCAACAAAGCCAGCAATAGCAATATAAGGACCAAAAGCAAACTGCTGACTGCCTTTATTTTTATTCATTAAAAGCACCGCCAACGATAGAGCCAATCAAACAGGATAACATAATGATAAGTGGTAACATACCTACCCCCAGCCATGCACCCAATGCCGCAAGTAATTTAAAATCACCATGCCCCATGCCTTGTTTTTTCATCAAAAACATAAAGGCCGTCGCAACCGACCAAAGCACAAAAAAGCCAAAAACCGCACCAAAAATAGCTGAAACAGGCGATGTAAAAATACCAAAAGCATTTGCCAAAAGCCCTATCATGCCCAAGGATAGACCAAACGGTCAGGCAATAATTGCTCATCAAAATCAATCCCTGTCAAAGCGACCAAAATCCAAGTAAAAAGTACGCCAAGCATACCTTGTATATTTGCCCCTAAAGTATAAACCACCACAACCGATGACAAAGCTGTCATCAGTTCAACCAAAGGATAACGCATACTGATAGGATTTTGGCAACCGCTACATTTACCACGTAAAGCCAACCAGCTTAACACAGGAATATTTTCGTACCAACGGATTTGATGGGCACATTTTGGACAGCGAGACGGCGGAAAAGATAAAGTTAAAGGGGTGTCATTTTTGATGGTATCTAACAAAGCTTGCTTATGATTGTCTGCCAAATCAGGCTGTTCCTGCCAAAAATGAGCGGTTTCTAATCGCCATTCTTTTTTCATGATGGCAGGTGTGCGATAAATCACCACATTTAAAAAACTGCCAACGCACAATCCTAAAATACCTGCAACGACCATCACAGTCAAGGGTGATTGTTGTATCGCATTGATAAGCTCTAATAATATTGTCATTAGCCAACCACCGAGCCCATTTGGAAAATTGGTAAGTACATCGCCACAACCAAGCCACCAATAACAACACCCAAAAATGCCATAATCATGGGTTCCATCAAACTGGTTAAACCATCAACTGCATTATCCACTTCATTTTCATAATAGGTTGCAACTTTGTCTAGCATCTCTTCTAAACTACCTGCTTCCTCACCAATGCCAACCATCTGAATAGCCATACTGGGAAATAGATTGGTTGAACGCATGGCAAATTGTAATTGTTGTCCTGTAGAGACATCTTCTTTGATTTTTTGGGTGGCATTATAATAAACCACATTGTTGGTTGCACCAGCAGTTGAATCTAATGCGTCAATCAATGGTACACCCGCTGCAAAGGTAGTTGAAAGCGTTCTTGCAAAACGTGCAATAATCGCCTGATAAACAATATTGCCAAAAATTGGTAGTTTTAATGACAATCTATCTAAAAAATCTCGAAAAGCTTTGCTGCGTTTTTTGGCTTCTGAAAAACTAACTACTGCACCACCAACGGAGAACAGAACAACCCACCAATACTTTTTCATCCATTCTGACATATTGACAACCATTTGAGTAAAGGCTGGTAATTCAGCACCAAATGAACTAAATAATCCTGAAAAAACAGGTACAACTTTTACCAATAAAATTGCCGTTACAACAAAAGCCACTACAATTACCGCAATTGGATATTTCATTGCCTTTTTGATTTTTGCTTTTAGCAGTTCACTTTTTTCTTTATAGGTTGCCACACGCTCAAGCATGGTTTCTAGCGCACCAGACTGTTCACCTGCTTCGACTAACGAGCAAAACAAATCATCAAAATAACGTGGGTGCTTACGTAATGCACTGGCAAAGTTACTACCGCCTTCAATGTCTGCTTTTAATTTTAATACCAAGTCTTTCATATTGGGATTTTCTAAAGCATCAGCAACAATTTCAAACGATTGGGTTAAAGGCACACCCGCTTTCATCATGGTTGCTAACTGACGCACAAAAATTGCAATATCAATCGCTTTAATTGCTTTACCTGCTTTAAATAATGGCTTTGGTTTTTTGCGAATACTTCTAATTTGAATGCCTTGCTTTAACAACTGAGCACGGGCTAACTCTATGCTACGGCTGGTTGCTTCACCTTTTACCTTTTCGCCACGACGATTAGTGCCTTCATAGACAAAGTCCATCAACATTTCAGTTTGTGCTTTTGCCATGTTTTTTCCTCAAAATAATTTGGTTAAATATGTAAATCTCTTAATCGCAATCCTGTTATTCGCTGGTTACACGATACATTTCTTGTACACTGGTCAAACCCTGTAACACTTTCATAATGCCAGAACGGCGTAAATCTCTAAAACCTTGTGTTAAGGCGATGTCTTTAATTTGAATGGCATTACCGTCTTCCATAATAATTCTTGAGATTTCTGGGGTGATTTTTAGCACTTCATAAACCCCCACACGACCCTTATAGCCATCACGGCACTCAGAACAGCCCACAGGCTCATAAATCACATTTTCTGGATTATCCAAATCTTCTTCAGTAAATCCCATTTCAAGCAAACTTTGTCTTGGTACATCAGTTGGCTTTTTACACACTTTACAAAGACGGCGAGCCAGACGCTGTGCAATCACCAAGTTTACCGAAGTGGCAATATTAAATGAAGCCACCCCCATATTCCGCAAACGAGTCAATGTTTCTGGTGCTGAATTGGTATGCAGGGTAGACAATACCATGTGACCTGTTTGCGCAGCTTTAATCGCAATTTCGGCAGTTTCAAGGTCACGAATCTCACCAACCATAACTACGTCAGGGTCCTGACGTAAGAAGGCTTTTAAGGCACTGGCAAAGGTTAGCCCCACTTTGTTGTTCACATTGACCTGATTAATCCCTTCTAAGTTAATCTCAACAGGGTCTTCAGCGGTTGAAATATTGGTTTCAACGGTATTTAAAATATTTAAACCAGTATAAAGCGAAACCGTTTTACCAGAACCTGTCGGTCCTGTAATCAATAGCATACCTTGCGGTTTATCAAGGGCTTCCATAAACAGTTTTTTCTGGTCAGGTTCATAACCCAACGCATCAATACCCAACATCGCAGACGATGGATCCAAAATACGCAGTACCAATTTTTCGCCAAAAAGCGTCGGACATGAGTTCACACGAAAGTCAATCGCACGGTCTTTGGAAATTTTAAGCTTAATACGACCATCTTGTGGGATACGTCTTTCTGAAATATCCATTTGTGAAATGACCTTCAAACGTGCCGAAATTTTACTTGCCAACTGCAAAGGCGGATTGGCAATTTTTTTGTAACACACCGTCAACACGAAAACGCACACGATACACTTTTTCATAAGGCTCAAAGTGCAAATCCGATGCTCCCATCGTAATCGCTTTGATAAGCATACTGTTCACAAATTTTACCACAGGGGCATCATCTGTCGTATCCAGTGTCGTCTCGCCAACACCGTCATCAGGCTTGTCATCTTCACCAAAATCTGCCCCATTAAAATCACCAAAATCTGACAAGCTGATGCGGAAAAAACCTTTTCAATCATCGACCTGATTTTGTTATGCTCAGCAACGACTGTTTCTACCATCAAACGTGTGCCGAACTTTAACGCATCTAATGCTTCAACATAAGTTGGGTCGCTCATCGCCACAAACAAACGATTACCACGCTGAAAAATTGGCAGAATACTAAACTCTTGTATAATTTTTTCTTCTACCGCATTTTTTGGAATATACTCTAGATTTAATGCGTCCAAATCAATCAGTGCATCGCCAAACTCACGAGAAATCAAAGTCGCCACTTTATCAGGACTGGCAATTTTTTCTTCTACCAAATAAGCAATCAAATTCTTTTTATTTTGTTGTGCTTCGCCAATTGCCTTTTGCATGGCAGATTCACTGACAATACCTGCCTGAACCAATTGCAACGCAATGCCACCAAAATTAGGAAATGCAGACATAACTTTTTCCCATATTTATCAAAAAATTATTTTAATGTAACAGTTTAACCCAAACTTTTACAAATGCAAAACAAACTTAGATAAAACCCAAAAATCTACGATAAAACTAAGTTTAACCCTATTTTAACATGATAACAACCATTCAGAAACAATTATCTTCATAAAAACCCTTCAAAAGTAAACATTTATCTATCATAATCATGGCTTTATTCCGCCCAAAAATTCGGATAAACGGTCGCTCCCAGACAGGAATGTGCTGTTCTTGACAAATTTTCTTAAATGACTGGTGATGATTTTTTGCCAATAACTTAAATTTTTCATTCGGTAAAACTTGCCGAAAATCACTGTTTTGTAAACTTTTCGCACCGATTAATGTCTCACATTCTGCCACATAACCATGCTCTAAACGGTATAAAATTTGCTGATATCGGCGAATTTGTACACCTTGCCATTCAATAATGGTTTTTTGTTCGGTATTTTTAGTAAAATAAGTTGATAAATTTGCTCAATCGTCTGCCGATTCGGGGCAAATGCTTGATTATCTTTTAACCAAAAATACAAAAACTGCAACAATCGCTCACGGCTAAGTAGTTGTAATTGCTCAATATTTAACCTTTTTTCACTGTTTAAGCGTTGTGGAAAAGCACATTTTTGTAAATCTTGCTGATAAATTTCATACAATATTGTTTGGCTATCGGCGATATTTTGACTGCTTCTGACAATATTTTCAATACTTTTGTTAAATTTATTATTTATCAAAGGTAAAATATTTTGACGCAACCATGCTCTATCATTATTTTCACCGATATTTGTTGGGTCATCTACAAAATCCAACGAATAATATCGCACAAATTCACTAATCTGCTCACGAGTGATGGGTAACAAAGGTCGCCAAAGATAAAAAGGCTTGTCAAAAGCCGACTGTTCGCCAAATTCACGCATACCTGACAGCCCTGCCATACCTGCACCGTGAAACAGGTTCATCAAGATGGTTTCGGCTTGGTCATTGGCGTGATGGGCGGTGGCGATGATAGCATGGGGCGGTATCATTTGGCAAAAGGCTTGATAACGTGCGTTTCTGGCTTGATTTTCATTAATTTTGCTAATATCTGTATTTTTCCAATCTATACAAATACCTTGGTAAGGAATTTGATTTTTTGGCAAAAATTTTCAACTAAAGTTTGCCATTCATCGCTAATGGCTTGGATTTTGTGGTTGATATGCAGGACAGAAATCGGCAATTTTAACAAAAAACAGGCGTAAAGCAACGCCATAGAATCCCGCCCACCACTACAGGCGATATAAATGTTTGTGTGTGTTGAACAGTATTGTTGGTAGCTTTTTTGAATTGTAGTTAAAATATTTGGCATTTTTAAAAAGTAATTGAAAAATACGGCAATTTTCCGTACAATTAATAATTATTGGTTGCTTTTAGGATAATTTATGACCTATCTAAACACAACAATGGCAAAAACAGCAAGAATAGAAGCAAGGGTTCAGCCTGATATTCATCGTTTAATCAAGCAAGCCGCTCAAATATCTGGCAGTAGTATTTCCGAATTTATCATTAATTCTGCAACAGCAATGGCAAAAAAAACCATTGCACAAAATCAAATTATTGAATTGTCTTTAGAAGACCAACAAAATTTTGCCAATAACTTAATTAATCCGCCTAAAATGAACGATGCTATGAAAGAAGCCTTTGCGTTACATCGTCAATATATAAAACAAAGTTAGGATTTTTTATGTTATCTTGTAGCATTATTCCATTTGACAACAAAATTAATAGAAAAAATTTTCATAGTACCTCTGATGAACTCAATCATTATTAAAAACCCAAGTTTCACAAGACATCAAAAGACGAATT
>CAKMOY010000138.1 GCA_927911235.1 uncultured Moraxella sp.
TGGTTCTGATTGATAAGTTAGTGCTTAATAGCAAGTTGGCTTTAGGGTTTGTTTGCCATCACTGTATTCTTGCCAAAGTTCTTGGTTGTTTAGGCGTGTTTTAGCAATAAAATTGTCGATTACATGTCTTTGCAGGTAATATTTGCTATTTATGGTCTTTTTTACCGTTTTTCTTGGTGTTTGTAGACCTACAAACAGGACATACTTTTTGTTTTTCATAAAAAATCCTACTCAAAGCTATATGGTATCAGGCTTTGAGTGGGGTGTCAGCATGAATTTTGTCTATTAGACCCCTTTTTTCATCAAAATAATCTGTTGGGCTGATGGCTCGTTGGCATCTTCATAAGGGACGATGGTAACTTTTTGGTTTGGGTGCTGTTTTGCGGTATAACGCAAAAACGGCTCATCTTGCACCACAGCGTCTTCATGCCCTTGAACCAAGCCTTTAAATGCCAAAAACGTTGTGGTATAGCCTTTTATTTGCGTTGCACCCACATTTTTGGCTTGGGTCAATTGTTTTGAATCGGTCATGCCTGCAATGCGTAAATCTTTAATATCCGCCAAGCCTTTCATATTTGCCACGCCTTGTTTGACCATGATTGCCGATGGGTTAAAAAAGTAACTGTTTGACAAGCCATAAATTTGTGCACGCTCATCGGTATACGAAATCCCAGACGATGCCATGTCATACTGACCGCTATTGACCGTATCAAACATACCTTGCCAAGGGTGGGTATAAAATTCCACCTTAAAGCCGCCCGCCTCGCCAATCGCACGCACCGCATCAATATCCAACCCCATCAACTCACCCTTTTCATTGATAAATGAAAAGGGTGCCATTGACCCTGTGGTAATCACTTTATAAGTCGGTGCGGTATCTGGTAACTTACTGACAAAATTCCCTGCAACTTTGACACCACCTTTTGACGGTGTATCAGTTGTCGTTGTGCTTTGGGTTGTGGCTTGGGTTTCGGCTGACTGATTGCTTGTGGTGTCGCTACATGCTATCAAAAACACAGGCAAAACGTACCAATCAACAATGATTGATAAAAATTTTCATCATTCCTCCTTTGTAAAAAAAATTATACACTGATAAAAATTTTGTTATATTATCCAATAAAAAATTTAAAAATCAACCCAAATCTATGATTATAATAAAATTTTTTTATTTTTTTATAATTGATATCTATTTTTTTATACTCATAAATCCATCAATATTCGCCAAAAATTTGCCAAATTGATTAGCTATTTTGAACAATATTCATAAAGTTTTGTTATGATTTAACATTTATTTTAAAGTTAAAATGCAGTATGACTAAAACCCATTTTTTTAACAAACAGCCAACTGACGGCTTTTAAACAATAATCACCAACAATTATCCAATAAAAAAAAGTGTCGCAAAACAAACGACACTTTTTTGATAATTTTTTAAAAAAATTTAAAAATAATGATGTTAAATCAATGCTTTAACGATGTGCATTTACCATCAGCACCACAGATTACTCCAATACTTTTTTGTGGTGCAGATGCTGTCGCCGTTGGCTGATAGTTGCTAATATTAACAACATTGCCATTAACACTGCTACTAATGGGCGTAACAGGGCGAAAAGTGGACGATGTGTTTGACGCTTGTAACACCATTTTTAAGCCGTCATACAAGTCATTGCCCGCTCGTTCGTAGCCTGATTTGCTAAAATGTACGCCATCTTTTGCCCCCAAGCCTTCAGCAATCCACGATTTCATAGAACATTCGCCACCCATCGCATCTTGCCAACTCCAATACAGCGTGCCGTTTTGTTGGGCGATTTGGCGAAGTTGATATTGTACGGTGTCAAGGCTGGTCGCTCGTGTGCCACAGCTACCGCTTGTGTTTTTTAGGCTTTCTGGTGCATTGACAATCAAAATACTGGCATTTGGCAAGCCTTGTTTGATTTGGGCGATGGCTTGATTGACTTGTGCCATTTGTCCGCTTACGTCCGATTGAAAGGCTTCATTTGTGCCATACGCCAAAATCACCAAATTCGCCCCAGAATAATTCAACGTTTGTGGGATTTTTTGCCAACGTTGCCAGTAGCTTTGCGTTGCACCGTTAATACCCATCGCAGACACTCGCCCACCCTGTCCACGACCGAGCCAAAAACCGCCCATCGCCATGTTACTATCTACATTAAAACGTGCAGGAAAATTAATCGTGGTATCCACCGTTTGCCAGCCGTTTTGATTGAGTGTTAATTGGCGAGAGCCGTTAATATCGCTGACATTGACCTTTTGCCCTGCATTACCACGCACCACGACTTTGGCGTTTTGGCGGTCGCCGTTGTAATATTGACTGGTCAAATTTAATGTGCTAAAACTGCTATTTGGCACAGCCGTGATACCGCCTAACACATAATCGCCTGATGTATCGCTTTTGCTGTTAAAGGTGCTAAAACCATCCGCTTGATAGCCGTGGCGTGCGGTGCGTTGGGCTTTGACATTAATCGGATAGGCAAAACCGACACCACCATCACCGACATCTGCTTGTAGGCGTTTACGCAGTTGGTCGGTGAAATAGTCGCCTGCGGTATGCGAGTCGCCAATTTGCAAATATGTACATTTTTGTTGGCAAAGGCTTGTTGCAGTGGGGCGAGATTTGTACCAAAATTTTCTACAGGGGCAGAAAATGCCGTTTGACAAACTGCCAATGACAATAAACTGGCAGTGGTTAAAATTTTTTTCATGTGAATACCCTTGTTAATTTTTTTATATTTTAACAAATGATTGTTAAGTTATTATAACGATTTGTAATTTGTTTAAGAAATTTTAAAATACGATAAGACTTGTTTTGCTACCAATTTTTGCCCATCTGGGGTAAAGTGAATGCCGTCTGCGGTACGCACTTTGACGATTTTACCATTTAATTTCATGCTGTCTGCAAAGTTGCCATTCGGCGATAGTATGCCTTTGCTGTCAATCACCACGCCTTGCTCTGGGCGGATTGCTTCGTGAATAATGCGAGATAGTTCCGCCATGCCGTCATTGAGCTTGGGTTTTTTCATGTTTGGTGGCGTTACCCATAAGACTTGCACATTGTTTTTGGCGGTGGTGGTCAAAATGCGTTGAATATGCCCTGTATAGACTTCTTGCCAACGGGGTGTGCCAAATTTGACAACTTTGGCACGGTTATCAGGGTCTGGCACATCCCACGCATCGTTCGGCCCTAAAAACACCACCATCACGCCGATATCGGGGTTATTTGCCAACGTTTTTTCAATATTGGCGGGCCAATCAAAAAATTTGCTATAACTTAGACCTGTACTTTGTTTGCTCAAATCAATGCTTTTGATTTGATAATCATTTTGCAATTCACGCATGACCCAAGGGGCAACGCCCTGCATCAGCGAATCTCCGACAAAAAACACTTTTTGGTCATTGCCAAGATAGACCATTTTTTCCAGTTGTTTTTTGGCGTGGGCTTGTTGTTGGGCTTCTAGTAGCTGTTGTTGGCGTTTGATTTTTTGGGCTTGAATGTGTGCTAGACGCTGTTTTTCTAGGCGTTCTTGTTCTTTTAAAAAGTCATGATAAGCGATTTGGTTGGCATAATGGTTGACATCGGTATTAAAATGGGCAATATTATCAAACATTTTTTCACTGTTAAAATAATTGGCAATCGCATTGCCTTGTTGCCAATTTGGCATATGATTTGCCAAAAAATCCCATGCTTTAACATTTTGGTAGCTTTGCTGCCAGTATTGGCTTAGGGCATCTTGTTTTACCCAACTGACTAGCACAAAGGACATGATAACGACAAAGCCAATTTTCCATGATGTGAAATTTTGTTCGGTATTATGAATTTGGGTATCTTGCATTTTTGATTCCTTTTAAAAATTGGCATAAATAAAGTTTGGCAAACCTTCTGGTGCAAGGCTAAAAATCACCAAAACATACAAGGCTAACAAAATCGGTAGCGTCCAAAATGGCAATTTTGCCAACATATTTGACAAATTTTGTCGGCTATTTATCAATAATGGGTACAATAACCACGACAGCGACATCAGCCACAACGTCGGCACAACCGACAAACTAAACACCATGTTTTTGTAATTTAATAATGCTGATAGCACATCTGTCGCTTGCTCAAGGGTGGTGCTATGAAAAAACACCCAACCAAATGCCACATAATGAAAGGTCAAAAAGATTGCCAACGGTTTGCACGCTTGGGTGAGTTTACCACGCCAGCCGAGACGTTTCATCACGTTCAAAAACACCAACGCCACGCCATGAATCGCACCCCAAATCAAAAAATTCCAGCCTGAACCATGCCAAATCCCTGATAGCACAAACGCCATCATCAAATTAAACTGCACTCGCCAAAAACTGCCACGATTGCCCCCAAGCGGAATATACACATAATCTCTAATCCACGTGGACAACGTCATGTGCCATCTTGCCCAAAAGTCTTGAATATCGGTTGCCAAATACGGCATATTAAAATTTTCTGGCAAACGAAAACCCAGTAGCAAGGCAACCGCAATCGCCAAATCGGTATAACCTGAAAAATCAAAAAATAACTGCAACGAATAGGCATAAATCGCCGTCAACACCTCAAGCCCATTAAACTGCATAGGGTTGGCAAATACAGGCGACACCCACAGCGTCTCAAGCCAACCTGCCAACACGATTTTTTTAAACATCGCAAAAATGATTAACGTGATTGCCAAATATGGCAATAATACTTTGCGGGTTGGTTTTTGGTGCGAGGATTCAGAAGTTGTCAATAACCATTGACTTTTGGCATCGCTGGCACGAAAAATCGGACCTGCGGTAATCGTTGGCACAAAAGACAAAAATCCCAATAAAATCGCCGATGGCAACGGCGTGATTTTATTTTTATAAACATCAACCACATAGCTAATCGCCTGAAACGTATAAAACGAAATGCCAAGTGGCATAACGATGTCCAGCGGATTAAGATTATTGTCCTGCAATAGCGTGTCATTCAGCTGTGCGATACCAAAAATTGGCATATTTAAAAAAGCACAAATGTAACAACAATAACGAAATACTCACCCACAAAACTATTTTTTTATTGTTAAATTTGCCAAATGCGATAATGGATAATTGACTCACCAGCCAAACAAAGCCGATACTCGCCACAAATT
Organism: uncultured Moraxella sp.; assembly: GCA_927911235.1. Lineage (GTDB taxonomy): Bacteria > Pseudomonadota > Gammaproteobacteria > Pseudomonadales > Moraxellaceae > Faucicola > Faucicola mancuniensis. The sequence goes on from CAKMOY010000138.1 coordinate 5,143, forward strand.
GCCATTGCCATGTCAATAAAAACAGCAAGCCTGCAATCAATAATAAATAGTTTTGGATTTTAACCCAGCGATAACACGCCCAATACAACAAAAAAAATAGCACAAATCCCAGTGCAAATTCGTATGACAAAATAACCATAACAATCCTAACTTTTACCCAATCGCCTAATAACCAAATTTTTTTTCAATCTTTTTTAAATTTACTCTGTTAGTCGCACTCCCTCTTGCGCTAACAATCGCTTTTTAATAGCCACACCGCCTGTATACCCACCCATACCGCCGTTACTGGCAATGACCCGATGACACGGCACAATCAGGCTAATCGGATTACGCCCATTGGCATTGGCGACCGCACGGTAAGCGGTCGGCTGTCCGATATTTTTGGCAAGTTCGGCATAGCTAATCGTTTTACCATACGGAATTTGTAATAATTGTTGCCAAACTTTTTGTTGAAATTCTGTACCTGATGATAAATCTAGCGGTATACCAAAAACTTGGCGTTTGCCTTGAAAATATTCGTCTAGTTGTTTTTTTGTTTCAAATAAAACAATGCAGTTTTGTTGATAAATTTGATTTTTTTGGGCTAAATCTTTTGGCAATTTTTCTACAAATTCGGATTGTTGGGTGAGTTTATTTAACAGTTTTTCGGTTTTTTGGGTAAACCAATCCAAGGCAATCAGCTTGCCGTTATGAGCGACAAGCGTGATTTTTGGTAAGTCTTTGGATAATTGGTAAGTCGTTGTAAGCATTTTATTTTTCAATTTTATGAATTTTAAAGTTTTTCAATTTTTTGCAACCATTCATTGCTAGTATGAAGTATCAAATGTTCAGCAATATTTGGCAAAATTTTTAAATCATTAACAGCAATTTTGATAAATTTATCAGGATTATTTTGTATATTAGTTAATGATTTTATTAAGCCACTTTTTACAATTTTTTGGCTATAAATTTCATCACTTACTTGCCAAGCACGTTCTGGCACATCACCCCAATTTTGATACATCATTAACAAATCAAAAATATCTTTATAAGGATAATCATAATAACGGTCAGCATTTGCCAACAATTTTGTGATAAAACAGCTTGTTTTGTCTAATATTGGCACAGATAAATCCAAACTTTTATCCGCTTGTAACTGATAATCAGCACACGCCACAAATTCTAACTTGATAATCGTGTTATCAATTTGAATAAAACAGCGTACCGCATCTCTATCAATACGAATTTCTCGTGGATGATCAAATTCTTGCGTCACCAAATTTCCCAAAGATTTTTGACTTGCTTGGCTACGCACAGCTTTATAAGATTGGCTATCTGAACACAAAAAATTAATATCCACCGATTCACGAAATTCGTCCAATTCTAGTGCAATACGAGTGCCACCGCCAAACAAAATATTATTTTTTTGCAAATAATCGCTGTTAAAATTTTGCAAGGCTTGCCAAACGATTTTATGATGATTGCGTTGAAAATTTGTATTTATTTTATCCATTCACTAAAAACAATCCTTTGCCAAACTTCACAATCAATTCATCAATTAACTCTTGCTCTTTTTGGCTTAATTTATCTTTTTGCACAAATTGCCAACGCTTTTCATAAATATTAAAAGCAATTTGTTTATCAATATCCACAGCTTGCGAGTCCCATAACAGGCTGTCTAACTGCGGATATTCAAAGCGATTGACAGACTGTAATTGCATGATTAACACTCAAAAATTCATACCAAAAAATTACTCATCTTTTTCAAACAACGCTTTGACAAAATCCTCCGATTTAAACGGACGCAAATCATCAATTTTTTCACCCACACCGATAAAACGAATTGGAATATCGGTATTTTCGGCAATGTTAAACACCACGCCACCTTTTGCCGTACCGTCTAGCTTGGTAATGGTTACGCCTGTTAAAGGCACAGCTTCGTTAAAGATTTCCACTTGATTAATCGCATTTTGTCCTGTACCTGCGTCTAGCACTATCATGGCTTCATGCGGTGCGGTTGGGTCGGCTTTTTGCATAACACGGATGACTTTTTTCAGTTCTTCCATAAGATTAGTTTTGTTTTGCAAACGCCCTGCGGTATCAGCAATTAGCACGTCAATATTTTTGGCTTTTGCCGATTGCATCGCATCAAAAATCACAGACGCACTGTCCGAACCATGCCCTTGAGCGACCACAGGAATGTTGTTGCGTTCGCCCCAGACTTGTAGCTGTTCGGTCGCTGCTGCACGGAAAGTATCGCCAGCTGCTAACATGACTGTTTTGCCTTCAGCTTGTAAGCGTTTGGCAAGTTTGCCGATTGTGGTAGTTTTGCCAACGCCATTCACGCCCACCATCAAAATCACAAACGGTTTTTTGCTCGTATCAATATCAAGCGGTTTAACTTTTGGTTCAAGAATATCGTTCAACTCTTTTTGCAAGGCTTTGTATAACGAATGTGAATAAATCAAATCGCCACGAGCAGTCGCTTCGGTTAAGTTTTTGATAATGCGATTGGTCGCATTCACGCCAATGTCAGCGACAAGCAGCTGGTCTTCCACTTCTTCAAGCAGTTCATCATCAATTTCTTTACCACCGATTAAAATATTGGTTAAACCGTCTGTTAGGTTTTTGCTACTTTTGGCAAGCCCTTGTTTCATACGGCTAAACCAACCGCCTTTTTGTTCAGCTTGTTCGGTTTGTTCAGATGATTGCACATTTTGGTCTGTCATATTTATTCCTAATTTAATTTTTTAAAATTTTACTGCGTAATGTTATGCATGCAGGTTCTTATATCACTTAACAATTATTCTAGCCAAAAATCATAGACAAATTCTTTTGCCACTTGTTCTAAGGCTTGTTTGAGCGAATGTCCTGATTTATCTTTACAGCGTGATAAAATTAACTCAAGATACTCTTTGCGTTTGTCATAAAGCATTTCATCATAGCCAAAACAACGGTCTTTATTGGTTTTAATTTGGTCAAAATAAAAAGTAAATTCATCTTGATAACGCCCAAATACATCAAACTCCACGGGCTGACGTTCATAAGCTCCTGTATCGTTTGGCACAGCCATATCCAGCACGGTAAAAACTATGTGAAATTCTGCCGTATCGTCAATATATTTGATATTGGCGTGTTTTTCTTCGCTTAATTTGACATCTTTTATCAAAAAAGAATCCACAAAATATTGCTTGATACGTTGTAATACCAGCTGTGGCAAAGTATCTAAATCCACAGGCGTTTTATCATCAAGCAACATGGTTTCATCACTGTTTAAACCTTGAAAAATGGAACTGATATCACCGACAATAAAATTCACCAATTTGAGTGAATAACGTTGTTGATAATGGGCAATCGCCTTATCCATTTTTTCATATGCAACTGATAAACTCAACAAATGACGATAATTTTCCAAATTCGTTTCATACATTTCATAGCTAAACGCTAAATTACTGACACGCATATCACGACTGTCAACACTTGTCAGTCCCAACTCATCTCGCCACAGCAAATTTGCCAAACTCTCTGTAAGGGATATTTGTTCAATAACGCCCAACTCCTTGATTAATATATATAAATTTTCATATGAATGTTTGTGTACCCAAAGATGTTTGTTAATATTTATTATAAAAATATTTATATTTACATGGTAAATAATGATTTGTCATATAAAAACCGTTTTTACGTAAAATTTTTATCCAATCAAAAAAAATACTAGGTTTATTTGTCAATATCCGTTATCATAAGTTTTATCATTCATTCAAGTCAAACTTATGTTCACTTTTTGCAAAACCATCAAAAAAAATCTTTAAAAAACAGTTTATTAAGTCTTAGCCTTTTGGCAATTGTGACAGGTTGTAGTACGCTATCAACCACAAACGCCTTGCCAAAAACAAGCGAAAGCAACAAAACCACAACCAACGCTAAAGACTTACGCCACGAGTTTGTGTTAGACAACGGTTTAAAGGTGATTATCAAAGAAGACCACCGTTCGCCTGTGGTAATTAGCCAAGTTTGGTACAATGTCGGCTCAATGATGAGCCTGAACATTTGGGCGGTATGTCGCATTTGCTGGAACATATGATGTTTAAAGGCACAAACAAGGTATCATCGGCTGACTTTGAGCGATTGATTGCCAAATTTGGCGGTTCAAACAATGCCTTTACCAGTTATGATTATACCGCTTATTATGAAGTTTTTCCTGCCAATCGGTTAAATTTGGCTTTAGAATTAGAAGCCGACCGTATGAAAAATTTACAATTAAATCAAGCAGATTTTGACAGCGAACGCCAAGTTGTCATGGAAGAACGCCGACAACGCACTGATGATGACCCCAACGCCCAAGCCTTTGAGCAATTTTTAAAAATGGCATACCCAACCAGCCCAAAAGGTGAATCGGTGATTGGCCCTATGTCCGAAATCAACGCCATTCAATTAAACGATTTAAAACACTGGTATCAAACTTGGTACACGCCAAATAACGCCACCGTGGTGATTGTGGGCGATGTTGAGCCGACACAAGCCTTACAAACGGTCAAAAAATATTTTGCCGATATACCAAGCCAGCCTTTGCCAAGCCGAACCAACGTCCGTGAGCAAGGTTTTCGTGGTTATAGCGAAAAAACCGCCCATTTGCCTGTCAAAGTCCCCATGCTGATGATGGCGTACAATTTGCCGACTTTGACAACCACAGATGACAAAAAATCGGTGTTTGCGTTGTCTTTGTTAAGCGATATTTTGGACGGTGGTATGTCCGCTCGCCTTGAAAAACGCCTTGTCAGAGAGCGACAGATTTTGGCCTCGGTTGGCAGTGGTTACAGTGCGTTTAGCCGTGGCGATGGGCTGTTGATGATAGAGGCAACGCCCAGAGATGGCGTGAGTTTGGAGCAAGCCAAACAAGCGATTTTAAACGAAATTGAAAACCTAAAAACCGAAAAAATCCAAGATAGCGAACTCAAACGTGCCAAAACCAACACCATGACATCGCTCATTTATAGCCAAGACAGCTTAAGCGGTCAAGCCCAAATGATTGGTAGTTTAAACAGTATCGGTTTGGACGACCGTATGATTTATGAATTACCGACAACTTTTGACAAAATTAACGAAAAACAACTCAAAAAAGTTGCCAAAAAATACCTTGTCAAAGACAATTTAACCGTATTAAAAGTCATTGGCGATAAAAAAGAATAAAAGAGAAACATATGAAATTTTTAAAACACCCATCAAAAACCGCATTAACCACCGCCCTATTAAGCGGTTTGTTATGCAGTCAAACCAGTTTTGCGGTAACTGAAACGCACCAATCTGACGATATCAACATCAATGAAATCAAGGTGTTAAATCAATTAGACAGTCTAAAAAATGAACAACCACTACAGATGACTTTGCCAAACATTGAACATTTTCACACCGAAACAGGCACGCCTGTGGCATTTGTACAAACACCAAATTTGCCAATGGTGGATATCAGCGTGTATTTTAACGCAGGCTCGGCTCGTGATGAAGCCGTGAAGCCCAACGCTTTTGGCACGGCAAGCCTTGTCGCCAGCATGCTTGAAAAAGGCACAACCAGTAAAAACGAAGACGAAATTGCCGAAATAAGCGAACAATTGGGCGTTAATTTGTCTGCAAATGCTTATAAAGATATGTTTATCGTCAGTTTACGCAGTCTATCCGCCAGCGACAGCCTAGACCCTGCGGTGGATTTGATGGCGGACGTGATTGGCAAGCCTAGTTTTCCTGCAAACAGTTTGGCTCGCACCAAAGCCCAATATATGTTGGCAATTGAAAAAGGCAAAGAAGACCCAAATACCATCGCTAATTTAGCATTTGACAAAGAATTGTACGGCAATCACCCTTACGCTCACCCAACGATTGGCACACAGCAAAGTATTCCTGATATTCAAGCCCAAGATTTACAACAATTTCATCAACAATTTTTGGTCGCAAACAACGCCAATATCGCTATCACAGGCGATATCAGCCTTGAAAAAGCCCAACAAATTAGCAACCGTTTGACCGCCCAAATGCCGATTGGCAAAAAAGCTGACAACTTGCCTGATGCGACACCGCTTAAGCAGGGCAAAAAGGTTCATATTCCTTTTGACAGTACGCAAACCAGCATTATCATGGGACAGCTTGGCTCAAAACGTGGTGTTGATGAAAACACCTTGCAACAACAAATGAATTTTGCGATTGCTGATGAAGTGGTCGGTGGGGGCAATTTTCAAGCAAGATTGATGGACGAAATTCGCAAAAAACGGGGCTTGACTTATGGTATTTATAGCGGTATGACCCCAATGCTCAGCCAAGGTAGCTATCAAATCAGCTTTTCAACTCGCAATGACAAAGCCCAAGAAGGCATTGATGAAACCCTAAAAATCATCAACAACACCGCCAAAAACGGTATTTATCAACAAGAGTTGGATTTAACCAAAGACAATTTGTTAAACAGTTTTCCACTGAGTTTTGCTAGCAATGCGTCTATTAATAGCACGATTGGCATGATGGGTTTTTATGGTTTGCCTGACGATTATTTAAACAATTATACCCAACGTATTAACAATGCTACTTTAAATACAGTTAATCAAAGCTACAAAATGGTTAATACCGATAAATTTTTGATTGTTACTGTGGGCAATCTAGACAAAGTGTCAAACGTCAAACCAAAATAGTTTTTTAATCATCTTTTGTTGGGTTTTTACTAACGACCACATCATACACAAAGTTTTGCGGATTGTAACGTGTGCCGTTGTATTTTACTCGCAAAGTATAGCGGTCAAAGGTGTTAGCGGTAAATACGCCATTGTTAAAATCAAACCAAACAGGCGACACCAGCTCGGCTTTGACATCGTCCGTTACTTTAACTTTTAGGCGGTCGCCTGCGTCCAAAAAAGACAAAATATTCGCATTGACTTTGTGGCATTTTTTCATTTTGGCGACTGATGGATTGGCTAACAAATTGAAAATCCAACAATTTTGGACAAACATCATTTTTGCTAGAAGCAACCCGAGCCATGCTGGTTGTTACCATAGTGGCAAAGGCTTGTGCTTGTTCGTCTTTTTGTTTGGCATATTGGGCTTGATTAAATGCCAGTGGATTGGTTGCGACCACACTTGCAACCGTGCTTTGATTGTGCGGTAATTCGTTTGGCAATGTGCTGGGTATGCGTTGCGTGGTTGATGTTGTTTGTTTATTTTCGGATTTTTGTTGGTTTTTTGGCTCATTATCACAAGCAACCAACAACATTGCCAAACTGACAATGCCTATTTTATAAAAATACGTGTATTTTTTTTGTTGAGCTGTTTGATGAGGCATGATTTCACTATCGGTTATCAAAAGGCAAATTTTACCGAAAAAAATTTGTTTGCCAATAGATTTTGTGTGCTTTGTATTCATTTTATTTTCCGTTGTTTTGCTAAATTGCGTCTTTTTTTAGCTTTTAGCCAATTTATACTATCAAATTTTGGCAAACAAAGCTAAACTAAGCAGCTTTTTCCATTTTTTGTAATCAATTATTATGTCAAAAAATATCGGTCAATTTCGTTTTTCTCGCCAGTCCAATCATTTTGGTACAGACAGTCAGTCTGGCTTTTGGCAAAAGGTTCATTTAGACCCTTGGCTGTTAATGTTGTTATTTACCACCGCTTTGTCTGGACTTGCGATTTTGTACAGTGCTTCGGCTCAAGATATGACAATGTTGTTACGCCAGACCTTGAGTTTTGCCATTGCGTTTACTGTGATGATTGTCATGGCTCAAATTCCGCCGAGTATTTATCGCAGTTTTACCCCATTTTTTTATATTGGCGGTATTTTTTTGTTGATTTTGGTAGAAATCGTTGGCGAAATTCGGCTAGGAGCTCAGCGTTGGATTAAAATTCCGGGTTTTGGCAGTGTACAACCATCCGAATTTATGAAATTGGGTATGCCCATGCTCACCGCTTGGTTTTTATCACGGCGAGAATTACCGCCAAAATTGCCCACAGTGCTGATTACTTTGGTGTTAATTTTGATTCCTGTGCTACTCATTGCCAAACAACCCGACTTAGGCACGTCATTACTTGTCGCATCTAGCGGTCTGTTTGTGTTATTTTTATCAGGGTTGCCTTGGTGGATGATTGGCACAGCCATTGCGATTTTTATTCCTTTTGTGTTGGTATCTTGGGAATATCTGTTGCACGATTACCAAAAACGCCGTGTCATGACTTTGTTAAACCCAGAAGCAGACGCATTGGGCGATGGCTGGAATATCATGCAATCAAAAACCGCTATCGGCTCAGGTGGTTTGACAGGCAAAGGCTATTTAGAAGGCACGCAGTCGCATTTGCACTTTTTACCAGAAGGGCATACGGACTTTATCATCGCCGCTTTTTCCGAAGAATTTGGCTTGATTGGCGTGGGTTTGCTGATGTTTTTATATCTATGTATTTTGGTGCGTGTGCTGTATTTATCTTACATTAACACCACTGTTTATAACCGTCTGTTATGCGGTGCGATGGCCTTGTCATTTTTTGTCTATGTGTTTGTTAATGCGGGCATGGTTTCTGGCATTTTACCTGTGGTCGGCGTGCCATTACCTTTTATCAGTTATGGTGGCACAGCATTGATTACCTTAATGGCAGGATTTGGCTTGGTGATGTCTATCGCCTCGCATAACCAAAAGTAAAATACAAAATAAATTGTATAAAAAAAACATCATAAACAAACATTATTTTGGTAAAAATTGGACAATAGACAGTTATTTTGTTATGATAATAAGCGTAAAAGTAGGCAATAAAAAAATGACAATTTTATGTCAAAGTACCAAAATAAACACCATTGATAACTTTTTATCAACCATCTATCAAAATAACAGATGATTTTTGGCTTAATATTGCGTATCGTATGCCATCAACACCATAATAAGATTATGGTTTAATGATAAAAATAGATTAAAAATACATCAATTAACGCAAACATTTTGCGTTTAAAAATATTTAAGAGGTGCTTATGTTCAAGCGTCAAACTCGTCATGTAGCTATGTTTCTTTGTCTTTGCTCAGCCCTAGCCGTTAGCACCACTAACCAAGCGGCTGATAGCAAAGCCAATGACAATTTAGACCACGTTTTAAGCGAATTGTCACGCCAGCATAACAACGCTTCAGACCTAGTCAAATCCGCTCGTGAACCTGCTAGTATCAATACTTCTCTTGCCTTAAACAGTCAAATTTTGGCCAACGAAAAAAAATCCCAATCAAATGATAAAGACGTACTAGAACGCCTATCTGCAGTCGCATCAACCACAGTTACCAAATTTAGCCAAACAGGTGTCGCATCGTGGTATGGTCGTCAGTTCATGGCAAAAAACCGCCAGTGGCGATATTTTTGACCAAAATGCTTTAACCGCCGCTCACCGCTCATTGCCGATGAACTGCTATATCAAAGTAACCAACAAATCTAACGGCAAAAGCGTGGTGGTCAAAGTCAATGACCGTGGTCCTTTTTCTAGCAACCGTGTGGTAGATTTATCCTATGCCGCTGCTAAACAAATCGGTATTGTGAACACAGGCACAGGTAACGTTGTCATTGAGCGAGTTGCCAATCCAAATTAACCCAACATTTCTTATCGCACAAAAAAAGCATGAAAATTCATACTTTTTTTATTTATGCTTTTTTTATCATTTTTTCCAAACCCATTTTGACAAATTTGCCAAAAAAATCCCAAATACAGCCCACTGTAATCACCACCATGATAGGCAAAAGCCCATTAAAAATAATGGCTGTGTCTTTTAACAAAATAACCATAAGCCACTGAAATACTCGCAGGGGGCGATTTCTGGCACAGGACCTAATGACGTGGTCGGCGTTAATAAAAT
>CAKMOY010000139.1 GCA_927911235.1 uncultured Moraxella sp.
AGTAGGGGCGTATTGAATACGCCCAATACTAAAAAGTTTGAAAACTCAAAATATTAAAAAATTCCTGCAAGCATTTCGCAAGCAAAGTGAAAAATATTTAAAAAATAAATTAAGATTTGGTAAAAAAAATCCAAACCTAACGGAGAATAAAAATGGCATATTCAGACCAAGTAATTGACCACTACGAAAACCCACGCAATGTCGGTAATCTTGACAAAGACGCAAAAAATGTTGGAACAGGCATGGTGGGTGCACCTGCGTGTGGTGATGTGATGCGTTTACAAATCCAAGTTGGCGATGATGGTATCATTCAAGATGCCAAATTCAAAACTTACGGCTGTGGCTCGGCAATCGCATCAAGCTCGCTTGTTACCGAATGGTTAAAAGGTAAAACCCTAGACCAAGCCCGTGAAATCAAAAACAAAGACATCGCCGAAGAATTGGCATTACCACCTGTAAAAGTACACTGTTCAGTACTTGCCGAAGATGCGATTAAAGCAGCGATTGATGATTATCAAGCCAAAGTAAGTGCTTAAATGTAAGTAATTGATAACATTAAATTTAGATTGGTAGGGTGGGTTGGCGATAGCGTAACCCACCAAAGATATTTAAATTATCTTTTTACTTAAAATTAATAAATAAACAACGGAGTCTAACATGATTGAACTAACCGACAGAGCAGGCGACTATGTTCGCAACTTTTTACAAAATCGTGGGCATGGCGAAGGCATTCGTGTCGGCGTGCGTACGGCGGGCTGTTCTGGATTGGCGTATGTGTTAGAATTTGTTGATGACCCAGACCCAAACGACCAACGTTTTGAAAGTCATGGCGTATCATTGTTCGTTGACCCAAAAAGCATGGTTTATTTAAACGGTTTGCAAATGGATTATGTGAAAGAAGGCTTAAACGAAGGCTTTAAATTTACCAATCCAAACCAAAAAGGCGAATGTGGTTGCGGTGAATCGTTTACCGTTTAATTAATGATTTATTAGTAGGGGCGTATTAAATACGCCCAATGTTTGATAAAAAAATACAAATAAGCTAAACAAAACCATGAATTTTTTTGAATTATTTCAATTACCTGTCGCTTTTACCATTGATAACAATAAGTTAGAACAACAACTGCGACAGCTACAAAGTCAGCACCATCCAGATAATCAATCTGATAACGAAAGCAAAAAACACGCTGAAAAAATGTCGGCAGTCATTAACCAAGCCTATCAAACCCTAAAATACCCAGACAGCCGAGCGAGCCATTTGCTTGAGCTTGATGGACAGGCGGATAATTTAAGCCAATCTATCCGTGATTTGGATTTTTTGGATAAGGCGATGGATTTTCGCATTGAGCTTGATGAAGCGGATAATGTTGGTTTAACGGCTTTAAAACCTCGTTTGCAAACATGGCTTGATGAATTATCCGCCCAATTTAATCAAGCCTATCAACAACAAAACTGGACACAAGCGATTGATTTTGCACAAAAATTAAAATTTTTGGTAAAAATTGATAAAGACCTTGCCAAAAAAGTTGATGAATTAGCCAACTCACAAAATGATGATGATTTATACGTTTGATTTTTAATTTTTTTTATAATATTTTTTGATTATCCTTAAAATAGGACTTTTGATTTTTTTATGTCGTTATTACAAATCGCCGAACCCAACCAAAGTGCTAAACCGCACGCCCACCGCTACGCTCTAGGCATTGATTTAGGTACAACTCGCTCGCTAGTCGCTGTCGTCCGCTCTGGTGAACCGCAAGTCATTGGCGATAAAGTCAGCGAATGTCAAACAGGTAAAACCGAAAACGGCAAAACAGGCGTTGATTGTCAAAAATTATTGCCATCTGTGGTGTATTTTGGCAAAAATGAACAAGGCGAAGATGAGACATTAGTCGGCAGTCATGCCGAATCAATGGCGGACAAATTTCCACAATTTACCGTGCGTTCGGTAAAACGCTTTATGGGTCGTAGCCGTCAAGATATTAAATTTAACCACCCTTATCAATTGGTCGGTGATGACAATGTCATGCCGAGCATTGCCACGCCACAAGGGGCGAAAAACCCTGTGGAAATTTCGGCAATTATCCTAAAGCACCTTTACGACCGTGCAAAATTAGCCTTGCCTGAAAATAGCATTGTTGGGGCGGTGATTACCGTACCTGCGTATTTTGATGAAGCCCAACGCCAAGCCACCAAAGATGCCGCTAATTTAATTGGTTTAAACGTTATTCGTCTACTGAACGAACCGACTGCGGCTGCAATGGCGTATGGATTAAATCGGCACAGCGACCAAGAATATCATCTCATTTATGATTTGGGCGGTGGTACGTTTGACGTGTCCTTGTTAAAACTCAATCAAGGCGTGTACGAAGTCATGGCAACAGGCGGAAACAGTGCGTTAGGCGGTGATGATATTGACCGATTGATTGCCAATTATTTGATAAAACAAACAGGCATTGACCCAAAAAATGTTGATAATCAACAAAAACAACAGCTTAATTTGCAAGCTCGTCAATATAAACAAAAATTGACAGATAATGACAGCGTAACGGTTGATATTAATATAAATGGTGTAAATTATCAAGGTGAGCTTAATAATCAGATTATCGCTGACGTGATTAAACCTGTTACCGATAGAACCTTGTCTGTTTGCGAACAAGTGTTAAGAGATGCCAATTTAACTAAAGCCGATTTGCATGAAGTTGTACTAGTTGGTGGTTCAACTCGTATGCCTGTTATTCAACAATTGGTTGCCAAAACCTTTGACAAAAATCCGCTTTGCCGTATCAATCCTGACGAAGTCGTGGCATTGGGGGCGAGCAAATACGCTGACCAATTGATTAGTGAATCACAAAATCAGATTTTATTGTTAGACGTTACGCCTTTATCGTTGGGGCTTGAAACGATGGGCGGATTAACGGAAGTCATCATTCCACGTAACACGCCAATTCCTGTTAAACGCAAACAAGTGTTTACTACTTATCAGGATTACCAAAACGCCATGATTATCCATGTGGTGCAAGGCGAGCGTGATACGGTGGCGGACAATCGTTCATTAGGGCAGTTTAAATTGACGGATATTCCTGCAATGAAAGCAGGTTTAGCAAGAATTGAAGTTACGTTTGCCATTGATGCGAATGGGCAATTAACCGTTACCGCTCAAGAATTAACCACGCAAAAACACAGCGAAATTCATGTTAAACCGTCTTATGGCTTGTCTGATGCGGAACAAGAAAACTGCTACAAGCAGGATTGACAATGCACAGCTTGATAAAGATAACCGCAGTTTGATAGAAGCGGAAGTGGAAGCAAGACGTGAACTGTTGGCGATTGAGTCGGCTTTGGTAGAATTTGGGCAATTGTTAAGTAAAACTGAACAAGAGCAATTAACCAATGCTATGCAAAACGTACAACAAGCGATTGAAATTCATGATAAAACCACGCTTGATAAAGCAGTGGCGGATTTAAAAGTGTATAGCGATGAATTTGCCAGCGTTATCATGAACCAAGCGGTTAGCCAAACTATGACAGGCACAACAACTGAACAATGGCAATCGTAAGGTATTTTGTGCTATATGAAAAATGAATATGATTTTTCCAATGCAACAACAGCCAAGCAAATCCCACATTTAAACCGTCTGCGTGAACAACAAAAATTTAAGAAATTACACATAAAAATTAAAAAAGCCAACCATTATTGGAGTAGCTATGCCAAAAATTACCATTTTACCTCATCATGAAATTTGCCCAAACGGTGTAGAAGTTGAACTTGCCACAGGTGATAATCTGTGTAAAGGTTTATTAGAAAAAGGCGTGAAAATAGAACACGCTTGCGACTGTTCAAAAGCCTGTACCACTTGCCATGTTGTTGTGCGTAAAGGGTTTAACAGTCTTGAAGAAATGGACGATATTGAAGCGGATTTGTTAGACCGAGCTTGGGGACTTGAAGCGGATTCTCGTTTGTCGTGTCAAGTCATGGTAGAAGATGAAGATTTGGTGATTGAAATTCCAAAATACACGTTAAACCATGCGTCAGAAGGCAATCATTAATTTATTTTAATATGATATTTAATTTTGGGCTAAATTTTTATTTAGTCCATCTTTTTGTCCAC
>CAKMOY010000140.1 GCA_927911235.1 uncultured Moraxella sp.
AGTTGCTGTCATTTGTTGTGCTGTTGGTAAAGTGTCTGGCTATCTTTTTTAGGTTACTGCTTTGGGCGGTAATGATGGCTATTATCATTAGACTTAAGCAGTTGATTTTTGCCTTGTGTATTGTTAGGTTTTGCGATAAAAATTCTTTCTAGTCTGATAAGGTTTGGCATGGTTTTAATTCGTCGGAAAAATTACTATTATGCCATTGTTTTATCAGACTTTTTTGTTTTTTTGTCGTTGTGCAGAGAAAAATTTTACGAATATCCACATCATCGCCATCGGTACGCACTCGCACTTTGGCGACTGTGTTGTCTTTTAACAAAAATACTTCGCAGTTTTTTGGACGAATGGCAAGCTCAAATTCACGGAATTTTTGTTGGTTAAACACTCGCTTGCCGTCAGCGTGCAACACTTGCCAAATCAACATGCCAAGCCACATACCATGCGTAAATACGACATAAGTGCCGTTGGGTAAATTGTCAAAAAAAGTACGAACATTTTTGACACGTTGCACAAAATTGACAAAACTGTCCGTCTGTTCGCTGTCTTGAAAATTGCTCGGTTTTTGCCAAAAATCTTCCGCCATTTGGCGAATTTCGGCTAAATTTAGCAATTTGATATGCTCAAAATCCAAATAATTAAACTCGTGCAAATCGTCAATTATCATAGCGGTGCGTGCAGTTTTGTCAAAAACGGCTCGGCAGTTTGTTGCGTGCGAAGATAACGGCTAATAAAAATATCGGTGATAGGCTCGTCAATGTGTTGCTGTAACCAGTCGGCAAGCTCGTTTGCTTGGGTTTTGCCAAGTTCGGTGATGTTGATTTCGTGATTGGGGCGAATGGCGACACCTGCGTTGGATTCGCTTTGGGCGTGGCGGATTAGATAAATTTTTTTCATTTTGATGTTATTTAATTTAAAAAATAATTGGTAAAAATTTCTCACATTTTGTAGGGTAAGTTAGCAAAGCGTAACCCACCAAATTTAGAGTTAAAATTATCCTTTTTTTATGCAAAAAAGGGCTTGTTAAACAAACCCTTTTTTATTGCGTTGTAAACAATTAATTAAAACAACACACGCACTTTAATGGTTTCTGGTACGGCACGCAGACGTTCCAACGCTTTGGCAGAATCATCATCATCAACGTCCATCACCAAATAACCGACATCGCCTTCAGTCATCAAGTTTTGTGCCAAAATGTTAATGCCCGCTTCGGCAAATGACAAGTTAATTTGTGATAACACGCCCGCCACGTTTTTGTGAATATGTAACAAACGGTGCGTACCGTCTTTAAACGGAATGGTCACATTCGGGAAATTCACCGCAGATAGCGTGTCGCCCATATCTGAATAACGCACAAATTTTTCGGCAACTTCCAAACCAATGTTGGCTTGTGCTTCTTGGGTTGAACCACCGATATGTGGCGTTAAAATCACATTGTCAAATTGACGCAATGGCGATTCAAACTCTTCGCTAGCTGATTTTGGCTCTTTTGGAAATACGTCAATCGCTGCCCCAATCAAATGTCCACTTTTTAACGCTTCGGCTAACGCATCAATATCCACACATTTACCACGAGCGGCATTGATTAGGTGTGATTTTGGTTTCATCATTGCCAATTCTTTGGCGGTAATCATGTTGCGAGTTTCTGGCAAATCTGGCACATGAAGTGTTACCACATCGGCATTTTTGAGCAATTCTTCAAGGCTACCCACTTGGCGAGCATTCCCCATTGGCAATTTGGTAATCGCATCGTGATAAATCACTTTCATGCCCAAATTTTCCGCCAAAACCGACAATTGTGAACCAATAGAACCGTAACCGACAATCCCAAGGGTTTTACCACGCACTTCATAGCTATCTTTGGCAGATTTGCCCCAACCGCCACGATGAACCACCGCATTTTTTTCTGGAACACCACGCATTAACATGATAATTTCGGCAAGCACCAATTCGGCAACCGAGCGAGTGTTAGAGTACGGTGCGTTAAATACAGGAATACCTAACTCACGAGCTGCGTCCAAATCTACTTGGTTTGTACCGATACAAAAACAGCCGATAGCAATCAGTTTTTCGGCTTTTTCTAGCACAGCACGAGTCAGATTGGTGCGAGAGCGAATACCGATAAAATGTGCGTCTTTGATTTTTTCAATCAATTCAGCTTCGTCAAGGGCGGTTGAAATGGCTTCAACATTGGTATAACCTGCGTCTTTTAACACTTTAAAGGCGTTGTCGTGCAAGCCTTCAAGCATTAAAAAGCGGATTTTATCTTTGCCTAAAGAAAGATGGTCAGTCATGGCTGTGTCCCTCATCATTGGTGTAAAAATTTACAATTAAAAAAAGTGGCTTTATCATAGCACAATTGACGGCTAATTTGGCGTGAAATTTGTCAATTTAACATGAATAAAGTTAAGTTAGATATTCCAAAAATTTATTTTTGCCAAAATTGTTAAAAATTCCACTATAATAAGGCTATTTTTAACCAATATTTTTACAAACCATTTTTTTAAAACCCCAAGCGAGCGTATCATGATAAATCAACTGATTGAAAAATTGACCCAACAAGGCTTTGATGACAACCAATTTAAAACCAACGCCGAAGATTTAGAATTTTTTGGTAAAGACCATACCAAACATTTTGAGCCAAACCCAAATATCATTCTTTTCCCAAAAAGTACCGAACAAGTGCAAACAATTATCAAGACTTGTAACGAATTGAACCTTGTCATTACCCCAAGCGGTGGGCGGACAGGTCTTTCCGCAGGGGCGGTCGCGAGCAATGGCGAAGTGGTGGTGAGCCTTGACAAAATGAACAAAATTTTAAATTTTTACCCTGATGACCGTATGGTGGAAGTGGAAGCTGGCGTGATTACCAAAAATTTGCAAAATTTTGCCGAAGAACAAGGCTTATATTATCCTGTGGATTTTGCGTCCGCAGGCTCAAGCCAAATCGGTGGTAATATCAGCACAAATGCAGGCGGTATCAAGGTTATCCGTTATGGCATGACCCGTAACTGGGTGCTTGGCTTGACGGTGGTAACTGGCAAGGGCGATATTTTGGAGCTGAACAAAGGCATGATAAAAAATGCGACTGGCTATGATTTTCGCCATTTGTTTATCGGTGCGGAAGGCACACTTGGTATCGTTACCAAAGCCCAAATCAAACTGGAACGCCAGCCGAAAAACTTAACCGTCATGGTGCTAGGCGTGGACGAATTTGCTAATATTATGAAAATTTTGGCAAATTTCCAAAGCAAATTGGATTTGACGGCATTTGAATTTTTTGACAAAGTGGCAATGAACAAACTGTTAGCGACAGGTCATGTACAACGTCCGTTTGAAAGCGATTGTCCATTTTATGCACTTTTAGAGTTTGAAGCCCCTTATGAGCCGATTATGGACGAAGCGATGGCGGTGTTTGAATACTGTATGGAACAAGGTTTGTTGGTTGATGGTGTGATGAGCCAATCTATCGCTCAAGCCCAAGAGTTGTGGAAACTGCGTGAATATATTTCTGAAACCATTTCGGTATTTACGCCATATAAAAATGATATTTCGGTGTTAATCAGCCATGTGCCTGATTTTATTAATGATATTGATAAAATTGTGAATGACAATTATCCAGATTTTGAAGTGTGTTGGTTTGGGCATATTGGCGATGGCAATTTGCATTTAAACATTTTAAAACCAGAAAATTTGACAAAAGATGAGTTTTTTGACAAATGTAAAGTGGTGAATAAATATGTCTTTGAAACGGTGAAAAAGTACAACGGCTCAATCTCTGCCGAACATGGCGTGGGTATGACCAAAAAGCCATATCTAAATTACACTCGCCCTGATGATGAAATCGCCTATATGAAACAATTAAAAGCTGTCTTTGACCCGAATGGTATTATGAACAAGGGAAAAATTTTTGATTAGTAAAATTAAAAATTGGTTGTATCCACGACGGCAAGGGCTTGAAACCGCCTCTTGAAATCTAACCAAATCTACTTTATAATATCCAAATGAACAAATTAATTAGTATCAACGAAGCATCAAACAACATTGGCGTATCTATCTCAACATTACGCAGATGGGACAAAAGTGGCATGCTTGTTGCCCAAAGAACGCCAAAAGGACACAGACGTTACGATAAGTACTAGAATGACCCTAATACGTGGACACATCATCGCCCTAGACCCAACG
>CAKMOY010000141.1 GCA_927911235.1 uncultured Moraxella sp.
CAGTTTTACCACACCCACAGTACCTCCTTCTGTGGGTGTTTTTTGTGTAAAAATCACCCTGCAAACTTATTAAAACGATACTTTTTTACTAATCAACACTATTTATTTTTGCATTTAGTGTCATAATTTGCCAATTTTATAAAAATTAGGAACAACCATGACAATTTCTGCATTTAACACCCAAAAACCAACTTGGCTTACCACAGACACATTAACAGGCATGATGCGTGGCATTGAAAAAGAAGGCTTGCGTATGCGTCCTGACGGTTTTATTGCCGACAGCTTTCACCCAACAAAACTTGGCTCAAAACTCACCCACCCATTGATTACCACCGATTATGCCGAAAGCCTGCTAGAGCTGATTACCGAGCCACAGCCTAGCCCAAAACAAGCCCTTGCCATGCTCCGAGAACTGCACATCGTGGTGCAACAGTCGCTGGAAAATGACGAGTTATTTTGGCCACTCTCCATGCCGTGTATGCTGTCGGATAATGACGATGATATTAAACTTGCCGATTATGGCACGTCCAATGTTGGCAAGTTAAAAACCTTGTACCGTCATGGTTTGGGCGTGCGTTACGGTCGCCGTATGCAGACGATTGCGGGCTTGCATTATAATTTGTCGTTTGGTGATAATTTGTTTGAAAGTTGGCAAAAAGCGATTGATGATAAACAATCGTTAGCCGATTTTAAAAACGAAAAATATTTGGCGCTTATTCGCAATTTTAAACGTTTAAGCAGTTTGGTGTTGTACCTATTGGGGGCAAGTCCGAGCGTATGCAAATGCTTTTTGACAGGGCGAGCGCATCATTTGCAAGCGTTAAACGGTTCTAGCTATTATTTGCCGTATGCGACTTCATTGCGTATGGGAAAATTGGGTTACCAAAATAGCGTGCAGGACGATTTGGATATTCGTTACAACAGTTTGCCAGAGTATATCAAAGGCTTACGCCAAGCCATTCACACGCCAAATGCCAGTTTTAAAGCGTTGGGCGTGGACGATAAAGACGGCAATCCAATCCAAATTAACGACCACATTTTGCAAATTGAAAACGAATATTACAGCCCAATCCGTCCAAAACAAGTCGCCAAATCAGGCGAAAATCCAAGCGATGCGTTGGCAAATCGTGGTATTGCTTACATTGAGTTTCGTGCGATTGACCTTGACCCGTACAGCGACATCGGCATTCGCTTATCAACGGCGTGTTTTATGGAAATTTTGGCGTTGTATTGCTTAATCAACGCAAGTCCAGACTTATTGCCAGATGAAGAAGTTTTAATCAGCCAAAATCAAGAAAAAATCGTCAATGAAGGGCGAAATCGCAATTTAATCATTCAAACCAACACAGGCGAAATGCTGTTTAGCCAATGGATTAGCCAACATTTGACAGCTATGTTACCGCTTGCGGAATTGCTTGACAGTGTGTATGGCAACAACGATTACCGCAACGCCTTGACCTTTATGTTTGGCAAAGCCCAAAACCCAGACTTTACGCTATCGGCACAAGTGTTAAAAGACACCGAGCGTTACGGTAGTACTTGGAAATTGGGCAAGGCATTGGCGGAGCAACACGCTATTTTGTTAAAAAATCAAAGTTTAGGCTGTGAAAAAGACGAATATTATCAAAAACTTGCAGAACAATCTGTCGTTGAACAAAGCGAACTTGAACAACAAAACACGCAAAGTTTTTATGACTATATTCAACAGTATCGCAATTTTGCCAAAGTGTAGGGAATGAGATGAATAATATCAAAGCTGTATTATTTGATTTAGACGGTACGCTCATTGACACCGCCCCAGATTTTATCCGCATTATCAAGGTGATGTGTGCCAACACAATTACCCATGCCCAACAGACGAGCAAATCCGTGAGCAAGTCTCGGCAGGGGCAAGGGCAATGGTCAAACTTATGTTTGGCGAATTGGCAAGCGTCAGCGATGATGACCCAAAACTTTTAACATATCGTCAAGAATTTTTGGACACTTATGAAGCCGATATTTGCGTGGATAGTTGTTTATTTAGCGGTTTAGATAAACTGTTGTTAAACTTAGAGAGTAACGGTATTTTGTGGGGTATTGTTACCAATAAGCCACGTTATTTGACCGAGATTTTATTGGAAAAATTAAACTTAACCGAGTGTTGTGCGGTACTTGTTTGCCCTGATGATGTCAAAAATACCAAGCCCGACCCAGAACCAATGTTTTTGGCGGTGGATAAATTAAACGAGCGATTTAATCTTGATTTAACCGCTGAAAATTGCGTGTATGTGGGCGACCATATCCGAGATATCCAAGCAGGCAAATCGGCAAATATGCGGACGATTTTGGCAGGTTACGGCTATATTCCGCCAGAAGATAAAGGCAATTTGTACGGCTGGGGGGCGGATGTGGTGATACATTCGGTTGATGAGTTGGTGGATTATATTGCGGATTGGACAGGCATATGATAACTTTTTTGACAGGCGATATTTTTGCTGTCAATTTGAATTTTTAACCAATTTAACCAAAAAACTTAAAATGTCCCAAACTAAAGCCAATCAACCACGCACCGCCAACGCCCTATATATCGCCGATGAGCCGATATATATCAGCCAGTTTCGCCAAGATTTGCTCGCTCGTGGGCTATCCACCCAAACTCGCAATGCCTATATCAAAGACTTGATTCTCTGCGAAAAAACCAACCCAAAAGCTATCACCCAATGGCAAGCCAATGATGTGTTGCATTGCCTTACCACCCTACACCAAGACGGCAAATCCGCTCGCAGTCAAGCTCGTGCCTTGTCCGCTTTAAAACAGTTTTATCTGTGGCAAATCAACAGCAACCAACGCACCGAAAACCCTTGCGAACATATCAAAACCCCAAAAATCGGTCAAAGCCTACCCAAAGATTTATCCGAACAGGACGTGGACGCACTACTCGCCAGTCCAGACACCGCCACGCCTTTGGGTGTGCGTGATAAAGCCATGCTTGAAGTGCTGTATGCGTGCGGTTTGCGAGTGTCGGAGTTGGTGCATTTGTCGTTAGGTGAAGTGAATTTGAACGCAGGTTGGCTACAGATTATGGGAAAAGGCGACAAAATTCGGCTTGTGCCATTGGGCGAAGTGGCGATTGATGTGCTAAATGACTACTTAAAACACGCTCGTCCGCTATTATTGTTAATGAAAAACGGCAAACAAAGCCAATGCCAAGCGGTCTTTTTGACAAAACAAGGCGGTTATATGACACGCCAAAATTTTTGGTACACCATCAAACATTATGCCAAACAAGCAGGCATTGACAAAGCCATCTCACCGCACACGCTTCGCCACGCCTTTGCCACCCATTTGCTTAATCATGGGGCGGATTTACGCAGTGTGCAGATGTTGCTTGGACATAGCAACCTATCCACCACCCAAATTTATACCCATGTGGCGACCGCTCGGTTGCAACAACTGCACCAAGACCATCACCCAAGGGCTTGATTTTAATGCCAATTTCAAATTTATTGCAAATGATTAATGGTTAAAACCACTTTATAACCATCAGGGTGAGCAATGTTAATGCGTTGCGGTAACGTACCATCTTTATAAGTAAAAGTCGCCGTCCAGTCACCATTTACCGCCGTTGTCAAACGGTTGTTATCATCTTTGGCAATTTGGCTATCGCTTGGAGCGGTGTCGCCCATTATCCAATACGGCAACTGCGAAATAGGGGCTTGCCAACCTGTCGCTTTCAACAACAATTCTTCAGGATTGTCCGCCGTCATCTCGCCTTTGGCACTGGTGAGTGTGGCGGTTTGGCCGTTGTAGTTGATATTGGTCTGTCCTGCGTTTAACGCCCCAGACAGCTCAATGCCAAAATTATTGCCCTTTTGCGACCACACATAAAACGCACTGCCCGTTTGCTGTGGCGTGGTAAGTCCGATTTTGCCATTGATGTTAAAATCTTTTGGCAAGGTGGCAACCGTTGCGACAGTAGCTTCGGCTTGTTTTGGTTGGGTTAATACCGTTGTGGTGGTGGTTTGGCTTGTGGTTTTGGTGGATTGACAAGCGGTTAATGCCAAAACGCTTGTGCCAATGACAGCGATATTTTTTAAAAAAATTTTACAGATAACATTTAACAATCCTTAACTTAAGATGTTGGATAATTTAATTCAGTTTCTAAAATTTGGCTAATTCTACTTTGCTCTTGAGTATTGCCAAGATTTTTATACGCTTGTTCCAACAAAAGTCCGCTAATCACATCAGGCAAAATATCAAAATTATCCGACAACAACATCACCACCCGCCCATTATCACCCAAATGCAAGGATTGTTGAGCCAAGATTTGGCGAGCCTTTAGCCCCACTTGGGTATCATTGATAAAGGGCATGAGCAAGTTTTCCACTTCGTCCGCATTTTGTTTTTGATTTACCAAAGTTTGGGCGTATTCTAGTTGATATTCAATATTATTGGGGGCTACACGGCGTAATTGGGTCAATAATGCCAAGCGTTTTTGTTGAAATTCAGGCGAATTGTCAGGCAAAATCAACACTTTGGCAAACAAAATATCAGTATTATCAGGCAGTTGTTTTTGGGCGGTATCCAGCAGGGCAATGGCTTTATCACGCTGATTGTTTTTGTTTAAAATGGTCGCTTCCATGATGTAGCTTTGCGGTACAAACTCGTCAAATTGCTCACGCAATCGTTGCACGCTCACAATCGCATCGGCAAACCGCTCTTGACTGGTTAAAAGGTTCACTTGATTTTGGCGAGCGGTCATCACAAGGTCAGGTTGCATCACCTTGCCATAATACTCAATCGCTTCGTTAAAATGTTGCTGACGTTCGGCACTAATCGCCAAATAATAATAGGCTTGGTCTTTATAATTGGGGTTTTTGGTTAAAGCAAGCAACAACATATCCGCTTCGTGATGACGCTGATTGTCCACGCCGACCAGCCCTGCTAACAACTTAATCTCATCATCTGCCAAAAATTGTTCGTTATTTTTGGCATTTAACACTTGCCAAACTTGGTCGGTTTTGCCTTGATTAATCAGATAACGGGTTTGGTATAAAACAGATTTTTGTTATCAGGCAAGGTTTTGCGAGCCTTTTCAATAAAAGCCAACACATTTTTGGGCTCGTCAATACTTTGCAAAATGTCTGCTTTTAAGGTCAAAAATGCCGAATTTTTGGGCTGTTTTTTAACGCCTTGTCAATTTCTTTTAACGCCTGTTTGCCTTGCTCAAACTGCAACAACAAACCTGCCTTCATCACCAACAAAGACATGTTGTCTTTGGTGTCCATATTTTGCAAAATGTTTAACAACTCGGCTTGGTCGTTGCTGTTGGTCGGATAAATGCCCACTAAAATCTGGCTTAAATCGGCATCAGGGTCATATTGCAAAATTTGGCTCAACTTTTCGCCTGCCACATGATAATCGTGGGCTTTTAACGCCAAATGCGTTACATAAAACAACGCAGGCATATGCTCTGGGTTATTTTGTTGCCAATAATTGGCAAAAATAAGCGATTGTTCTGGTGTTTCATGTTGCAAAGATAGGCTTAAAGCACGCTCAAACACAGGGGCTGTGTGGTCTTTTTCGGCTTCTTTTTTGTACAAATTTAACGCCGTTGGTATATCTTGCCTATCTGCCGAAAATTCTGCCATCATCACCACCATCAAACTGGGCTGACGCTCGGCAGTGCTTATATTGACAGCGTTGTCAAAGGTAGTAGAAGCCGATTTTAAAGGAATGGCGTGGCTGGCAAGTGGATAAAATGCCAATGCACACAGCCCCGACCGACCGACCACGCACCAGCGTGATATCGTAGCAAAAGGCAAATAGTCGGTCAAAAAGCGGGTTGGCATGACATTTCAACAATTTAAAAACTAAAAAATTGTAACAGAATTTTTCTTTGTATAAATAACCGTCTATTATAACGAGGTTTTTGGCTAAAAAATATATTTAAACTGTTAATTTTTTATTGCCAAAGGCTTGAAATCATTTAAAACGGTGGCATAACTAGCCTTTCATCGCCAAAAAATGCTATAATACACCTTTTTTATGGCAATTTTTGACACACATTCAAGTCGTTATCACTTTGACAATCTTTGATAACATCGCACGTTTTCTCATTGGGCTTTTTGTTTATGCAACTTTTGGTTCTCGGTCTTAATCACAAAACAGCACCTGTTGCCATGCGTGAGCGATTGGCATTTGGGGCGACCGACTTGCCAATGGCATTACAATCGTTAAAAACCCTGTGCGAAGGGGCAGTCATCGTGTCCACTTGTAACCGCACCGAGCTGTATATTTTGGCATTTGAACAAGAGTCTCTCAAAAATTTAAGCGAGCGATTGATTGCGTGGTTGGCAGATTTTAAAAATTTATCTGCCAATCAAGTTGCCGAACATTTGTACATTTATGAAATAATCTTGCTTTGACCCACTGGGTGCGTGTGGCTTCTGGACTGGATTCCATGATTTTGGGCGAACCGCAAATTTTGGGACAAATCAAACAAGCGGTAGAGCTTGCCAAACAACAAAACAACATTCCCAAAAAATTAAGCTGGATAATTCAACAGGTTTTTGCCACCGCAAAACTGGTAAGAAACGAAACAAAAGTCGGCTCACAAGCAGTGTCTTTGGGTTTTGCTGCCGCCAAAACTGGTTACTCAAATTTTTTAACAAACCACAAAATAACACGCTGTTGGTCGTTGCCGCAGGCGAGATGAATCGCCTTGTGGCGACCAATTTGGCGGGGTTAGGCATTAGCCGTGTCATCATCTGTAACCGTAGCCTTGAGCGAGCCAACATTTTGGCAAACGAATTGGCAACGCACGGACGCACCATTGATGTGGTTAGCTTAGACCAGCTTGCCAATGTGTTGCCACAGGCGGATATTATCACCAGTTGTAGCGGTAGTTTGCACGCTTTGATTGACAAAAATATGGTCAAACACGCCCTAAAAATCCGCCGTCATCAACCCATGCTGATGATAGATTTGGCAGTGCCACGAGATATTGAGCCAAGTGTGGGCGATTTGGACGATGTGTATCTGTACTCCATTGACGATTTACAGCACGTCATCGCAGGCAACCTAGAACAACGTAGACAAGCCGCCGTAGAAGCCGAACTGCTCGTCAGCCAGCAAGTCGTCAATATTGAACGCAAAATGATTGAAAAAAGTGTCGGACAACACATCGGAGTCTACCGAGAACAAGCCCACGCCCACGCCAACGAGCTACTACAGCACGCCTTGCACCGTATCGCCACAGGCGACAATGCCGAGCAAGTGGTGATTGAATTGACCCACAAACTCACCCAAACACTCACCCACGCACCGAGCAAAATGCTAAGAGCGGTTGCAAGCGAAGAGTCTGCCGAAACTGCCCATTTTATCAGCGAACAATTGACACAAGCGTTTCGTTAAAGAATTTAGCAAAAAAATAAAAAATATTGACAAAAAATAAGGCTTATCAAAGCCCTTATCTGATGTACAGTCATCAAAAACTAGCTTACCTTTGGTAATTCATTGTTTTCAATCACATTTTTATCAACTGTTACCGTTTTTTGCCCTGCCATAGATGGCAATTCATACATGGTATCTAATAGGGCGTTTTCAATGATAGAGCGTAAACCCCTTGCCCCAGTTTTGCGTTTTAACGCTTGTTGGGCGATGGCGGTCAAGGCATCTTGGGTAAATTCAAGTTTTGCTTCTTCCATGTTAAATAAATATTCGTATTGTTTGGTTAAAGCATTTTTTGGTTCGGTTAA
Organism: uncultured Moraxella sp.; assembly: GCA_927911235.1. Classification (GTDB taxonomy): domain Bacteria; phylum Pseudomonadota; class Gammaproteobacteria; order Pseudomonadales; family Moraxellaceae; genus Faucicola; species Faucicola mancuniensis. The sequence goes on from CAKMOY010000141.1 coordinate 7,740, forward strand.
AATTTGGATTAACGCTTCTTCATCAAGCTCTTCTAGCGTTGCAATCACTGGCAAACGCCCGATAAGTTCTGGAATTAAGCCAAATTTAATCAAATCTTCAGGTTCAACTTGTTTAAATAATTCACCGATTTTTTTATCGTTGTCTTTGGATTTGACATCGGCATTAAAACCAATACCTGTTTTTTCGGTACGTTGCTGAATGACTTTGTCAAGCCCAGCAAACGCACCGCCACAAATCACCAAAATATTGCTGGTATCAACTTGAATGGTTTCTTGGGTTGGGTGTTTGCGTCCGCCTTGTGGTGGTACGTTGGCGACTGTGCCTTCAATCAGTTTTAACAAGGCTTGTTGCACGCCTTCGCCTGACACATCACGAGTAATAGACACATTTTCACCTTTACGGCTAATTTTGTCAATTTCATCAATATAAATAATGCCTTTTTCGGCTTTTTTGATGTCGTAATTGCAAGACTGTAGCAGTTTTAGCACAATATTTTCAACGTCTTCACCGACATAGCCTGCTTCGGTCAAGGTGGTCGCATCGGCAATCGCAAACGGCACATCAATCAAACGAGCCAAAGTTTGGGCAAGCAAAGTTTTACCAGAACCAGTCGGTCCAATCAACAAAATATTACTTTTTGACAATTCAACTTTGTCTTTGTTGGCGTTTAATTGAATAAATGGCTCTTCTTTGAGTTTTGAGTCCACTTTTAGGCGTTTGTAATGGTTATACACCGCAACGGCAAGGGTTTTTTTGGCACGGTCTTGACCGATGACATACTCATCAAGGTGTTCACGGATTTTTTTGGGAGTTGGCAGTTCACGATTTGCCCAGCTTTCTTCGGTCGCTTCGTCTGTTTCACCGCCGACACTTTCGTCTGTGTCATCAATCATCAAATCTTCGCACAGCTCAATACACTCATTACAAATATTGGCATCTGTGCCTGCGATGATTTTTTTGACTTCATGTTGGGCTTTGCCACAAAAGGAGCAATGCGGTTCAATCTCTTTTTTCATGGGATACTTCTAAGGTTTTGGTTAATTTTTTGTCAAAATACGGTTAATTGTTTAAATCAATTTATTTAAAATTAAGCGATTTTTGGACGTTTTGACAACACTTCATCAATCAAGCCGTACTCTTTGGCTTCGTTGGCATCAAGCCAATAATCACGCTCCACATCACGAGCGATTTTTTCTAGTGGCTGACCTGTGCGTTCTGATAAAATTTTGTTTAAACGCTCACGGATTTTTAGGATTTCACGTGCATTAATTTCAATGTCGGTGGCTTGACCTTGTGCACCGCCTGATGGTTGGTGAATCATCACACGAGAGTTTGCCAACGCATAACGTTTGCCTTTTTCACCTGCGGCAAGCAAAAACGAACCCATGCTATACGCCCCACCCATACAAATGGTTGATACGTCAGGCTGAATAAACTGCATGGTGTCAAACACCGCCAAGCCCGCACTCACCGAACCACCCGGCGAATTGATGTATAAATGAATGTCTTTTTCTGGGTTTTCCGCTTCCAAAAATAGCAACTGAGCGACTGCCAAATTTGCCATATGGTCTTCTACCTGTCCTGTAAAAAACACCACACGCTCACGCAATAGGCGAGAGTAGATATCAAACGAACGCTCACCACGAGCCGACTGCTCAATTACCATCGGTACAAGGGCGTTCATCGGATTGTGACTAGTTAAGCCACGAGTCAGCGTATTTTGCACTTGACTGGTCGCAAATGGTGAATCTAAAAATTGTTCTAACATATTTTTTCCTTTTTGAATAAGCAAAAGCCCTTATATTTATAAGGGCAATGCAAATAAAAAACAATTAAAAATTTCAACAAATTTGTATTTTTTGTAAAATTACATTAAACCTTGTTGTTGGCTTGCCAATAAATCTTGGTAAGACACTTCTTTATCGGTTACTTTACCTTTTGACAAAATGAATTCAACCACTTGGTCTTCTAGCACAACCGCTTCAATGTTGGCACGTTCTTGAGCGTTGTTGGTGTAGTACTCAATCACTTCTTCAGGCTCTTCATAGTTTTCTGCCATCTCTTTGATAAAGTTGGTAACACGCTCTTGGTCTACGCTAAATTTGTTCGCTTCAATCAAACTTGACACCAACACGCCTAGACGTGCTGAACGCAAGGCTTGGTCTTCAAACAATTCATTTGGCAACATATCTTTGCTAAAGTTTTTCGGATTTGCCCCAAACTGCTGTGCAAAACGGTTTAACATCATATCACGCTGACGGTCAATCTCTTGCTCAAGCATGGCTTGTGGAATTTCAATTTCATTTTTCTCAAGCATTGCGTTAAACGCCGCTTCTTTGACTTGTGAACGACCTGCGTTTTTGATTTCACGTTCCATATTTTTGCGAACGTCTGCTCTTAGTTTGTCCAAACCGCCTTCTTTTACGCCAAACACTTCAAAAAATTCGTCATTTAGCTCTGGCAGTTTAGCTTCTTCAACTGATTTCACATTGATTTTAAATTGGGCTTGTTTGCCTTTTAGGTTTTCAGCTTGGTAATCTTCTGGGAAAGTTACGTCAATGGTTTTTTCTTCACCAGCTTTCATGCCTTTGATACCGTCTTCAAAGCCCGGAATCATACGACCACTACCAATCACTAGGCTAAAATCTTTGGCAGAACCGCCATCAAATTTTTCACCATCAATAGAACCTTCAAAGTCAAACTTGACTTGGTCGCCTGTGGCAACTTCGCCATCTTTGGCAACATAAGTTTGGCGTTGTTTTTGTAGATTTTCAATCATCACATCAACGTCTTTGTCATCAACGCTTGCCACTTGACGCTCAACTTCTACTTCTTCTAAGCCTTTGACTTCCACTTCTGGGAACGTTTCAACAGTCGCCTGATAAACCAAAAAGTCATTTTCAAGCTTCACATCGTCAATGTTTGGCATACCCACAGCACGGATATTTTCTTGGCGAATGGCATCAAACACGGTATCACGAATAGTATCGTTAATCACTTCTTGTTGAATACCTGCACCATACTGGGCTCTGATGTGTGAAACTGGCACTTTGCCTTTACGGAAACCGTCAATTTTGGCAGTTCTTGCCACTTGTTGAATACGTTGTTCCACACGAGTTTGAATGGTGGTAACAGGTACTTTCACTGTTAATTGGGTTTCTAAATTTGAAGTTTTGTTAGTCGTGATTTGTAAATCTGACATGGCGGTTTCCTTTAAAATTTTAAAAAATAAGATGTTTTTTCAATCATTTATCCAATAAAATATCATAAATGATTAAAATTGTAAAAATTGGTTGGCTTATTTTGGTTGTGAATGAATGATAAATCGTCAAAATTCACAAGCAAACGTTAGCCGAAAGTCTTACATTATAAATTAAAACTTGCCTAAAGTAAAAAATTATTTATTTAAAAGATTTTTTGGGCAAAAAGTTGCTGTAATAACTGGCTCATCGCCTGTCCACGATGGCTGATTTTATTTTTTTCAATCTTGGTTAATTGAGCAGACGATTTTTGCAAATCTGGCAACCAAAATAACGGGTCGTAACCAAAACCATTTTCACCGATTTCGTTTGGCAAAATTTCGCCTTGCCAAATGCCTTGAGCGATAATCGGCAATGGGTCATCGGCATGACGCACCAACGCCAACACACAGACAAATTGTCCGATAATTGGCTGTTGTAAGCGATATTTTAGCAAATCATGTAACAATTTTTTTATTATTGGTTTTGTCTTTGTTTTGCAAAAATTGTTTGGCAAAAATTGGGTCATCTTTGGCAAAACGAGCCGAATAAATCCCCGGTTGTCCGCCCAAAATCGGCACGCACAAGCCAGAATCATCAGCAATCGCAGGCAATTCGCTAATTTTACTGGCATGGCGAGCCTTGATTAACGCATTTTCAATAAAACTTAAACCATCTTCCACCGCATCGTCAATATTAAGTTGTCCTTGTGGAATAACCTGAATATTTAAGTTAGCATTGTCAAATAAATGCTGAAATTCGGCAAGTTTGCCTTGATTATTACTAGCAAGGACGATTTTGTCAAAGGTTTGCATAAAAAATTCCAATTAAAAAAATGAAAAAAGTTATCATAACAGATTTTTATCACAGTTTTTTACAAAATTTAATAAAAAGTTTTTATTTTTTAAAATCAATTAGTTAATAAAATTTTTTAACATTTTTGTAATTCCTTACTTTGATTAAGGTTAATTTTTTATCAAAAAATTGTGGCATTATATAAGGCTAATGTGAGTTTGTTTGGCATAGTTGATAGGTAAGTTATGATTAAATAATAAAAATTCTTAAATATATCAACTTGTTATACAACTGTAAGGACTGAAATTATGAAAAAAGTCAGTATTTTAGTCGGTAGCTTGCGAAAAGGTTCGTTCGCACGCAAAACCGCATTAGCCGTAAAAGAAATGTTCCCAGAAGGCTATCAAGCCGAAATTGTAGAACTTGGACATTTACCGCTTTACAATTTTGATTATGACGACCCAAACGAAAGCGATTTTCCTGTACCGACTGCTTATGCAGAGTTTCGTGAAACGCTAAAAGCATCAGCTGGCGTGCTGTTTGTAACAGCGGAAAACAATCGTACCGTACCTGCTTGCTTAAAAAATGCGGTGGATATTGGGTCAAAACCGAATAGCGATGTCGCTTGGAAAAATCTACCTGCGGGCATTATTAGCCATTCGGTCGGTAAAATGGGCGGTTATAGCTCACAAAAAAATTTACGCCTTGCCTTGTCATATTTTAATATGCCATTGACAGGACAACCAGAAGTTTTTCTTGGTAATTCGCCAACATTATTTGATGAAAATGGCAAATTAACCAATGAATCTACTCGGGATTTTTTGCAAGGTTATATCAATCAATTGGTTGATTTAATTGAAAAAAACCCAAAATCTTAATTTAGCTTTATTAATTTAAGATTAATTTAACCTAGTGTGATAAATTATTGCGATTTATCATAAAATGTACCCAGCCAAACAGTTATTGTTAGCAAGGAAAAAACTATGTCAAACATCACATTACCAGAATTACCATACGCAAAAAATGCGTTAGAACCACATATCAGTGCCGAAACTTTAGAGTTTCACCACGACAAACACCACAACGCCTATGTGGTAAAATTGAATGAATTACTACCAAACTCAGGTTTCGAAGGCAAAGAGCTTGACGAAATCATCTTGGCAACTGCCAAAGATGACAGCAAAGCAGGTATGTTTAACCAAGCGGCACAAGTTTGGAATCACACTTTTTATTGGAACTGCATGACTCCAAACGGTGGCGGTGAGCCAACTGGCGATTTAAAAGCCAAAATTGAAGAAGCGTTCGGCTCTTATGCAAAATTCCGTGAAGAGTTTAAAAACGCAGCCGTTAGCCAATTTGGTTCAGGTTGGGCTTGGTTAGTTGCGGATAAAGTAAACGGTTCATTGTCTATCATGAAAACCGCTAACGCAGACACACCAATGGCTCACGGCAAAGTTGCAGTATTGACTTGCGATGTGTGGGAACACGCTTACTACATTGATTATCGCAACCGCCGTCCAGATTATGTGGATACTTTCCTTGATAAATTGGTAAATTGGGAATATGCAAATGCCAAATATCAAGGCAAAGACGCAGGTGTTGAAAAATAATTTTTTCACTTGTTAAACAAAAAACGTCCATTTTTGGACGTTTTTTATGTTTGTTTTTATCTATAAATCAAACACTCGCCCCAACTTTACGTGCAATGGCAATGCCTTCGGCAATGCTTAGATAAGTAGGATTGTTTGGCGTATCTTGATACACCACCGCCCCATCACGAAATACCAAACATTCATTGACGGCAAGCTGTTGCCATGCTTCGTTGCTGGTTAGGGGAATTGTTACCAAAATAGTAACTCGGTCGTGATTACTCGTAACTTGGCTAAAATCAATACTTAATTCATCATCAGCGAGCATGGCTTCACCAAAAGGGGCTTGGCGAGTCAAATAAAACAACAAACTGCCCGCAAATGCCAATTGCCAATCGCCATTGGACAACAAACAATTAAACAGCCCATAATCGGACAATTCTCGGCATTTGTCTTTTAAAAAAGCAAACAAAGTTGTATCATCTGGACGTTCGTTAAAGGTGCTTTTTAACTCATTTAATAGATAACAAAACGCCATTTCAGAGTCAGTTGAGCCGACTGCTTGATAAAAATGGGCAGAATTTTGCATTTTTTGTTGAAAATTTTGGCAAAAATTCACCGATAATTGTCCGTTATGTGCAAAAACCCACTGTTCGCCCCACACTTCACGCACAAAAGGGTGCGTATTAACAAGACAATTACTGCCTTGTGTGGCTTTGCGGATATGAGCAATCACGTTCATCGCCTTGATGGGGTAGTGATTGATTAAATCGGCAATCGGCGATGAGTAGCTGGGCTTGTCATCGTGAAACAGTCGCAAGCCCACGCCATTTTTGTTGTGCGGACACGGGCTTTTTCAAAAAACGCAATGCCAAAGCCGTCTTCATGGTGGTCAGTCAGTCCGCCACGCTTTCTAAATCCTGCAAAACTAAAGCCGATATCAGTCGGCACATTGCAATTCATACCCAATAATTGACACATTTTTTATCCAATTTTTTGAATTAAAAATTACGTATTTTTTGTTAAAAATGGAATACACGCAAAAAACGCATCACAGTTTTGCGAGCGTTCTTTGTGCATATAAAAATCTTCCACCATGCGAGCCTGTTGCTCCACGCCATACGCCAAAAATGGCTTACCTAAGGTCAAAACATAGCTGTATTTGCGGTTAAACAAGGCTTTTGTGAACACATGAATGCCTTGTTGCACTTGCCAAACGTGGGTCAATTCATGAATGAGCCACGCCCTTTTGCCAAACTTAAATCGGCAAAATCCGCTTGCCAATCGTCTGGGTGATAATAAATATTCCCATTTGGGCTGACCGCATAGTTTTTTAGCACCCACCAAGCGGTTTTTAGGCGAATGTCATCAAGTTGTAAATGTTCGCCAAACACGCTTTTTGCCATGCGTTTTTCGCCATCGGTCAAAGGGCGAGATTTGACAGGGGCAAGGCGATTTTGCCAAAAAGTTTGCCATTTTTTGCGAAAATTTTGCAACACTTATTTTCCTTATTTGCTTCCTTTTTTAGCCCATTTTTAAGGCTTAAAAACCGCCATCATATAATTGACATCAACGTTTTGGGCAAGCCAATAGTTTTTGGTAATCGGATTATAATGCAAGCCAATCAAATCTTGACGTTTAAAGCCACTACGCTCAGCAAAGCGGTCAAGCTCGGCAGGCGTGATAAATTTGTTATAATTGTGCGTACCTTTGTCAAGCAGTTTTAGCACGTATTCCGCCCCAATAATGGCGAACAAATACGCTTTGGCATTGCGGTTAATCGTGGATAGCACCAACACGCCATTCGGCTTTAACAGCTCAAAACATGCATTGATAATTGATTGCGGATTTGGGACGTGTTCCAGCATTTCCATGCACGTTACCACATCAAACTGTCCTGCATGGGTTTTTGCCAATTCTTCCACAGAAATACATTGAAAATCAATGGTTTGATTGGTTTTTTCGGCATGGATTTTGGCGGCTGCGATGTTTTCTTCGCCCAAGTCAATGCCTGTTACCGTTGCCCCACGCAACGCCATAGAGTGTGATAAAATACCGCCTCCACAGCCCACGTCTAGCACTTTTTTGTTGGCAATTCCTGCGTTTTGGCGAGTGATGACTTGTTGTTCAATCCAGTTTAACCGCAACGGATTGATGTCGTGCAAGGTCGCAAATGCCCCGTTTTTGTCCCACCATTCATTGGCAAGATTGGTAAATTTGTTGATTTCGGTAAAGTCGGCGTTTTGTGCGGCTGTCATGATGTTTCCTAAAGTTTTTAAAAATGTGATTTATTTTAACAAACTTTTGACAAAAATACTTTAGCGAAAAAGTAATAATCAAATCTTTCTAAAGCTATTTTTATCAGTTTTAAGAAAATTTGATAAATAATATTGCCTAATTTTTGCATTTGTGTAGTTTTTTTTAGTGTTTATCAGAATTTAGTACACGATAATTTAAAAAAATGCTAAGATAACGCCACTTCAACCGATTTTTATTTAAGTTTAGGAAAAAAGTTATGAAAAAAATTGCATTTACTTTATTAGCCACCGCCGTTGGTTTTACAACTTTATCAGCCCAAGCAGCCGATTTTGTATCTGGCAAAGATTATACCGTTTTGGCAAATCCTGAAAAAATTGAAGGCAACAAAATTATCGTGCGTGAGTTTTTTGGTATGGTTGCCCGCACTGTTACAACCTTGAGCCACATATGCAAAAATGGGCAAAAACCAAGCCTGCGGACGTGGTATTTATGCAAACCCCTGCGGCGATGAACCCTGTTTGGGAACAAAATGCCCGTGGTTTTTATACCGCTCAATTGATGGGCGTGCAAGAAAAAACTCACCAAGCCATGTTTGACGCATTACAAAAAGACCGCAAAAAACTGTACGACCAAAAATCTATCGGTGAATGGTACGCATCTCAAGGGGCGGATTTGAACAAATTTAACAGCTTGTACAATTCGTTTGCGGTAAACACCAAAATCGCTCGTTCACAAGAAGCGGCAAAACGTTACCAATTGTCAGGCGTGCCTGTGGTTGTTGTTGATGGCAAATATGTGGTATCTGGCGAAGATGGCAAAGTGCCACAAGTCGTTGATTTTCTAGTCAAAAAAGCCCGTGCAGAACGTGGCGGTAAATGATTTTTTACCAATCTTAAAAAAATAGACCCATGGCGGTCTATTTTTTTTTGCAAATTTTTTGACAACAAATTTTTTAATCAATTGACAAACGATAATCCACCACCACAGGGGCATGGTCGCTAAACCATGCGTCTTTGTACACCCACGCACCGACAATTTTGTCTTGCCAATCAGGTGTGCAAACGTGATAATCAATCCGCCAACCAACGTTTTTGGCACGAGCTTGTCCACGATTTGACCACCACGAGTACAAAAACGGCTCATCACGCACCGCACGAAAACTGTCAATATAACCAAGCTCATCATAAATATGGTCAAGCCACGCTCGCTCGTGGGGCAGACAGCCAGAAGCTTTTTGGTTGCCAGACCAGTTTTTGATGTCAATGCGTTTATGCACGATGTTATAATCACCGCAGATTATCATGGATTGGTTGTCATCTCGCCATTGTTTTAAAATCTTGGCGTATTCTTGTAAAAACACGTCCTTGCGAGCTTGAGCGTCATCGCCAGAGCTACCAGACGGCAGATACAGCGAGGCAATGTTCACATCAACCCCAATCCCAAAATCAAAGGTCGCACAGATAAATCGCCCTTGCGTGTCGGCAATGTCAAAGCCAAGTCCAGTTTTCACCGATTTTATCGGCAATCGGCTATAAATCGCCGTCCCTGCATAACCTGCTTTTGGGCGGGAAACAGGTGCGTGTGCCAACCTGTCGGTTTAAATTTGTCCGTCCATTGTTCGGGATTAATGCGAGTTTCTTGCATACAGACCACGTCCGCATCAGACGTGGCAAGCCAGTCAAATAAGCCCTTTTTCTCGGACGCTCGCAAGCCGTTTACGTTAATGGACACCACTCGTAAAACTTTTTTGTCATCTGCATAGGTGGATTTTTTTGGGATAATATCGTTGTCAATAATCGTCATGTTATCAATGTTGTTAAAAGTTAAAAAATCATTGTTAAATCAATGGTGTATTAATCAAACGCTTGCCAATTTGTGGTGCGTTGTCATTTACCATTATGGGGGCAAGTCCGTATTTTTCACGGATTTTATTTAAAATGCTATGGCGTGGTTCGCTAATTTCGTTAAAAATATACGCAGGTTTTAGTAGATTTTTTGCATGTAATCCACCATTTTGCCAAATTTTTAATCACCGTTTCATGCTGTACCATATTCGCCCATTGGATAGCGTCCATTTTATCGGTGTTTAGGGCTTGTTTGGTTAAACGCTCGCTGTTAAAAATATCCGTGTTTAACAGACCACCATTAATCAAACCACTGGGGCGCACAATCGTCAAATTCTTTTGCCAAAACGCTTGATAAAGCTGTTCGGCACTGTATAAGCAGCTATCTTTTGCCATGCGTGGGGATGGCGTGGTGTCAATGTCCACCGTCTCACCAGCATTTTGCCCATACACGCCTGTTGATGAGATATAAATCAAGTGCGACTGTTCACAAAAAACGGCTTGGCTAATGGGGCGAACGCTCTCCACATAGGCGATCGCATACCCTGCGATACTATGGTTATCAGGGCTTAAAATCACATAAATCAAGTCAAAAATGGCATTGTCAAAATCATCTTTATTTAAATTTTTTACATCTTTGACAATTTGACAAACGCCATCAATGTCTTTTTTGCTACGGCTTACTAAGGTGATTTGGTGGTGCGATTTTAGGCGATTGGCTAAGGGCAAGCCCAATTTTCCTGCACCGATGATTAAGATTTTCATACATTTTCCTACAGCTTTTTCGCCACCATCACCGCACGTTTTGGGCGTGGATAGCCTTCTAGCGTTTTGCTGTTGTCATTTGGGTCTAAAAAATCTGCCAATGAATGATAATCCATCCACGCTGTTTTTCGCTGTTCATCAAAAGTGGTAACATTCACGTCCACACATTTGACATCAACAAAACCCGCCTTTTGTAGCCACAAAGTCAAAGCAGGAACGGACGGCAAAAAATAGACATTATTCATCTGAGCATAGCGGTCTTTTGGCACAAGCACGGTGTTTTCATCGCCATCAACCACCAAAGTCTCTAGCACCAATTCACCGCCTTTTAACAATTGATTTTTTAGTTGTAATAAACAATCAAAAGGTGATGCACGGTGATAAAGCACGCCCATACAAAACACGGTATGAAACAGTTGTTTGTTGTTTTCATTGGTAATGGTAAGTTTTCTAACGCCACAGGAATAAAATGAAGGTTTGGCGGATTGTTAAGACTGCCTACAAAATTCCGTATCGCCATAAATTGATAATAAAACAAACAAGACGGGTCAATCACCACCACTGTTTTTGCCCCTGCTCCAAGCATTCGCCAGCCGTGATAGCCAGAGCCACCGCCCACGTCCAGCACTCGCTTGTCAGTCAAATCGCTGATAAACGGTAGTACCCTATCCCATTTTAAATCGCTTCGCCATTCGGTGTCTATGTGTATGCTTTGCTCGCCTTGTCCGATGACAAATCCGCCTTTTCGCCACGGCATTAGGTTTTTTAAAAGTGCGGTGGTTTGTTTAATTTCACCTTGCGAAAGTGGGACATCAAAGGTGATGTTTTGGGCGGTAAAATCGGTGCGAATGGTTTTGCCGTCCATATTAGGCAAGCGTTCCACTACCGATTGATAATAAGGGGCGTTGGCGTAGCGTGCTTTGTCTTTGATGTGGGCAAGCCAATTTGGCAAGTTGGCAAGCCAATCATTTGCTATAGGGTATTTTTGGGCAAGGTCTAAAAGGGTGAGATAAAGCTCTTTTTCGGCTTGGGTGATGGTGGACATGATAACCTTTTTTTTAATTTGATAAATTAACGTGATATTGTAAAGAAAAAACAAGCAAAAGCAAAATTTTTTACAACATTTTTAAACGACACCAATTGTCGTAAACCTCACAATTTATCTTTTCTAATTTGACTTTTTGGGTTAATATAAGAACCTGTTTACGATTAATTATTGACAAATAATAAAAAAAGGACAGTCATGTCGCTCACGCTACAAACGGTACAAAACCTTGCTCCAGATGCTTCGTCTTTGGCGGCCGCCAAAAAACTGCTCAGTCCTACCAAATGGTCGGCACACGGCTTTGCAAAAGAGTTGGATTTGATTTGGGCTCAGTGTCAAGGTTCTGGCTCAACCCCTTATTACACGGTGGTGGATTTGGGCGATAACGGCTACAAATGCACCTGCCCTTCTCGCAAATTCCCCTGCAAACACGCTTTAGCACTCATGATGTTATACGTTGCCGATGCCACGCCTTTTGTGCCAAGCGACACGCCAACATGGGTTGTTGATTGGCTTGGCAGACGCAGAAAAACCAACAAAACCGCCACGCTTGCCGAAAAAACAGACAACAGCGAAAATGTGCAAAATAGCGACAACAGCCCAAGTCTTGCCGACATGATAACGATGGGAAATGCCGAGCCTGTGCTATCGGCAGAAGAGCTTGCCAAAAAACAACAAGCCCAAGCCAAACGTGCCGAAAAAACCAAAGCCGACACGGACGCAAGAATTAGTGCAGGACTTGTTGAGCTACAAAACTGGCTACAAGACCAGTTACGCATGGGCATCATGGCGTTTATGGACAACGCCAGTAGCAAATGCCGACAAATTTCCGCTCGCCTAAACGATGCCAAAGCGTCCACCCTTGCCAGTCGCATTGATGAACTGCCTGCTCAGCTTGCCGAGTGCGAACGAGCCAATCAGCCAAACCTTGTCATTCAAGCCTTTGGCAAATGGGTGCTACTGTGTCAAGCGTGGTTTGCCAATCCTGACGACCCAGACACACGCCGAGCCATTGCCACCAGTGAAACCAAAGACAAAATTTTGGCAAATGACAACGCCCCAAAACAAACAGGCATTTGGCACAACGTGGGCGAGATTAGCGAAGTTCGCAAAGACGGCTTAATCAGTCATGCCACTTGGCTTGTCAAAATGAATGACGTCAATACCACCAACAATTCACCGCATTTTGCCCTACTCTTAGATTATCATCACCCCAGTACAGGACAAGGTCATATCGGTATTGGTGTGGGTGATTTTGTCGTGGGTGAGCTGTGTTTTTATCCCAGTCGTCAGCCACTTAGGGGATTTTTTATTCAGCAAGAAATAGTGTCTTGTGAAATTGACAAAACCTTTAGTTCACTTGATGATGAACCAAATCACACGATTAGTCCAACCAAAAATTTATTACCACCGAGCTTAATCTATCCCATACCGTCTTTATCTTTGTTTGAAAGTTATCAACAATATTTGATCAATTTGCCGTGGGCGGAAGTCATGCCGTACATTTTGACCAAAGGGCGTGTGGTGAAAACCCATGAAAAATCCAACAAACAGCCCTATTGGTGGGTGGGCGATGATGGCACAACGGTCAAACTTAGCAACGCCGATTTGCCAAAATTAACCCAAGCCACGCCCATCAGCCACGCCTTTATCCTGTGGGACGGACTGCACGGACGGCTACTTGGGATCGCAAGCGATGAATGGGGATTTTTGTCATGTTAAACACCACAAACACAGCCACCACCACGTACGCCCAATTGCAAAAAATCTACACTCGTTGGCTGGTGGGCGATAATTTGGGCGTATCTGTTGCCGATTTGCCGTCCGATTTTGCCGAGATTTTGCAAGCGTGCGATGATGACAAACACGATTTGTTTTGTTTGGCACTTGCCAGTCAATTTCAAAGTTTGATGTATTTGCACACGCCAACAGGCAAATTAAACGCCTTGCCAGTTTTGCCGACTTTGGATAAATTAACCGTTTTGCCAAAAGACTTGCAACCATTAGCAAGACGCATTCTCAAAAATATGTCCAATAAACATTATCAACATTGGTATTTGTTTTTGCGATTTTTGGCAAATCGTGGCTACGCTCTACCGCCAACCGACTGTTTGGACATTTTATCTGCCTTGCAAAAACGCCTTGATGACAAAATTCCGATTGGCTATTTGCCGTGGCTAAACTGGTTAAATGGCGATAAATCTGGGCAAGCGATTGACGATGAAGTCAATGGCGACAACTGGGACGAGTGGTATCCTGCCGAGCGAGCCAAACGCCTAAAACAAATGCGAAACACCAACGCCAAAGGCGTGCTTGAGCTTTTTGACACCCATTTTGGCAAACACCCTGCTGATGAACGCTTGCGACTGCTTGAGTGCATGGCGGTCAATTTGTCGCTTGATGATGAAACGTTTTTGCGTGGTTTGTTGTCCGACCGCTCGCAAAAAGTTGCTAATCTTGCTAGGCAGTTTTTGGCACGGCTTGGCTCATCTGATGGCACACAAGGTGGCACGGACGCAGAAAAAGAGCAATTTGCCAAAGAGCTTGCCGAAATGTTTGAGCTAAAAACCAACCCTTTAAACAAACGCTATTTAGCCCCCAAAAAACTCAAAAGTGGCAAACAAATATCAATCCGTACCGAGCAGTTAAAAACGGTGCATTTGCCTTATTTTGCCAAAGCGTTTGGGCTAAGTATCACCGAGTTGATACAGCTTTGGGAGTTTAGGGGCAATGATTATCGCCAAGAAAATGACAATCTTAGTCTGGTGCAAAACATGACAGCGACTTTGACGGACGCTGATTTTGCGGTATTGGTGGAGCAGTTGTGCAAACAGTTAAAAAATGACAACCAAGTGTATTCATTGATTGTTGTTTTGGAAAAACGACTTGATGAGCCACTGCGAGAAATGCTCACCAAGCGTTTATTACACATCGGTGCCGAGTTTGAAAACATTGCCAATTATGCCAGTGAGCAATGGGTGTTTGATGATTTTGATAAATTGATGCAATCGCCAAGCTGGAAAAGTCTGTCAAAACGCATTAGCGACTGCCATTGGATTGGCGTTGAGTTATATACGTTGAGCATGATGGTGTCGCAACAGGTGGCAAGGGCGTTGTTTGATAAGCTCATTGAGATGGGCGTGCCAAGAACGGATAATGGTTTGATGGTGTTAAATTTAAATCAACGATTGAGAGAAGTGGAGAATTAAAAATAGCGAAATTAAAAAAGACCTTGCCGAAAAATGTACTGGATTTAGTTGTTAATAAAGACTGGGATACGTTAAAAGAAGAACTTTTAAAATGTGAGCCAATGGCGTATCAGCATTTTGGTACAGGCAATAGCTTAAAAGCGAAGCATATTTTATTTGTCTGTGGGTCAGGAGATATTAAAGCTAATCATTTTGATTTTAATGATAAATTTTGGCAAAGTTTACTCAATTATTATATCTCAATGAATCAAACTGACGTTGTTAAAGTTTTACTAGAAAAAGGCTTTGACCCAAATTTAAATGACGATTTAGAAAACAAACTCAATCAATTAGAACAATTTGAACTTAAACTTTACGAACTAATGCAATTTGAACCGCAATAATTTTTACCATTTTCACCAAATTTTAAACCTTTAAAAAGGAAAACTTGCATGACCGACATTTTACGCCAACCAGCCGAAATCATCTACCAAGGCGAACTAGACGCACTAAAACGTGATGACACAGGCAATAAACCTGCCAACTGGCAACTCTCGCCCCAAGCCGTTGTCAAATACCTGATGGGTGGCACAACCAGCGATGGCACAGTCATCAGCGAAAAATACGTGGGCAATCGCCGACTGATTGAAACGGCAGTCGCCACGCTTGCCACTGACCGAGCGTTACTTTTGCTAGGCGTACCGGGAACGGCAAAATCGTGGGTGTCCGAACATTTGTCAGCAGGTATCTCAGGCGACAGCACTCGTGTTATCCAATGCACCGCAGGCACGGACGAAAACCAAATCCGCTACAGCTGGAACTACGCCCAACTGCTCGCCAAAGGCCCTAGCCGTGAAGCCCTTGTCCCCACACCGCTATACCGTGCGATGGAAGAAGGCACGCTTTGCCGACTAGAAGAGCTTACTCGCATGGGATCGGACGTGCAGGACACCTTGATTACCATTTTGTCCGAAAAAAATGTTGTCAATTCCAGAGCTTAATGACGCAATTTTTGCCAAAAAAGGCTTTAACATCATCGCCACCGCCAACAACCGTGATAAAGGCGTAAACGAACTGTCGTCCGCTCTCAAACGGCGTTTTAACGTGGTGGTGTTGCCCTTGCCAGACGATATGCAAGAAGAAATCCGTATCGTGGCAAGACGAGTCAGCGAAATGGGCGAAAGTCTTGATTTGCCTGATGCCAAAAAATGCGGTGGACGAGATTGAAAAAGTCATCACCATTTTCCGTGAACTGCGTGGGGGCGAAACCCTAGACGGCAAAACCGTGCTAAAATCACCGACAGGCAACCTATCTACTGCCGAAGCCATTGCGGTGATGGTTGGCAGTCTTAGTCAAGCCAACTGGTTTGGCAAGGGCGAATTGTCAGCCGAAACCATCAGCACCAATTTGATTGGGGCGATCGTCAAAGACCCTGTGCAAGACAAGGCGGTATTGGAAGAATATTTGGAAACGGTACTCAAAAAACGCAAAGATTATGCCCAGTTTTATCATCATTTGAATGATGTTTATAAAAACTAATGTGCCAAAAAAATTACCCCCACCCCAGCCCTCCCCCAAAGGTGGAGGGAATTCCC
>CAKMOY010000142.1 GCA_927911235.1 uncultured Moraxella sp.
TGAAAGTTTATGTATTTTTACATTCAAATTATCACAAATATGTTAATATAGCCACCTTAAACCATCAAAAATTATTTACCAATCATTGTGTTATTTGCATTATGCTATTAGAACAAATTCCCCTACTCAAAACCTTTTTAGCATTGATCGTACTGGTTAATCCGTCATCATCTTTGGCGTTGTTTTTGGACATCACCAAAGGCGGTACACGAGAACAAGTCCGCAAAGTGGCGACGATTTCGGCGATTAGTGTGTTTATTACTGTGGCGGTGTTTACTATCGCAGGCGAAGCGATTTTACGCATTTTGGGAATTTCACTCGGCTCATTCCGTGTCGCTGGTGGCTTGTTGGTTTTATTAATCGCCATCGGCATGATGAACGGCTCTGGCAACATCGCAAAGCCCAACGTAGACAGCTCAGATGAAGTCAATGGCACGGTGTTTAAAGGCACGACAATGGCGGTTGTTCCTTTAACCATTCCGATGGTGATTGGTCCTGGCGGTATTTCAACGGTGATTATTTATTCGGCAAGCGGTGTCGGTTGGGGCAACAAAATCGCCCTGCTTGTCGCAGGTGTGTTGATTAGTTTAATCATTTATGGCTCGTTTATGGGGGCAGGTAAGGTCAGCCGATTTTTGGGTGAAACAGGCTTAAACGTGCTAAACCGTGTCATGGGTATGCTACTTGCAGCGGTAGCGGTGGAAATCATTATTGCAGGATTACGCAGTTTGTTTCCACAATTAACCTAAAATTGGCATTGGCTTTACGCTTTAATGGCAGTTTTTACAGGACAAAATCGCTTGATTTTTCTCAAAAAAACCTTATATTGACAAAATAAACGTAAAAAAGGAAAAACCATGCCACGCCAACAAAACAGCAATGAAAAACCTGATTTTAGCCAAATGCCAAAAGAAATGTTATTAGAATTTGTACAACAAGAAGACGGCAAAATGGTGCTTCGTCCTGCCAATAATGACGAAGTTCAGCCATTATTAAGCATTGAATTTTCGGACGAAATCAAAGAAATGTTAGGGCAAGATATCCATTTTATCGGTCAAAGTATGGTGCAAGCCGCCTTGCACAGCTTTATGCACAAACAAATGGCACATTGGCACGCCCATGTCTATGACGAAGAGCCAGTTCATTATAGTTAAACCATAGCAAACAATGTTGGGGCGTATTTGTTACGCCCTAAATTTTTAATATTTATTCAAATTATGTTAAAAAGGTCTAGAAAATGCCAATCAGCACCGCCAATTTTTATACTGTGAATCACTCAAACCACCCCATCAAAACCATCGGCATTTTGGGCGGTGGGCAGTTGGGCTTAATGCTTGCCGAATCCGCCTTGCCACTGGGACTGCGTTGTACCTTTTTGGAAGACGCACCCAACTGCCCTGCACGCTTGCTTGGCAAGGTTTATAGCAGTGAGCAATTGGACGATTTTGCCAAAGTGTGCGATATCTATAGTTTAGAATTTGAAAATACACCCTTGAATTCTGCTAAATTTTTGGAAGAAAATACAGGACTTTTCCCACCGTCAAAGGCGTTGTTTATCGCTCAAGACCGCTTAAACGAAAAAAACTTGTTTAACGAACTTGACATCAAAACCGTGCCATTTTTGGCGGTAAACAGCCGTGATGAATTACAAACGGCGTGCGAAAATTTGGGCTTGCCGTTGGTATTAAAAACCACTCGTGGCGGATATGACGGTAAAGGGCAATTTGTCATTAAAAATGATGAGCAAATTGACACTGCTTGGGCGGAGCTTGGCGATGCGACCAAAACCGCACCGCTGATTGCTGAAGGATTTATCAACTTTAGCCGAGAAGTTTCCATCATTGCCGTGCGGAGCAAAACAGGCGAAATTCGCTATTATCCACTGGTAGAAAACGAGCATTACAACGGCATTCTTACCAAAACCACCGCCCCTGCCCCCAATGCCGAGCATTTGACCGCACAGGCTCAAAGTAACATCAAAAAATTGCTAGAGCATTTGGATTATGTGGGTGTTTTGACGTTGGAATTATTTGTAACTGATGATGGCTTGATTGCCAATGAGATTGCCCCACGAGTGCATAATTCTGGGCATTGGAGTATTGAAGGGGCGGTGTGTAGTCAGTTTGAAAACCACATGAGAGCAGTGGCAGGCTTGCCACTTGGCGATACGTCTGTCGTTAAGCCGTCTGTGATGTTAAACGTGATTGGGCAATATCCGAGCATGGCGGACATTCTTGCCCTTGATGGCGTGCATTATCATGGCTATGACAAAGAGGAACGCACAGGACGAAAAATCGCCCACATCACCATCATGCCAACCGATACCGAAAAACTTGATGAAACGGTGACGAAGGTAGTGGAGCTGTTGCCGAATAAAATGGGTTTGTGATTTGTTAAAATGTTTGAAAAAATTGACGAATTAAAAACCGAGCTTGACCGCCATCGTCCGCTGTCGCCATCTATGGCAAAAAATCTGCAAGAAGATTTGATTTTGCGGTGGACGTACCATTCTAACGCCATTGAAGGCAATACTTTAACTTTGCTTGAAACCAAAGTGGTGCTAGAAGGCGTAACAGTGGGCGGAAAGTCATTGCGTGAACATTTTGAAGCGATTAACCACAAGCAAGCCATTGAATTTGTTGAACAAATTATCCAAAATCAAGAGCCTTTTAACGAATGGCAACTCAAAAACATTCATCAACTGATTTTATCCAATATTGATACCGATAACGCAGGACGTTACCGCACGCAAAACGTAATTATTTCTGGGGCGAGCCATACACCGCCAGATTTTTTGTTGATTGATGATAAAATGCGTGAGCTTTTTGCGTGGTATGATTCTGCTGACAGTCTGCACCCTGTGGAGCGAGCGTGCCGACTGCATAGCGAGTTTGTCATTATTCACCCTTTTATAGACGGTAATGGTCGCACTGCAAGGCTTTTGTTAAATTTTGAGTTGATGAAAGCAGGTTATCCACCGTGCGTGATTACGGTGGATAAGCGTTTGGCGTATTATGAAGCACTTGATAATTGGGCAAGCGTGGGCGATAAAAGTTTGTTTTTTAGCTTAATTAACAAATGTTTGCTTGAAAGTTTTAAGCCGTATCAGCTTTTATTAAAATTTTAACAACAAGCAAGTTAGAAAAAAGCATGATGCCCAAGATTTAACATTCACTGACAAATCAGAAAAAACCACACCATCACTATGACCATCTACATTGACGCTGATGCCGTGCCAACGGTTGCCAAAGAACTCATCATCAAGACCGCCTTGACTTTGAAAAAATCTGTTAAAATGTTGGGTGTTATTCTTCCGTCCAATCTACTTGCTGACGCTTACCAATATCAAACCAAAACTTAACGCTCGTGATTTTATGGAAACACTTCGTGGCACAGGCGTGCTTGACCCCAAAGAAATGGGCGGACAAAAACCCTATGGCGAAAAGGACAAAATCGCCTTTGTCAATGGGCTTAATCAGCTTGTTAAGGTTTCACAAAAAAAGTAGTTATAACAATTAAATTTTCACTTCACCCAATTTTTTATCATCAATTTGTAGATTTTGCGTCATTTGTAAAGCCGTTTTTTGATTGGCTTTATCCAAATAGACTTGGGCTTTATCCACTTCTTGCGACAAAGTATTCACCGTTTGTTGCATATTGTCCAACGCCTTTAACTTAAATTCATCAATCGCTCATTCATCTTCATAAATATTATTAAAGGCTTTTTGTAGTTTTTCTACTTCCACACCGCTGGTACTGGCTTGTTCGTGGACTTGGATAGTTTGGCGTTTGAGCATGGCGGACGTAGATTCAATCAAACTGCCAGTCGTGCTGTTTAACGCATTGATTTGGTCAAGTACCAGTTTTTGACTGGACAACGCCTGCGACACCATCACCGCTGTGCGTAATGCCGAAATGGTGGTCGTAGTCGCTCTATCCACGCCTTTAATCAGTTCAAGGTTATTTTTGCGAATCATATCAAGGGCAAGATAACCTTGGATATTCACCGCCAACTGGGTCAAAAAATCCATATTTTTTTGGCGAATGTAAAACAACATTTCTTCTTTGACAATGCGGGCTTTTTCAGGGTCGGTCGCTTCTAATTCAACAATTTTTTGCTCAAGTGTGGCATCAATTTTTTTGCCGACATAAATATATTGGCGAAGCGACTGCATGAGCGTCCACATATTAACTTTTTCTTGCTCAATCGTGGCGTTGTCCTTAATCAGCTCGTCTTTGCCGTTATACAGACTTTCAATGATTTTGTTAATATGGGTTTGTGATGATTCATATTTGCGAAAATAATCTTGTACCTTATTCCCCATCGGAATAATACCCAAAAACTTGCGTGAGCTTGTCATTGAACCTTGTTTGCTTGGGTCAAGGTCTTCCACAATGCCACGCAACTCAGTCAAAGATTTGGCAATGGGCGAATTGTCAAACAGGGCTTTGTCCATCGTTTTGGCAGGGCGGTCAAGCATACGATTAGAGATTTGAGCTGATGCACGAATTTCAGCACTGCCTAACTGATGAACGGCATTGACTTTTTTCGTCAAATTTTGGCGTGTTCACAGAATTATTTAGCACGCTCATCACAAATTCATTGACCTTAGCGTCTAGCTCTGGGACTTTGGTTTGGTCTAGTTTGACGATTTGGTCGGCTTCATCTTGTGGCACAACTGCAACGGCTTGAGGGGCTTCTAGGGTTAAATTCGGTGTGAGCGTTGGATCAGGTGGGGTGAGTTGCATAAGTTTTCCTTAATTTTGGTTATTGATATGATTTTAACACAAGCAAAAATAAAAAAATGTAAGATTTTCATAATTTTTTATTACCGTTTATGAAGTGATAAAAGAGAATTTTTTTTGATAAAAATGTTGATTTATTGTGATTTTTTGTTAAATATGTAATGTAATGTAATGTAATGTAATGTAATG
>CAKMOY010000143.1 GCA_927911235.1 uncultured Moraxella sp.
GCTCTATTTTACGCTACTTTTGATTTTTGCACCATCATTTTTAATTTTTTACGTAAAATTACATGGCTAATTCAAATGTTTCATCACCACTAATTAATTGCAAATACACGTTATCATTTTTTTCTATCAACTCACCCATCGCCACTAAATGATAAAAAATCGACCGCACAATCAAACCATACAGCACAGACTCGCCATTTTGTCGCACCAAAATATAAGGCTGTTCTGCTTGTTTTCAAGCATATCAGCCGAAATTTTGGCATTATTAAAAGACAAACCAAAACGGATTTCATGTTGTTTATCCAAATAAAACTCATCGCCGTTGGCAGTACAAAACTTGATAAAAGTTTGGTTATAATGTTGAATTTGATTGACTGCCACAATGTGCAAAGGTGCGTCTTCTACTTGAATACCGATTTTTTCCATAGGCGTTTTTAAAAAATAATGGGCGTTATTGTTTTCATCAATCTCGCACCACAATACTTTGGCAAACAAATCCACCAATGACTGTCTAGTCATTTTTGAGCCTTCGTGCCACCATTCGCCATTGGCACAAATTTTTAGGTTCATATCGCCACAAAATTTGGGTTTCCAGTTTTGTAAAGGCGGAATCACTCTTTTGTTGGCATTGGTGCTGTCTGCTTGTTGTTCAGCTTGATTGATTTGGGCGATAAGGTCTTGTTTCATAAGGTTTTTTATGTTAATTTTTTTGTAAACCTTTTTTGGTTTAAATTTTATTTTATGAACATTTTTTTAAAAAAATGTCAAAAAATTAGACATTTTTGCATACGAATTTTGTAAATGATGATATTTTACATCAATTTGTTGTCAGATGGCTCAATCCGATTGCTAGTTTTTTGTAATCATTTGGCTATGTTGTTTCACAAGATTTTAGATTATAATAAATAACTTTTTGTGATTTTATCCATTTTTTTATCATCAGTACAATCCTTCACCAGCATTGGCAAGTTTGGGATTGTTGGGAGTTGTTATGCAAGATATTCAGCGTGAGCAGATGGAATTTGATGTTGTTGTCGTTGGCGGTGGACCTGCTGGCTTGGCAACGGCAATCCGTTTACGCCAGTTGGCGATTGAAAAAGGCTTAGAAGAGTTCACCGTATGCGTGGTTGAAAAAGGCTCAGAGTTTGGGGCGCATACCATGTCTGGTGCGGTGATGGAGCCTCGTGCGTTAAATGAACTCATTCCTGATTGGCAACAAAAAGGTGCACCTGTCAATGTGGCAGTCAAAGGCGACCGTGTATATTTGCTCAGAAATGAACAAAAATACCGCCAACTGCCTGATAATATCGTGCCTGCGTCTATGCACAATGATGGTAATTATATCATTTCTTTGGGGAATTTGGTGCGTTGGTTAGCAGTGCAAGCCGAAGAGCTTGAAGTGATGATGTTCCCCGGTTTTGCTGCCTCTGATGTGTTGTATAACGAAGATGGCTCGGTGAAAGGCATTGTGACTGGCGATATGGGTGTGAATGCCAAATGGGAAGCCAAACCGAGCTTTGAACCAGGCTATGAGCTATTGGCAAAATATACCGTATTTGCCGAAGGCTGTCGTGGACATTTGGGCAAACGCTTGATTAGCCGTTTTAATTTGGCTGATGGCAAAGACCCACAGCATTATGGCATTGGTTTAAAAGAACTGTGGGAAATTGACCCAGCCAAGCACGAAGAAGGCATGGTATTGCATGGCTCTGGCTGGCCTTTGACCGAAACGGGCTCATCAGGCGGTTGGTGGTTGTATTTTGATGAAAACAATCAAGTATCGTTTGGTTTGGTGATTGATTTATCTTATCACAATCCGTATTTATCACCGTTTGACGAAATGCAACGCCTCAAAACTCACCCTGTTATCCGTAACATTTTGGAAGGTGGCAAACGCTTGTCTTATGGGGCAAGAGCCTTAGCCAAAGGCGGCCTAAACTCATTGCCAAAACTTGCCTTTGCAGGCGGTGTTTTGGTCGGTGATGATGCAGGCTTTTTGAACGCTGCCAAAATCAAAGGCACGCACACCTCTATCAAATCAGGTATGCTCGCTGCCGAAGCCGTCTTTGAAGCCATTCAGGCAGGTCGTCAGCATGACGAAATCACCAGTTACGAAGAAAAATTCAAAAACTCATGGCTGTATGAAGATGCCTATGAAGCACGCAACTTTGCCCCTGCTATGCACCGTATGGGCGTTTGGATGGGTGGTGCGTTCAACTTTATTGACCAAAATCTGTTAAAAGGCAAAATGCCACTCACCAT
The DNA here is from genome assembly GCA_927911235.1 of uncultured Moraxella sp. GTDB lineage: Bacteria > Pseudomonadota > Gammaproteobacteria > Pseudomonadales > Moraxellaceae > Faucicola > Faucicola mancuniensis. Next base: position 2,263 of record CAKMOY010000143.1, read on the forward strand.
TCATGACAATATGCCCGATTATGATATGCTTGAGCGTGCCGACCATGCCTTTGCCCCCAATTATCCAAAACCAGACGGCAAACTAACCTTTGACAAGCTGTCATCGGTGTTTATCTCAAATACCAATCATGCTGAAGACCAACCTTGCCATCTGCGTTTGACCGACCCAAATGTGCCGATTAAACGTAACTTAAAAATCTTTGCCGAACCTGCTCAACGCTACTGCCCAGCAGGTGTGTACGAGGTGGTCGTCAATGATGATGGTGAAGCCAAATTTGTGATTAACGCCCAAAACTGCGTGCATTGCAAAACGTGCGATATCAAAGACCCATCACAAAATATCACGTGGGTAACGCCTGAAGGTGGCGGTGGTCCAAACTACCCAAATATGTAAATGTTATAACATAACTGATTGTTTTAAAATAAAAAATCTGTCAAAAATGGCAGATTTTTTGTTTTTGTCCTTGACATTTTTTTATTAAAGGTTTACGATAAAACCAAACAAATATTATGTTTTGACATGATATAACATTACATTTTAATCAATTTTTTTATAAATCCACTTAAAGGAGCAAAAATCATGACTTGTACTATCCACGCAAATCACGACCACGTTCATGGCGACAACTGTGGACATACCGCTATCAAACATGGCGACCACATTGACTATCTACATGACGGACATTTGCACCATGTGCATGGCGACCATGTTGATGAACATACGCTAGATGTTAACGAACAAAACCCAGATGCGTGTAATCACGGCTTTAACTGTGGCGAGCATATTCACGGTGAAAACTGTGGACACGAAGCTGTACCACATGGCGACCATATTGATTATATTGTTGATGGGCGTTTGCACCATCAACATGGCGACCATTGCGATGACCATGGTGCGGTAGAGTTGGTAAAATCAGCCTAATCAAACCCTACAAAAACAAAAAACCGCTTAACTTGATATTAAGCGGTTTTTTATGAAGTGGTAAAGTTAATTACACACCCATTGCAGATTTTGCACTGCCTTCGTCATAGTCATCACCATGAGTAATAACAACGATACCAGTTTCGTGGTTTACGTTGACAAATTTTACACCTGCAACGCCTTCAAGTTTTTTTGCTAGGTCGTCAGCAGCAGCTTTATCAGCAACTTTTACATTTTCGTATTTAGCTTGTGACATGATACATATCCTTTTACTTAAGAGTGAATTTAATTTTATTTATCAAATACCGCTAACCACTTTAACAAATAAAAATTCTTATGAAAGTTAATGAGTTCTATTTTACCGATTTTTTTTTAAATTTTCTGCTAATTTTTTGTAAACCTGATAAATGGTTATTAGTTAAGGATAAAATTTTTTTTGCAAAAAAAACAGATATCTTTTACTATTTATCATAATTTTTGCCAATTCACAAAATATTTGCCAATTTTTTTGGGTTGTTAAAAACCGAACAAATATTAAATTTTTACAATATTTACAAATCTTAACAAAACCATCTTTTTATCGTGTATTTTTTAGGCACTGATAAATTTTATCGCATCAGGTGTCCAGATTTGGATAAGGTTTTGCATTTCTTGGGTAACGATTTTGTTTTGTTTGTTTAACAAATGTTTGGCAATCGCTTGTGCGGTGATAAGCAAAAATTCATCTCGCACTAAGTCGCTGATATAGTAGCTGTCATGCCCTGTTTGCCGTTTGCCAAGCAACTCACCCGCCCCACGCAGTTCCAAATCTTTTTGAGCGATGACAAAGCCGTCCGTACTATCTCGCAACACATTGAGACGTTCTATGCCTGTTTCTGATAATGGCGTTTGATACAGCAGAACGCAAAAACTTTTGGCTTCACCACGACCGACACGCCCACGCAGTTGGTGCAGTTGCGACAAGCCAAGCCGTTCGGCATTTTCTATCACCATTAAGGACGCATTTGGCACATCAACACCGACTTCAATCACAGTGGTAGCAACGAGTAGCGAGATTTTTCCTGCTTTAAAATCTTGCATAACGGCTTGTTTTTCGGCAGGTTTCATTTTGCCATGTACCATGCCAATGGTGATGTTTAGGCGATCGGCTAGGTCGGCATAGGTGATTTCAGCGGATTGTGCGTCTAGGGCGGTGGATTCTTCTACAAGCGGACACACCCAGTAGGCTTGTTTGCCTTGTTCGCAGTTTACCGCAATACGCTCAATCACTTCATCTCTGCGGTCTCGGCTAATGGTAACTGTGGTAATTGGCGTGCGGTTGGGCGGTAATTCGTCAATAATAGACGTGTCCATATCGCCAAACGCACTCATCGCAAGCGTGCGTGGAATGGGCGTTGCCGTCATGATGAGTTGGTGCGGTGTGGTGTGCACCAAGCCTTTGCCGAGTAACGCCATGCGTTGCTCCACACCAAAACGGTGCTGTTCGTCAATAATTACCAAACCTAATTTGGCAAATTGCACTTGCTCTTGGAATAAAGCGTGCGTACCGACCACGATTTGCACATTATTTTCGGCAATATTGCTTAATGCTTTGGTGCGTTCTTTGGCGGTTTGTTTGCCTGCAAGCCAGCCTACGCCTATGCCGAGCGGTTCAAACCAATTTTTAAAATTAATCAAATGTTGTTCGGCTAAAATCTCAGTCGGTGCCATGACCGCCACTTGCCAACCGCTATCCAACGCATAACAAGCCGACAGCCCTGCAACCAACGTTTTACCCGCTCCGACATCACCTTGCACAAGGCGTAACATGGGAATGGACGTTGCCAAATCTTTGACAATTTCATTGACAACACGATTTTGGGCGTTGGTCGGTGTAAAAGGTAAATTGGCTAACAAACGTTCGGCAAGCTGGCTTTTATCATCGCAACGTGGGGCTTTGTGTTGAAAAAGTTGCTGTTTTCGGTAAAGTAACGCCAATTGATTTGCCAACATTTCTTCGGTAATTAACCTTTGACAAGTGGCGTGCGTGCGGTTTTTTAAACGCTCTAATACTTGATATTGTTGGCTTAAATTGGTGTAAGTGGGCGGTTGATGAATAAAACTTAACGCATCAATCAGGCTAAATTCGGTAAAAGGATTGGTTAAATTGGCAATTAACGGAAATTGGGTTTTGATTTGTTTTTCAATGAGTTGCCAATCATTATTGTTAATTTGTATAATATTATTTTTGTAGTTTTGTTTAACAGTTTGCAATGCTAATTTTATCAAACTGCGTAATTTATTTTGGTGTAAATTTTTTACCGTTGGATAAATCGGCACAAGCCCTGTGTTGCTCAGCGGTTTTTGTCCGATGATAATTTCGTATTCTGGGTGAGAAATTTGCGTACCGTATTGATTGATGATAATTTCACCAAACACTCGCAAAACCGTGCCGATTTGCATGGTGTCGGCTAAGCCTTTATAGACATGAAAAAGCGTAAAATCACCTGTCCTGTGCCGTCTTGCAGATAGACGCTCATGCCTGTGCGTTTGTTTTCCACACGCATGATTTGTCCTTGTACCAGCACCGACTGTCCGTGCGTTACGTCCGCAAGGTTAATCAGTCGGCTACGGTCTTCGTAATCTCGTGGCAGGTGCATGAGCAGGTCAAACACTCGCTCAATGTTAAGCTGGGCGAGCTGTTCGGCGATTTTTGTGCCGACACCTGATAGGGCGGTTACGGGTAGATTAAAAAATTTGGGTGGTTGGCATTTTTTGTTAAATATTTTTAACCAATTAACTTTGTTCTTGTAGTTTTTCTTGTAATTGCTTATCCACTTCTGCCGTTAGCCATGCTTGCATTTCTTGACGCAATGCGTCCATTTTTTCATCAAAATAATCGTCCAATTTTTTGCTTAAACTGTCAATGATGTCTTGTTTGACGTTGTCAATATGGGCTTGTTTTGCCAAAAGTTCTTGCTCAAGGCGTTCTTTTTCTAGGCGTTCCGCCTCAAGACGCGCTTCAATTTGTTTTTGTAAGGCTTCTTGTTCACGGCGTTCTTGTTCTAGTTTTGCTTGGCGTTCACGTTCGAGGCGTTCTTGCTCTAGGCGTTGCAACGCTTGTTCTTTGGCGATACGTTCAGCTTCGGCTTGTCGCTCTTTTACAATGATAGTTTCCACTTCATCATGCAAATTGTTCACACGAAATTGAAACGTATCAATGTCGGTATCACGTTGTAACAAAGTGCGAATATCATCTAACTCATTGATAATAGCGGTTTTTATGCTATCAGACGTAGCAAGCCAGCGTTGAGAAAATTGGGGAGAAAAGGCAAATCCTGACATGGTTTTTCTACTTTTATTAAAAATATTGCTTTATATTAACAAAAACCACACCGTTTTTTAAGTGTGGTTTGAAAATTTATCGAAAATTTTGTAAAAAATTGGCAAAAATATGCTAATCCTGCCATTTTGCCAACAAATTGAACCATTTGTACCGCCAAAACCAAAACTATTGGACAAAGCATATTGCAAATTTTCCACCTTACGAGCCACGTTTGGCACATAATCCAACGTACAATCTGGGTCTTGGTTATCCAAATTAATGGTCGGTGGTAACACTTGTTCCATCAAGGCTTTGACACTAAAAATCGCTTCAATACCACCTGCCGCACCGAGCAAATGCCCTGTCATGGACTTGGTAGAACTAACAGCAAAGTTTTGGTTTTGCCCAAATAAACTTTCAATCGCTCGGCTTTCGGCAACATCGCCCAACGGCGTACTTGTGCCGTGAGTATTGATATAGCCGACTTTGTCCGCATGGATACCTGCGTCTTTTAGGGCGATTTGCATGGCGCGCTTTGCACCATTGCCATCTTCTGGCGGTGCGGTGATATGATTGGCATCATCACTCATGCCAAAGCCTGCCAACTCTGCCAAAATCGTTGCCCCACGGGCTTTGGCGTGCGACAATCGCTCAAGTACCAACACCCCTGCCCCATCGCCTAGCACAAAGCCATCACGGTCTTTGTCAAATGGGCGACTGGCTTTAGTCGGTTCATCGTTGCGAGTGGATAAGGCTTGCATAGCGGCAAATCCGCCCATGCCAAGCTGATTGGACGCTCTTTCGCTACCACCTGCCACGATAATATCGGCATCGCCATAGGCAATCAGCCGAGCCGCCAAGCCGATGGCGTGCGTTGATGTGGTACAAGCAGTCGCAATGGCAAGGTTTAAGCCTTGCAAACCATGACGTATCGCCACTTGCCCTGCGGTCATGTTAATAATCGCTGATGGGATAAAAAATGGCGAAATTTTTCTTGCACCGTCATGAATGAGTTTGCCAGCATTTTCTTCAATATTGCTAATACCACCAATGCCAGAACCGATTAACACACCAATGCGTTCAGGGTCAATGCCTTTTACAGGTTCGGCTTGTAAGCCGTCAATCAAACCTGCATTTTTTAAGGCTTGCGTTGCCGCCACCACGCCATATTGTACAAAAATATCGTAACGGCGGGCATCTTTTGCCGACATATATTGGCTAATGTCAAAATCTTTGACCAATCCTGCAATTTTTGAGCGGTAATCGGTGGTATCAAAATGTTCAATTTGGCTAATACCGCTTTTACCTGCCAAAATCCCTTGCCAACTGCTCTCTACATCAAGTCCCAAAGGCGTAACCGCCCCCATGCCTGTGATGACGATACGTTCGTGGTCTGATTTTTCAAAATGTAGTTTTTTTGAGTGGTTAAATGAAGATTCGGTAGTCATGCTATATCCTTATGCGTTTGCTGATGTTAAAAAAATCAATTGCATATTAAACCAAAATTTTGGGTAAAACTTGGTAAAATTTTGTTACAATTTTAACAAAAAAAATGCGTTTACCAAAATCATTTTTGACAATTGCCCAAAAAAAAATTAAAAACAAACCTGCCCCAACACTACCGCTTTATTCGCCCCCGTAACGCTTGGTAAATTACTGGGCTCGCCAGTCATGGTTTGGCGAGCAAGCCACGCAAATGCCATACTTTCAACTAAAGTCGGCAAAATGCCATATTTTTCGCTACTTTCCATCGTCCAATCGCCCAAATGCGACTGCAAACGGCTCATCAAATAAGTATTTAACGCACCGCCACCACAAACCAACAAATGTTTATCGTCAAATTCAAACGCCTGTAACGCATTGGCAACGCTCACCGCAGTTAATTCTGTCAAAGTTGCTTGCACATCTTGTGGGGCAAGCTCGTTTGGTGTGTCGGATTGATACACTTGATAAAAAAGGTGCAATTGCTCGTCCAACCACGCCAAATTAAAGGCTTCTCGCCCTGTGCTTTTGGGCGGATTTTCAGCAAAAAATGGGTGGGTTAATAATTGCTTTAATAGCGGTTCAATCACTTGACCTGATTTCGCCCAGTCACCATTTTTATCAAATAATTGTCCAGTATTACGATGCACCCAACCATCAATTAGCAAATTTGCCACGCCCGTATCAAAACCAAAAGTTTGCTCTTCATTAAAAATCGTTACATTGGCAATCCCACCCAAATTTAACACGGCACTGATATTGGGCTGATTTTTTTGTTGGTTTTGCTTAAAAATCGCTTGATGAAAGGCTGGCACAAGCGGAGCACCCTGTCCGCCCACCGCCATATCACGTCTGCGAAAGTCACTCACCACCGCAATGCCTGTGCGTTCTGCGATAATATTTGGGTCAATCAATTGAAGCGTAAAGCCCCAGTTTGGGCGGTGTCTCACCGTTTGCCCATGACAGCCGATTGCACCGATGTCATCCGCCGTCATGCCTGATTTTTGTAGTAACTCAATCACCACTTGACTGGCAAATTCGGCATAAAAACTACTCGCCCAACCATACAAATCCAGCTCACTTTCAAAGGCAAGCTGATTTTGCTCAATCAACTGATACGCCCCATTTGGAACGGTCAGAGCCAACAGCACCGTCCGCAAATCGTCAGGAAATGCCAAACTGTGGCTTTCTAGCATTTCAATCTCGCCCGTTTCATCATAAAACTGGCACAGCACCGCATCCATACCATCAAGGCTTGTACCGCTCATCATACCGATATAATACGGCGAATTTGATAAGGTTTTGCCATGTCCGACCTGTGTCGGCTGTATCGCTTCGTCCATAATTTCGGTAAAATGGCTAAAAAAATTGTCGTTAAATGTGATTTCGCTCATGGGTGAACCTTTTGATAAATTTTGTTCATTATAGCACAACTTCACACGCCTGCACGCCCATGTTGTGCTATAATAGTCGCACTAGTATCAATGCCAATTTTTTTTGCAAAAATTTTATCAAATTTCAAAGATTACCATGACCACACCTTTTTTTCAGTCCATGCCGATTGTCAAGCCGTATGCCTTGATGGATTTGGACGATACCTTATTTCAAACTTTACGCAAAATTGAACAATGGCAACTACTCAAACAGCTACCCAACAAAAATCTAACTATTGCCAGCGTCAATAAACAAGGCGAGCCGTTAAGTTTTTTTAGCCAAAAACAAGCCAATTTTTTTAATTGGTTATCGCAAAGTTGCGAGCTAATCCCAGTAACTGCAAGGGATACTAACGAAATCAAGCGAGTAAAACTGCCCTTTGACAGTTGGCAAATTCTCACCCATGGGGCGATTTTGTTAGAGCCAAATGGCAAACGCAATCCCATTTGGCAACAAAAAATGTTTGAACAATTAATGCCTTTACAAAATGATTTAATCCTGTTGCAAAATGTACTTGAACAACATAGCCAAACCCACGATTTGGGCTTGGTATTTAGTTTACACGATGACAATTTTTTTTGATGGCAACGATTTTTTTTATGGTAATTGTTATCAAAACTTAAAAATTTATTTAGCAATCAAACACCACCAAAAAGATGAAAAAATACTTCAAGATATTGCCTATAATCTAGCAAACATCTTAAAAGACAATTTACCAAATTTTAACCAAAACTTTTATATTCATGTCAATGCCAATAATCTTGCGATTTTGCCAAATGCCATTCATAAACGCCATGCGGTGGCATTTTTGTTAAAGCAACTGGATAACAACCGCCCTTACTTTGGCTTTGGTGACAGCCTTGCCGATTTGCCATTTTGCAACAATTGGACTGGTACGGCACGTCCAATCATGGACAATTACACGACAAAATTTGTCAAATTTGCCACGATTAACCAATACATTTTTAATCTTTAATAATTAAAAAATTTTGAGAAATTTTTGATGAAACAATATGATTGTTCCACTTTAACATCAGGCAGTTATTTAGCCAGCGATGTGAAGTTTTTATTAACAATCTTGGAAAAAAATGCGGTAGAAAACACCGATGTCGCCCAAAAAGAACAGCTAATCCAAACAGGCAAACGCCATTATTCCGATATGCTCACCCTAGAAGATAAGCCAAGCGACACCCATAAAAACCTATTTTTACAAGCCTTAAAACAATATCAAAACCGTATGGCAAGCGATATTTTTTCACTTGCCTACACCCTAAAAACCCATTTTGCACAGCAAGTTAGCCATGATAAACCATTGATTTTATTAAGTTTGGTTCGTGCAGGTTTGCCTATTGGCGTATTGTTACAGCGGATTTTTGCTGATACACAATTTAACTGCCAACTGCCTAGCCAACATTTTGGCATGAGTATCATTCGTGAGCGTGGGCTTGATAGCGTGGCGTTGGCGTGGGTTTTGACCAATTTTCCTGATTCGCCGATTGTGTTTGTTGATGGTTGGACAGGCAAAGGAGCGATTTATCATGAACTAAAAAATAGTTTAGAAAAATTTAACAAACAAAATCCGCAATTTGATTTTAAGCAACAAATTTATCACCAAAATGACAATCTCACTCACGAGCCAATTATTCCGCTAGTCACCTTGTCCGACCCTGCGGGCGTGGCGTGGCTGTCGGCAAGTGATGATGATTGGCTAATGCCTGCCAGTTTGTTAAACAGTACCGTTTCGGGGCTGATTTCTCGTACGTTATTTGCCAAAAATGCTGATGAATTTCATGCCTGTGTCTATTATGATAATTTAGAAAAATTTGATAAAAGTTTATTTTTTATTGACAATATTTTAAACTGTTTAAGTGATATGCAACAAAAAAATCACATTTTACCAAAAATTTTAACCTATCAAAGCACGCCAACATTTCGTACCAAGCCTGTAATAACAAGGCTTGCTAATGAATTTTACATTGATAATTTAAACCGTATCAAGCCGACCATCGCCGAAGCCACTCGTGCGGTGCTACGCCGAGAGCCTGAGCGAGTGTTGCTACAAAATGCCGACCATGCCGACACCGTGTTATTGCGACATCTGTGTGCACAAAAAAAATGTTGCAATTGAGATTGTCGGTGATAAAATTGCCCCTTATCAAGCCATCACCATCATCAAAAAACGCCAATAATTTAGCCAAAAAAAGTCAAATAATTCATTGATTTTAAAAAGTTTTAACGGAAAAAATGTATGACCATTTTAAACTTGCCAACGCATATCATTCACCCTGTGCCAATGCCACGCATTCACCCCTATCATCTAGGGGCGAGCTTGTATATGCCTGCGACACGCACCGATATTTTGGCGGTGATTGAGCGAAAAAGATTAGAAAAAATTAACAGTATTATTATCTGTCTTGAAGATGCAGTCAAAGAAACAGACGTGCCTATAGCGTTGGCAAATTTACAAGCCTTGTTAAACGATTGGCAAAGCAGTTTACAAGATAAAAATTTAGAAAAACCTCACAATCGTCCGTTGGTTTTTATCCGTCCACGCCATGCCAAAATGCTTCATCAACTGTCAAATTTTACCAACATTGGTTTGGTTGATGGTTTTGTGTTGCCAAAAGTGGATATGAAAAGTCTTGCTGATTGGCGATTGGCAAGCCAAACGCACAGCGATGGGCAGTTTTTGATGCCGACTTTGGAAACCGCACAGATTTTTCACCCAACGCACAATGATGAGTTGGCGATTGCCTTGACCGAAAGTTTTAGTCAGCAGATTTTGGCGTTGCGTGTTGGCGGTAATGATTTGTTGTCATGCTTAAGAATGCGTCGTTTGCCTGATGTCACCTTGTACGAATCACCGCTTGGCACGTTGATTTATCGGTTATTGGGCGGTTTTGTGCCGTATGGTTTTTATTTGACATCGCCTGTGTTTGAATTTTTGGACAAGCCTAAATTGTTCGCACAAGAAATCGCCAAAGACGTGCAGTTGGGCTTGGCCGGCAAAACCATCATTCACCCCAGTCAAATTGAAGTAGTACAGACAGGTTTTATGGTAAAACAAGCCGAATTGGAGCAAGCCCAAGCCATTTTGCACACCAATGCCAAAGCGGTGTTCAAACAAGATAACATGATGCTTGAACCTGCTACCCATAAAAATTGGGCAGAATTGATTATCAAACGAGCCGAAATTTTTGGGACTTGTTAATTTTTAAAAATTAATCAACTTTTTTTAACAAATACATCAAAAAATCTACTGTAAATATCATCTGACCTTGTTGTTCACAATCTGACAGCAAGGCTTGAATTTTTTCAGGTTTGGCTCGGTAGGCATAGGGCGTCATCGCCAATAAATCGGCAAGTTCTGTGGCATTTAGCTGAATTTGATAACTGCAATGTTGTTCTTTTATCAGATGAAACAATGGGGTAAGTTGCTCAACAAATTTTTGTGAATCGTGTGCTTCTACCCTATCAAAAATCGCCTGTCGCAACTCAAATAAATGATTAGCTTTAGGTTTTCCAATCAACAAAAATCCATCTTTTGCCAATAAACGATAAAATTCTTCTGGCAAAATCGGACTAAAAATCGTGCTAATCACATTGACAGTTCCGCTCAATATCGGCACATTGGACGCTGATGCAACACAGCTATACACTTGATTTTTTGTGAAATTTTTAAGTGCTTTGGCAGTCGCTGTTACCGCAGGTTTGCTGATATCTAGGGCAATGGCGGTTGGGTTGTTAAGGTTGTTCTGTTGAGCAAAATCAAAGACTTGTTCAAAAAGTTTTTGTGAATAATAACCCTCACCACAGCCAATATCTAGCCAACAAAAATCGTCTATTGGCGTTAAGCTGTCTTTGGCAAAATCCAACAAACTTTGTCTAAAACCTTGATAATGACCTTTTGCCAAAAACTGTTGCCGAGCTTTGATGGCGTTGTCAGTATCCCCGGGGTTTTTGCTGTGTTTGTGTTGCACAGGTAACAGATTGACGTAGCCTTGTTTTGCCACGTCAAAGCTGTGTTGGCGTAAGTTGGGATTTTGGTTGTTTAGATTTTGCCCTGCACATTGCCATATTTTAGCATTAGGCAATAAGGGGGATTGACAAACAGGGCAAACAAATAAATTTAGCATAACTTATAAATAATTGGCAACAAATGATTATTATAGCAAAAATTTATAACAAAGATTGCAAAATCATCACATCTTCAAAGTCTTCATTCACCGCTTTTGGTAGTTGAATATCAATAACTTTATCTAACTGATGTTGTAGGTTTTGATGATAAGGTTTTTCGGCATTTTGACTGTCGGCAATATGGGTTTTTAAATCTGTTGTCAATGTTTTTGGTGGATTTTGTGCATATTCACTTAAAAAACTTTTTATCTTTCTTTGTCCTGTTTGCTTGTCGGTACTTACTGAAAAGTCAACATTTTGATGATTTTTATCATGAAAATCAAGAGTTACTGACAAATCATCAGACACATGATACTCAACCCAACCTTTTTTGACAATTTTGTTCAAATCCAACTTTGTTAACAACAGCGACACAGCTTGTCGGCTCAACTCGCTATCATCTTTATCCAATAACAACAAAAACTGTCGTTCTCTTGGGGTCGGTTCGTCTGTTTGTAAGGCTTGTTTTCCTTGGTTTGTACTGATAATGTGCATTTGAGCGGGTTGCTCATGCTGTAAAATTTGAACTTTCATGTTATACTACCCCTTTTTTTAGATATTATTAATGTTTTTAAAGTTTTAGTTAAAAGTTTTATAAAATCAATAACTTAGTATAACACAAAATTTTAATTTTTAACGTAATTTTAACGTCATTAACCCCAAAATTACCAAAACAATTGTAACAATCCAAAACCGTGCGACTACTTGTGTTTCGGCAACACCGCCTAATTCAAAATGGTGGTGCAACGGTGCCATGCGAAAAATACGTTTTTTGCGAGTTTTATACGAACCGACTTGCAAAATCACCGACACCGCTTCGGCAACGAACACACCGCCCATGATAGCAAAAGCGATTTCTTGGCGTGTCATCACCGCAATCGTGCCAAGCATACCACCCAACGCCAGCGACCCAACATCACCCATAAATACTTTGGCAGGGTGCGCATTAAACCACAAAAAACCCAAGCCAGCACCAATCATAGACGCACAAACGAGCGTCACTTCGGCATTATAAGCGATAAAAGGCACGTGCATATATTCGGCAAAATTGGCATGACCTGAAATATAAGAAAAAATCCCCAAACCAAAAGCGACCATGACAATCGGGAAAATCGCCAAGCCGTCCAAACCGTCCGTCAAATTCACCGCATTAGACGCACCGTTAATCACAAAATAAGTAAAAATGATAAACGCCAACCCAAACGGCACAGCCGAAAATGCAATATCCCAATTTTTGAACAACGGAATTAACAAATCCTGCATGGCTTTTGTCGTGGCGACATCGGTCTGTTTGGTGGCAATAAAATACAATGAAATCCCGACAAACAACGCACCGAGCGATAACCAAAAATATTTTTTGCGAGCAATTAAGCCGTCTGGGTTTTTATGCTTAATTTTTAGCCAATCATCAGCCCAACCGACTGCCCCAAAAATCAGCAACACCACCATCAAAATCCAAATATACGGATTGGTCAAATCCGCCCATAGGATTGTCGTCAAAAAGATACTGATTAAAATAAACACACCGCCCATCGTTGGCGTGCCGATTTTTTTCTTGTGGCTTTCTGGACCGTTATCACGGATAGCCTGCCCAAATTTGAGTGCGTGCAAGCGGTCAATCACAGGATTACCAAGTGCAATACAAATGCCCAACGCCGTCAAAACCGACAGCAAGGCTCGCAATGACAGGGACGACACTGCCGAAAATGGGGAATAAAACTGGCTAAGCCATTCAAACAACCACAATAACATGGTTTGCTCCTTTATTTGGAATTTTTGGTTTTTGGCTGATGATAAAATGCATTTTATTTAAGGGCGTATACAATACACCCCTACCACACAAAATTTATTGTATTTGATATATTTGGTATAAATTAGCAAAAATAATAAAAAAGTGCTATTGTAAAGAATTTTGTTAAAAAAATCATCTAGTTTTGTAAAACGCAACAGTTTTTTGTTGATTTTTATAAAAAAATGTTTAATTATTTACTAACAAATCCGCAATCACCGTTTCCATCGCCATAAAGCGTGAACCTTTAAACAGCACGGTGCAAGCGTCATTGGCAAGCAGTTGTTTTAAATGCTCTGCCAAGTCGCTTTTGTTATCAAAATGAATGGCAAAATCAGGCGTAATGGCATTGGCGGATTTTGCCGTATGAGCCATTAATTCACCGACTACCAGTAATTTGTCAATTGGCATTTGGGCAAGTTTTTCGCCAAGTTTGGCGTGTTCATTGACCGCTTCATCGCCAAGCTCGCCAATATCACCCAGCACCAAAACTTTTACTTTATCTTGATTTATCAAGACGTTAGCAGCCGCCATTACCGCAGACGGATTGGAATTGTAAGTATCATCAATCAGCGTGTGTTTGCCCCCTTTATTGGTAAAGTCACTAAAATTTAACCGCCCTTTAGCAGGTTTTGCCACGTTTAAACCTTGTGCAATCTCATCAATGGATAATCCCAACGCCACCGCACAAGCGGAACTTGCCAACGCATTGGTAATGTTATGCTCGCCTGCAAAATGCAAGGTTACGTCTGTGCTTTGAATTTCATCAATTTCAAAATTAAAATTTAGGCTAAATTCGCACACATTGCCCACGTCCACATCATCGGCAAATACATCGCCTGCAAGCATAATCATGTCGTCTTTGGTCAAGCCAATTTCGTGAATTTTGCTTATATCTACGCCAGCCTGCTCAAGCGATACTTCACGCTCACCAAAAGTGATAATATTTTTGGTAAAATTTTGAGCGGTATTTTGCAAAATTTCAAAATAATCATCACCAAACGGCACAACCGCCACGCCATCTTGATTTAAACCTTGATAAATTTCGGCTTTAGTTTTAGCAATGTTGTCTCGTCCGCCAAACTCGCCCAAATGAGCCGTGCCAATGTTTAGCACGCACGCCACATCAGGCTTGACAAGGCTTGTAGTATAAGCAATCTCTCCAACGTGGTTCGCCCCCAGCTCCATGACAGCATAGCGGTGTTCGTCCGTTAATTCAAGCAACATCATCGGCACGCCCAAATCGTTGTTGAGATTGCCACGAGTGATGAGCGTTGGGGCAATGCGACCCAAAATCGCACCGAGCATTTCTTTGGCGGTGGTTTTGCCCATCGAGCCTGTGATGGCAACGACTTTGAGATTTGGGTGCTGGTCTCTGCGATACGCCCCAAGTTTGCCAAGTGCCAGTTTGGTATCGCTGACAATCAGTTGCGGTAATTCCACCGCTTGAGCCGTGCTGACAATGGCTAAAACCGCACCTTTGTCTTTTGCGGTTTGCACATAGTCGTGTCCGTCAAAGTTGTCGCCTTTAATCGCCAAAAAAAATGTCGCCTTGCTCAATTTTGCGAGTGTCAGTCGTGATTTTGGTACTTTGTGCGGTAAATTCGCCTTGCCAAGTTGGGTTTAGGTCTTTTACCGCTTGGGTTAGGTTTTCTTTTTGCCAAATGTATGGGGTCATATTTTTTCTCTTTTAATTAAAAATCTGCTCAATTTTTTGTAGCGTTTTTTCAAGGCATTCTTGCTCGTCATCATATTTATCCTTATCAAAATAATAATCAATAGGAATAAATAACAACTCGTCCGAACGGTGATTGGGTGCAAAAAAACTTTCGTCAAAAGTTGGTGTTAATTCATAAAGATTTTCTTCAACACTCGTGTATAAAATTGATTGTCGTGGGTTTTGATAAGTTCAATTTTTAATTTTAAATAAAAATTATATTTATCAATTTCTACAAATAAGGTTCTTATCAATTCGTCAAATTTGAGCATTATTTTTATACCGTCCAATCTTCCACACTAAAATTTTCCAATTGAAAAAACGCTTGGTCATTACTTATCAAAGTCATGCCAAGCCCATCAGCGTGAGATGCTATTAATAAATCCAGTGGCGTGAGATTTTTGCCAGAACGTATCAAATTTGCTTTAAATTGCCCATAATGTTCGCTCATTTTTTCATCAAAAACCGCCACATTAAACTGCTCAAGGAGTAAATGCGTTGCCTTGTGTAGACGTGTTGCTTCAGGTTTTTTGGCAAGCCCAAATAACACTTCGGCAAGCACAATGTTAGAGATAAACAATTGTGAATGATGACAATACGCCAATTTTTCCTGAATGCGAGTATGCTGATTTTGCATGACACTGCGTAATAAAAAACTAAGCATATTGGTTTCAAACATATACTGTTTCATGCGTGCCAATCTCCAAACACGTCTTTTGGCTCTCTGTCGTCTTTTGGTGTGTCTAAAAATCCTGCCACATCGTCCACTTGCAATTCGCTGATGGCTTGAAATACGCTGTTCCAATCGTTTGTTTTTTTGGGTTTGGCAGACAAAATGATGTTGCCTGTTGTCTCATCACGGCTGATATAAACTTCATCGGTATCAAAACGATATGCCAATGGCAAGCGTACAGCTTGACTGCGTCCGTTCATGAAGATTTTGGCGGTTGTTGGGATTGAAGTTGGTGGGCTGGTTTTAGAAGAAATGTGTAAATTTGACATAAGCACTCCTTTTTAGACTGATTATAGTATATATCTTGATATATATCAAGTTAACCGCCAAAATCTTAGATAGTTTTTGTTTTTGACCTCCTCCCCTTCCTATCGTTCGGGGATTCCTACTCCCAGACGGTCAAGCCCGACCGCAAGAATGTTCTTACTGGCAATAAACTTTAATATTCACGTTACTTCCCAAATTTTTCCAACGCATTTTTAACAATCACTTTATCATCAAAATCATACCGTACGCCATCAATCTCTTGATAAGTCTCATGCCCCTTGCCTGCAATCACCAGAATATCATTCGCCCCTGCATTTTGCACCGCATATTCAATCGCCGTTTTGCGGTCAGGCTCAATCATCGCCTTGTAATGTTGCTCGCAGGTCATGCCTTGTTGCATATCGTTTAAAATAGCGTTAGGGTTTTCGGTGCGTGGGTTGTCAGCGGTAAAAATCACCTTATCGGCAAATTTTAGTCCAACTTGTGCCATCAGCGGACGCTTGCCCTTATCTCTATCACCGCCACAGCCGAACACCGCCCACAACTCGCCTGTGCAGTGCTGTTTTAGACTTGTCAAAACCTGCTCAAGTGCATCTGGCGTGTGAGCATAATCCACGATAAAACAGCCAGCTTTTGAAGGCACTCTGTCCATTCGCCCAATCGCTCCATGCAAATTTGGCACAGCGGTTTGGATTTGGTCAAGTGTTAAACCCATTACCCCACTCTCTGATAAAGCCAAAACACCGCCAATACTTGCCAATAAATTTGCCACATTAAACCGCCCTAACAGCGGACTTTTTACCGCCAATTCCCCTTGTGGCGTTGTTAAAATCAAATCCACACCGCTCAAACTTGGGGCGATTGTTTTGGCAAAAAAATCGGCTTTATCGTTGGTTAAACTGTACGTCCAAACGGTCAAATCCGACTGTTTTGCCTTGTTAATCATCAACTCGCTAAACTCATCATCAAGATTGATGATGGCGTGCGTCAATTGTGGAAATTCATTTTTATCAAACAAACGTGCCTTAGCCTGTGCATAATCGTCCATGTCGGCATGATAATCCAAATGGTCTCGGCTAAGGTTGGTAAACATCGCCACATTAACGCCCACGCCCTGTAAACGCTGTTGGTGCAAGCCGTGCGAACTGGCTTCAATCGCTAACGCCTGTACGCCTTGTTTGGCAAAATCAAAAATGGTATGGTGCAAATTAAACACTTCAAGCGTGGTGTGCGTGCTTGGGGTAAGATTGGGTAGAATGCCATTACCTGCCGTTCCCATGACAGCGGTTTTGATGTTGGCTTGGCTGATAAGCTGGGCGGTAAGTTGGCTGACGGTAGTTTTGCCATTTGTGCCTGTAACGGCAACGATTTTTGGCAAGGCTATTTTTTCATTTAACGCTTTTTCGGTCAATTGCAAACTTTGACAAATCAAATCACCCAAAAAATTCCGAATGTTTGGCAAAAGCACAATCGGAAAATCATACGCTTTGGCTATCTCTGACACGTCAAGCTCGGACAACACAAACACCGCTTTGTCTTTGACTTGGTTTAAATAACTGCCAAGCGTTTGCAAATCAAATTTGGCATTGGGATTTTGGCTTTTTAACAAAATAAACGCATCGCCTTTTTGCACTTTTCGGCTATCAACGGCAAAGTTGTTAAAAGTTAAATTTTCAACTAATTGTAAAATTTGTTTTAATTCATTATTTAGAGTAAATTGCGAAATTTTCATGATTTTTTCCTTTTTATCATGTATGTTTTTATAAATCATTGGCACTGTTGGCATCTACACTGGTTACTTCTTTGCCTGTTAACGGTTTGTCAAAAGGCACGTTGTACAGACGCAAGGTTTCTTTCATCACGTTTTTAAATACGGGTGCTGCGACCAAGCCGCCAAATTTTTGTAATTGCGGATTTTCCACCATAATCGCCACGACAAAGCGAGGGTTAGAGGCTGGGGCAATACCGACAAATGAAGTATGATATTGGTTATCATAATAACCGCCTTTTGGGTTCACACGTCTGGCTGTGCCTGTTTTACCTGCGACACGGTAGCCATCAATGGCGGCAAGGCGTGCCGTTCCACCTGCTTCGGTTACGCTTGACATCATATCCACGACCGCCAAGGCATCAGAATTTTTGATAATTTGTGTGCTGTCTGGCTTGGCAAATGGCACGGCGACATTGTTAAGACTGTGGCTATTGATGGCGTTATCACGGCTACTTCTTACCACAGTCAAAGGACGAAAAATACCGCCAGAGCCTAGCACTGTGTAGGCTTGTGCCAGTTGAGCCAGTGTTACGTTAAGTCCATAACCATAAGAGACTGTCGCTCGGCGTGCGATTTCGTTGTTGTTGGGCGTAGGAACGTTGCCAGCCACTTCCCCCGGTAATTTCAGATTAGTTTTTTTGCCAAAACCAAATAGTTTTTGAGTTTCGCTCATGGTACTTGGTGGTAAAGACAAAGCGATTTTTGCCGAGCCGATATTACTGGATTTTTGGATAAGCTGACGTAAGCTAATCACACCCAAATTGCCGTGGTCTCTGATGGTATGCCCTTGCACATTCATGCTACCAGGGCTTGTGTTAATTTTTGAATTTAAATTATATTGCCCTGATTTAACCCTGTCGCAACAGTAATAGGCTTCATCACCGAACCCGGTTCAAACATATCAATCAACGCATGATTTCGCTGATTTTCGTTGGTCATACTGTTTAAATCATTGGGGTTAAATGACGGCCAGTTTGACATGGCAAGCACTTCGCCAGAACTGACATCAACTATCATACCTGTCGCCCATTGGGCTTTTTGCAAACGCCCTGCACGCTCCAACTCTTGATACAAAATATATTGCAAGCGTGAATCAATGGTTAACTGAATGTCTTTGCCTGCAACTTCAGGTTTGATTTGTTTGATTTCTTTTAAACGGTTATTTTTGGCATCTTTCATTACCATCACTTCGCCAAAATCACCCGATAATTGCTCATCAAAAACCCGCTCAATCCCTGATTGTCCACGATAATGTCCGCCATCTTTGTCATCAGATTTTGACATAAAACCCAACAACTGTGCGTTTGGTTGTGGCTGTGGATAAAAACGTTGGTAAAAATACTCCACATTCACCCCTGCAAAGTCGGCATTTATCACACCTTGGGCGTTTTCTGGACTGACATTTTTCATCAACATAAAATAATGCGAACCTGCCCCATTTGGTAACACGGATTTGACCGCTTCTTCGTCCGAAAAATCTATGTTGTTGTTAATTTGTACCGCATGTTTGAACTCATTGACATCGATTCCTGTTAATGCTGATAATCGTTGCAAATCCATGTTTTGCAGACGTTTGGCAACTCGTGCTTTATTTTCATTCACCACTTTACTGGGGGCGGATTTATTTAATTCTTCTTCACTTTTTTTTAAACTGTAGTACTCAACTGCATAATCGTGTGGGCTAAAAACGACCGTAACCAACGGTGCTGAAATCGCCAAAGGAATATTGTTTCTGTCAGTAATCATGCCACGATACGGCGACTGTTTGACCGTGGTGGTAATCAGTTGGTTGCCCTTTTCTTGGTAATAAGCTGGGTTAATCACTTGCACATATGCCAAACGGCTAAACAATGCCCCAAAACACAGCACCATCAACAACCAAACCAATTTAAAACGTGGATTGTCCGTTTCCACGCTGGCTCGCATGGACGCACCTGCATTTTTGCGTTTGGTTGTGGTAGTTTTTTGGGTGGTTTTTTTATTTTTTGACAGCTTAAACATAATATAGTTACATCAGTGAATTAATATTGAGTATTTGGGTCAATTACAATGGGTTTAACATCTTCGTCAGAAGTTTTTTTGATGAATTTCTTGTCCATTGTTATTAATAATCATACGGTCAGACACGTTGGGATAAAACATATTTAACTCAGTAACCGCACGATTGGTAACTTGAGGCGTGGCACTAAATGCCTGTTGTTCAATCAACATTTGTTGGTGTTCAATCTGAAGTGCACGAAAATCTTTTTTTAACTGTTGCAACTGTCCGTATTCTTGGTGATATTGTTGCACCTGTTCAACCGTTTGCACCCCTGTCCACAAAATCGCAATAATCAAAAAAATCATCGCAATGCTGTATAAACTCATACCACGATATTCGGCATTAAGCACATCATTGATATTTTGTTGAATGCCATCTTGGTTCACGCCTGTTGTGCCTCGATGTGGTGTTGATTTAGTAGAATTTTGTTGGTTTTTTTTAGCAAAATTTGCCTTAGCGACCTGCACATTGTCCATAAAACTGGCTTTATCAGGATTTGGCTGAGAATTTTTTGCGTTGTTTAAAAAGGTTGCATTAGATTTTGGCATAACAAACTGCTTGACTGTGAAAAAATTAAAAAAAACGGTTAAAAAACAATATCAGTGCGACTTGCCGACCTTAGCCACGCACTTCTGGCTCGTGGGTTTTGCTTAACTTCGCCATCGCTTGGGGCGGTGCGTTCGGGTTTTGTCAGATATTTTGGGCGTTTTGGCGATATCGGCAACTGCTCATCTTCTGGGTATTGCCCCTTGCTGTGCTTTTGCAAAAACTGCTTAATGCGTCTGTCTTCTAGCGAATGAAAGCTAATCACCGCAAGCCGTCCATTTGGTTTTAGCACGGTCAAACTTGCGTCCAAAAACGTCTCCACATCACCCAGTTCATTGTTAATAAAAATCCGCATGGCTTGAAAACTCTGGGTTGCAGGGTGTTTGCCTTTTTGCCAATTTGGGTGGGCTTGTTTGATGACTTCGGCAAGCTCCAGCGTTGAGTTGTAATATTCCATCTGCTTAATCGCACGGGCAATCCTACGGCTATAGCGTTCTTCGCCATACTCAAAAAGCACATTAGCAAGCGTTTCTTCATCAACCATCTGTAGCCACTCGCCCACCGACTGCCCACGGCTGGTGTCCATTCGCATATCCACCACGCCATCACGCATAAAGCTAAAGCCACGACTGCCATCATCTAGCTGTGGACTAGACACGCCCAAATCCGCCATGATACCGTCCACTTTGTCAATATTTAAACTTGCTAACGCATTGATAATATTAGCAAAACTATCATGCACGACTTTGATACGGCTGTCGTTTTTTGCCAAGTTTTTGGCAACTGCTATCGCTTGTGGGTCTTTGTCAAACACCACCAAAACCGCATCATCGGCAAGGTATTCAAGCAACAATCGGCTATGTCCGCCACGCCCAAAGGTTGCATCCACAAAAATGCCGATTTTTTGGCAAATTTTTTTGCAAATCATCTACTTTTTTACACCCAAAACACTAGCAACCGTTTCTTTTAACAAAACCGTTTCATGCAAAAAATAAGACTTTTGTTCGCTATTAGACATGGCGTTACCTAAAATAAAATTTAACTGCTTATTATCGCTTACCTAGCGACAGGGTCAAGTAAAATCTTTGTTTTTTGTTGATTTTTTTTCAAATAAATGTTTCAAAATAACTTTCCTATTGTTGATTGTGTCAAATGTAACAATTTATGTCAAAAATCGCTTTTTTTACAAAATTGCTTATCCTAGCAACAATTCATTACTTTTTTACCCTATTTTGCCAATTTTTTTTGTTAAAATAATATCATAAGTTATTAAACGCAGATTGTTTAACAAAACTTAATTTTTACGTTGTGCTTTTGCATGACAATTTTTGGTAAATTAATTAAAAGGTAATGAACATGAAACTACAAACCATCGCTTTAACTGCTTTAACCATGACTGCCCTTGTCGGCACAGCCCACGCAGAATACAGTGCGACTGACGCTCATGAAGCGGACGCAAGCACCGTTTTAAAACGTGAAGTGTCTTATCAATGTCAAGGCAACAAAAAAAACCAAAGTAACTTATGGCTTTAATGCTGAAAAATTGCCAACTTATGCCAGTATTTATGCCAACGGCAAAAACCGCTTTATGCCGATTAACCTTGACCGCTCAGACAGCGTAGATACGGTGTTTGGCGATGAAAATAACTATAGCTTGATGACCGAAGGTAGCAATGATTTCACTTTGTCAAACTACCACAAAGCCAATGTGAGCATTCAAAACGAAGCGTCAGAAATTATTTATAAAGACTGCCGTGTTACTTCGTTAAAAAAATTAAAATAAGCAGTTTTTTGTAAAATCAGCTTGTTGTAAAATTAACAAAATAGCCATGCGAAAGTGTGGCTATTTTTTTGGTTTTTATTTAACAATTTATGTTAGAATAATCACAATTTTTACTTAGAACCTGTATTCACAACGTTTTTGCAATGAAAAAGAAAACAAATATCCATTAAAAAAATATAAAATTTTACTGCGTAATGTTGTGAATACAGGTTCTTAATTTTTAATAAACAAACAGGTGCATTATGAGCAACTTTTTACCGATTGAAGAACAATTAGCCCTAATTGAACGTGGCGTGCAAGATATTTATTCTAAAGAAGATTTAATCAAAAAACTCAAAGCCAAACGCCCATTGCGTGTCAAACTTGGCATGGACCCGACCGCCCCAGATTTGCATTTTGGGCATACGGTGGTACTAAATAAATTGCGTCATTTTCAAGATTTGGGGCATGAAGTGCTGTTTTTGATTGGAGATTACACTGCTCGCATTGGCGACCCATCGGGCAAAAACGCCACTCGTCCGCCATTGACTGAAGAGCAAGTGAAAGCAAACGCCCAAACGTATGCCGACCAAGTTTTTAAAATTTTGGATAAAAGCAAAACCACGATTATGTTTAACTCAGACTGGTTTGGCAAAATGTCGGCAGGCGATATGATTGCATTGGCAAGTCAGCAGACGGTTTCTCGTATGCTTGAGCGTGATGATTTTTCAAAGCGTTATGAAAGCCAAACACCGATTTCCATTCATGAATTTTTGTATCCGCTCGTGCAAGGCTATGACAGCGTTGCGATGAAAGCGGACGTGGAACTTGGTGGTACTGACCAAACCTTTAACGTGCTAATGGGGCGAACGCTACAATCTCGCTACGACCAAGAACCACAAGTGTGTATTACCATGCCAATTTTGGAAGGCTTAGACGGTGTGCAAAAAATGAGCAAATCGCTCGGCAATTACATCGGTATCAATGACCCTGCGGGTATGATGTACCAAAAAATCCTGTCTATGCCTGATACGCTAATTGCTCGTTATTTTGAGTTGTTAAGTTTTAAACCGATGAGCGAAGTGAATGCTTTGCTTGATGAAATGGCGAACGGTCGCAATCCGCAAGAGATTAAGCGTATTTTGGCGTTGGAATTGATTGAGCGTTTTCATGATAAAGAATCGGCGGAAAACGCCCACAAATCGGCAGGCAATCGCTTAGCGGACGGTGAATTGCCGATTGATTTACCAGAAGTTACGCTAAGTTTAAATGGCGAAGAGCAATTGTTTATCGTTCAAGTGCTAAATCAAGCAGGGCTTGTCAAAAATTCAGCTCAAGCCAAAGACTTTTTGAAAAACAAGTCAGTGAAAGTGGATAATGAAATCGTGGACACAGGTTTTTCGCTAAAAGCTGGGCAGACGGTGATTATCCAAGCAGGGAAAAAGGCGTATGCGAAAGTAACGGTTGAGTGATTTTAAGGAAATAATATGCAACCTTGTGTTGAAGATTTAGCAAATGAATTGATTGAGGTTAAAAATAATCACCACGATGATACGGGTGATGATGAATAATCGTCATCGCTCGGTACAACTGCTCCATCAACAACACTCGCACCAAGGGGTGTGGCAAAGTCAAATTTGACAACGACCACTTAAAATCCGCCTTTGCCAACACATCTTTTGACAAGCCGTCCGCCCCACCAATCACAAACGCCATATCATCGCCCATTTGCATGGATTCGCTGATTTTGTCGGACAAATCTTCGGTGGACAGGTTTTTGCCACGCACATCAAGGCAAATCAACCGCTCTCGCTTGGCATTGGCATGGGCTTGCAAAATCAGACCGCCTTCAGTAATGGCATATTTTTCAAGCTCGCTCGCCGATGGATTTTTGCCACGTTTGCTCGCTGGGATTTCCACCATTTCGGTTGCAAGCATGGGTTGAATACGTTTATAATAATCGTCAAAACCCGTTTGCACCCATGTCGGCATTTTTTGCCCCACGGCTAAAATTCTCGCTTTCATCATCTCTCCCATTTTTGAAAAAATTTCATGGCATTGTAACAAAAAAACCGTATCATCATGCTATCTTTTTCACCTTTTGGCTGATAATAAAAATGGCAAAACGCACCTTAACCACCTATTTATGGAAAAACTTTGGCATTGTCATCGCAATTTCGCTATGTTTTGGCTTAATTTTGGCATTTTTTTGCAAAAATTGGCAAATTTCTGGCTTATTATTTGCTTTGACGCTGAGTTTTAGTCTAGGTTTCGGTATTTTTTGCATTTTTCTATTTTATCAATTACAACATTTGCAAAATTTTTGGACAATTCGGAAAATCAGTTAGACAACAAAATCGGTTTAAACCCTTTTTTTGAAAAATCCGCCCTAAAAATCCAAAAAAATTTCCCAAGAAAAACAAGAGCTTAGCGAACGACACCAACAGCTTGACACCATGCGAAAAGACTTTGTTGCCAATGTATCGCACGAATTACGCACGCCTTTGACGGTGCTAATGGGTTATCTTGAAACTTTTAGCGAACAGCCAGACCTTGAACCACGCTGGCAACGGGCGTTTTCACAAATGTCGCAACAAAGTTTACGCATGAAAAATATCATCAACGATTTGTTGCTGTTGTCAAAACTTGAAAATGACAACAACCTTGGCGAGATGAAAGAAATTGATATGCCAAGACTTTTGACCCAGTTGTTTGACGATGCCCAAGCCCAAAATCGTGATTTTGAACATCTCATTCATTTGGAAATTGACAGCCAAGCCCACCTACAAGGTTATGAAGATTATCTAACAAGTGCATTAAATAATCTTATCACCAACGCCATTAAATACACGCCCAAAGGCGGTGAAATTCATATCCGTTGGACGGAACAAGCCGATGGCTACCATTTTAGCGTGTCGGATAACGGTATCGGTATCGCACCTGAACACATTGAACGGCTGACCGAGCGGTTTTATCGTGTGGACAGCGGACGTAGCCGTGAAACAGGTGGGACGGGTTTGGGATTGGCGATTGTGAAGCATGTGTTAAATCAACATCATGCAAAACTACATATTACATCTCAAATTGGCAAAGGCTCAACCTTTAGCATTATTTTTCCAAAATAATGGCGTAAATTTTATGTTAAACCGACAAAATTAAAATCCACGTCAGGCTTTTTGCCCAACAAAATATCGCTCATTGCCTTTGCCGAGCCGTTTGAATGCGTCCAACCCAGCGTACCATGTCCAGTATTCAGATACAGATTGTCAATCCGCCCTTGAGCATTGACCGCACGCCCAATAATTGGCACATTGGACGGTGTCATCGGTCGCAAGCCTGTCCAAAAATTTGGCTGTGAAAAATCCACCACATTACCAAACACTTGTTGTACTCTACGGCTAATTGCTTGACAACGCGCCGCATTTAATGCCAAATTAAAACCATTAAACTCCGCCGTCCCTGCCACTCGCAAGCGTTCGCCTAGCCGTGAATAAACCAATTTATACTCATCATCAATCAAACTGACATAGGGGGTTTTGTCTTTATCCAAGACAGGATAAGTCGCAGAATAGCCTTTGGCAGGATAAATCGGCAAATGCACGCCCAAATCTTTTACCAAAAATGGACTATAACTACCCATCGCCAACACATATTTGTCGGCAGTTAAGACTTGGCTTTGTTGTTCAGTAACAACTTTTACCCCTGTAATTTGTTGATTTTTAAATAAAAGTTGTTCAATCTGATGATTAAACAAAAATTGAACGCCTTGATTTTGGCAATGTTTGGCAAGCTCTTGGGTAAATTTTTTGGCATCGCCTGATTCATCAAGGGCGGTATAAGTCGCACCAACCAAATTGTCGGCACAACTGGCAAGGGCAGGCTCTAGCAAAATCGCCTGTTTCACGCTGATAATTTCACGGTCACAACCCAACTGTCGCATACGTTCGGTCGGAGCATGGGCTTGCTCAAACTCTTTTTTATCGGTGTAAAAGTGCATAATGCCTTTGGTTAAACAATCGTAATCAATGTGGGTTTGCTCTCGCACTTTTGTCAAAATTTGTCTAGAATACAGACCCAAATTAACCATTTGCACCAAGTTTTTATCGGCATTTGTTGATTGGCATTGTTGTAAAAACTGCCAACCCCATCGCCATAAATCCGCATCAAAATCTCGTCCAAACAAACGTTGCCAACGAAATAACAAGGGGGCATCTTCTTGCCATAGCCATTTTAATGCTTTCATCGGGGTGCTAGGATTTGCCCACGGCGTTGCATGACAAACCGATATTTGTCCACCATTGGCAAAAGACGTTTGTAGCCCAGCCCCACTTTCTTGCTCAATCACGGTAACGCTAAAGCCTGCTTGTGCCAGTTGCCAAGCGGTCGTTACACCCACAACGCCCGCACCTAGCACTATCACTTGCTGTGTCATATTTTTCTCATGGTTCTATTAAGTTGATTTTGATGAATATTTTGCCAAAATAAAACCCTTAAAGCAATGACTTTAAGGGTTTTTGAGCTTTGATAATCAACAATAACTTGTTATTATTTGCTAAGTTTGGCACTGATTTCACGCAGTAACAATACTTCTTCACTTGGCTCTGCTGGTGCTTCTGGCTCGGCTTCTGCTTGTTTACGCATTTTATTCATGCCTTTTACCAACATAAATACGATAAATGCCAAAATGATAAAATTAATCACAATGGTGATAAAATTACCATAGGCAAGCACTGGCACACCGGCGGCTTTCAGGGCTTCGTAGGTCATCGCTGTGCCTTCTGGAACGTTCCCCAACACCACAAACATATTGGTAAAATCAATCTTACCGCCCATAATCGCAGAAATCACAGGCATAATCACATCTTCAACCAATGACGTGGTGATTTTACTGAACGCACCACCGATAATCACACCGACAGCCAAATCCATCACATTGCCTTTTACCGCAAATTCTTTAAATTCTTGTAATATACTCATAAGAAAATACCCCAACCTAAGGTTGTTTTGTGTTTGTTATATGTGAAAATAATGGTTATTATCACATTTTAATTAATATTTATTCATTATTTTTTTTATAATAAATAAAAAAATGGCTTATCATATAAAAAACAGCTTGCCTTGACAAGATATTTTTTTATTTATTTTTTAGATGTATTTCATTAATTTATTAAATTAATTACCACGGCTATGACGTTTACGGTCATTTTTCGGTCAAGTGTTTTTT
>CAKMOY010000144.1 GCA_927911235.1 uncultured Moraxella sp.
TATGGTTAAAATTTTTTTCAAAAACCAAGTCTATTGCGTTGGTTTTTTGTGCCTTATTTTGGCTTTTTAAAGCAGTTACAAAATTTTTACTAGGTTTTTTCAACAAAAAAAATGTACTATAGGCAAAATTTTAACCAACAAAAAAATCTGCTGAGAAAAATATGTCAGAACAAGCAAACCAAGCCTCCATCACCACTACCCAAAACACGCCATGATTTGTTAGATTTTTTACATAATACCTTAAGCGATTGGCAAATTCACCGTTGCCAAGCAACCCACGACTTTATCAGCCAAAACGAACCGATGAAAATGATTTATCATTATGAACAATTGCCAGATGATATCAAAGCCAATATTCCGATGAATGGCATGTTATTAAAGCGTTTTGATGAGTTAATCAGTCAATCAGATTTTGTAAAATTATTAAATATTGATATTAATAAAGTTAAAAAACCCTTTCAATTAAAATTTTATGGTAAACTGGTGATTTTTTATCAAAATCCAGAAGTTGCCTTGCGGCTGTATTGGACAAATACGCTCAAAAACTTTGAAATCATTGACGAAAAGACGCTAGAAAACGCAGTTAAACAAGCCTTTTATCATTGGCAACTGGTTGATAATGTAGAATTTATTAACAAAACGCCCGACGTGGATTTTGTCATTTATAGTAATGCAAATGAAAATGCCGAAAATACATCAAATTTACCAACGATTGTTTGGCAAGGCGGGCATAGCACGCAGTTTGAGCCATTGCCATCGGCTTTGGCGATTGGGTTGCAAAAACAGTTGATGCAGTCAGATGTTGTGTTAAATCAATGGTTTGCACAAATTTTACAAAGTGCGTTAGATTGTGTAGCCGATAAGCGATAAATAGTGGTAAAATAGTGGGTTTGAATTTGTTTATGGTTGGCAAAACTTAATCAATTTTTTAATAAATATAATTTTTTTGTGAAGTATGGTTTAAAAATGGAAGGTCAAATTGATATTTTAAGTTTAATTTTGCAGGCAAGTTTGTTTGTAAAATTGGTGATGGCGACATTGTTGTTGGCATCGCTGTTGTGTTGGGTGACGATTTTTCGGTTAAGTAGCCGTTTGTCCGAAGCCAATCAAGCCGATGAGCATTTTGAGCAAACTTTTTGGTCTGGCATTGAATTGCCAACTTTGTATAAAGGCGTACAGGGCAACCAAGAGCGTAGCGGTCTTGAGCAGATATTTTTTATCGGTTTTACCGAATTTTTAAAATTACGCCGAACTCGCCAGTCCAAAAGTGATAGCATTGATGGCGTGGAGCGAAAGTTGCGTGTGGGCTTGGGTCGTCAGCAGTTGGAGCTTGAGCAGGGGTTGCCTTTGCTTGCTAGTATTGCGTCTGTGTCGCCTTATGTGGGGCTGTTGGGGACGGTTTGGGGGATTATGGTGGCGTTTATGGGACTGTCATCATCTAGCCAAGCGACTTTGTCGGCAGTCGCCCCTGGTATTGCCGAAGCCTTGATTGCGACTGCATTGGGCTTGTTTGCGGCGATTCCTGCGGCATTGGCGTTTAACCATTTTACCGCCAAAACCGAAAAAGTGTACCAGAGCCGAGCGTTATTTTGTGATGAAATGACGGGTATGTTATTGCGTGAAACGTCTGATGATGGTAACAATACATCAAATGCGGTGAACGTTTCACAAATTCAAAATCCTATTAGTCAGTGATTTTACAAACCAGTCATTTTACAAAATAGGAAATGTGATGAAAGCGAACCCTTTTAGCCGTTCTTCTGCCAAAAAAGTCAATGCAGGCATGAATGTCGTGCCGTATATTGATGTCATGCTGGTGCTATTGGTGATTTTTATGGTCACTGCCCCCATGCTCACAACAGGCGTGGATATCAATTTGCCAAAAGCTCAGACCAAAGCGATTGAACAAGGCACGCAAATGCCTGTGATTGTGTCGTTAGATGCCAATGGCGATTTGTATTTGTCATATCAAGACAAAACTGATGAGCCGATGAGCCAACGAGAGTTGATTAATACTTTGACTGATTTGCAAAAATTGCCAGAATATCAAGCCGAAGATGGCAAATCCAACATGAATGTGATGGTAAATGCCGACCAAAATAACAATTATGGCGATGTGATGATATTAATGGCAAAATTGCAACAAGCAGGTATCCAAAAAGTCGGACTTTTGACTGCACCGCCAAGTGCGAACAAATCACAAAAAAAACAAAAACAAACAGATGAATAAAATCATAAACAACTATTGATAAAAATTTGTTGATAAAAATAGAGAAAACCATGTATCCAGAAGTTACCTCCGTTTATGTGCCTGTTAAAACTCCTGATTATCGTGTGTGGGCGATTTTGTTGAGCATTTTGGGGCATGGTTTGCTTGTCGGTGGGATTTTGTATTTTCACAACGAAGCCCCACCGCCACCGATGGAAACGGTGCTGATTTCGCCTGAAGAGCTTGCCGATATCCAAGGTCAAATCCAAGCCAATCAACAAAACAACGCCAATCAAGCAGGTGGAATGCCAACGGCTCAAACCGCACCGACCACCAATCCTGAAACTGAAAAACTCATGCAACAAATCGCTGAGCAAGAAGCCCAGTTTCAAGCCAATCAAGCCAAAATCGCAGAACAAATTGACCAAGAATTTATGCAAGAGCAACAAGCGATTGTAGAACAACTTGACCAAGAATTTACCGAAAAACAAGCACAACTTGCCGAGCATAAACAAGCCGAAAGTAACATTGATGAGATAGAAGCCAATTTGCGTGCCCAAATGGAAGAAGCCAAACGTGCCAATCAAGAACGCATTGACAGCCAGCGTATCAAAATTGAAAGTAAAGATTTGTCCACCAATGGCGAACGCTTGCCAAACGCACAAAGCAATAACCCAAACAGCAATGCAAATAACAACGCAGGCAACGACACGGCAAGACGTGGGGCAATCAGTGGTACGAATGTCGCAAGTTATCGTGATTCTATCGTGTCAAAAATTTATAGCAACTGGAATCCACCGACCAACAGTAATGGCAAGGTTTTGCGTGTTACCATTCGCCTATCGCCATCAGGTGCGGTGCTGTCCACTAACCTAAACGCAAGCGACCCATTTAGCAAAAGTTTGCAAGAAGCGATTAACAAATCCAGTCCTTTGCCAGTGCCAAGCGACCCAGAAGTGTTTCAAAAAAGTTTTGCCAGTTTAACATTAAGATTTGAAGGACAATAAATAATTCTTTACAATCTTGCTAAAATCATTTAACTTTTAATTTTTTAAGGAATTTTAAGGAAATTATCATGTCAAATTTAAAAACCACTTTTTCAACATCAGCCTTAGCAACAGGCTTGTTATTGGCGGTGTCCACATTCACAAGCCAAGTCGCTTTGGCAGAAGACGAACTGGTTATCTCAAAAGTCGCCCCGCGCTCTAACACCCAAATTGCGATTGTACCTTTTGCAGGGGCAAAAGGCGTATCAGACGTTGCTGAAAATTACTTGACAAATATCGGTCAATTAGCAGGTAGCGACAGCCTACCAGAAACGCCCGCCAGCAGTGGCGAAGTGCATTTAGAGCTGTGGCAAGCCCGCCAAGTACCGTATTTGGTCGTGGGAAATAGCCGAAGCAACCGTGGCGATGTGGAAATTAACTTTGAAGTGATTGATGTAAAAACTGGACAAATTTTGGGCGGTGGCGTTCAAAAAGAAAAAACCAAAAATAATCCGCAAGCCTTGCGTTTAACCAGTGCCAAAGTTGCCGACAAAATTATGGAATTAATCACAGGCATTAAAGGCGATTTTTCAGGTAAAATCGCTTATGTGGTGGAACAAGGCACTGGCAAAAACCGCAAATCAAGCCTTGTGGTATCAGACGTGGACGGTTATAACCCACAAATTATCCGCAGTGTACAAGGCTCAATCAAAGCCTTAAACCCATCGGCAAACGGCAGGCAGTTTACTTTTGTTGAGCAACAGTACAACGGCTATCCTGTGGTATATGTCGCTGATGTGTTGGGCGGTTCGGCAAGTTTGGTAACGCCTTATAAAGCCAATAACTTGGGCGGTGCGATTTCGCCAGACGGTACACAACTATTGTTTAGTAGTGACAAAGACGGTAATCCAGATATTTATCTTGCCAGTAGCAATGGTGGCAATCCAAGACGCTTAACCAACAGCCCTGCCCCTGATATGTACCCAAGTTGGTCGCCTGACGGCAAGTCATTCGTGTTCACATCAGACCGTCATGGCAACAATCGTGGACAAGTGTTTAGATATAACATCGCCACAGGGCAGACCCAACAGCTTACCAGTGGCGGTCTAAACAGCATGGCTCGTATCAGCAATGACGGCAAAAAATGAGCTATCTGGCAGGTACAAACAGTGGCGTGGTGCGTGATTTTACTACAGGTGCGGTGCAATCTATTAACAATGCAGGTATGAGCGAAGCCCCAAGTATCTCGCCAAACGGTCAGCATTATATTTATTCAACTCGCAATGCCATTACCATCTCTACCAAAGGCAATACCGTAAGCATTAACCCAAGCCAAAACGGTGTGCCAAAAGGCACGATTTATGGTCCAATTTGGTTAAACCCAAATCGTTAATATGCATAGTTTTAGTATGATGGCAATGACAAAATTAAAATCTGTCATTGCCTTGTTGTGTGTGGTGTTTTTGACGTTGTTTTTGACTGCGTGCCAAACTTTGCATTTGCCAAATCAACAAAACACCGCTAAACCGCTTGCCAAAGAGCATTGGGCGTTTATCGTTTATGATAAAAGCCAAAATCGCTCGCACCTGATGCAAAGTGACACCACAGGCAACCATGTACAGACCTTGCTGTCGGTAACAGGCAAAATCTCAGGATTAAACCCAAGTTTTGATTTTAGCCAACTGATTTATACCTTGCAAGACCGCAGTTTTCCCATGTTGTATCGTTTTGATAGACAACAAAATTTGCCGTTTTTGCTGGTGGAAAAACGTGCCAATTATTTTGGAGCAAGTCTATCACCTGACAATCAAAAATTGTTATTTTCGGCAACTTTTGCCGACAGTCCTGATATTTTTATCCAAGATTTTGATAACAGTTTTCCACAAAAAACCCAACAAAATTATACCAATTTAACCGAAAACCTTAGCCAAAAACCTGCCATTGACATCTCGCCTGCGTGGTCGCCCGATGGCAAATCGTTTGTGTTTGTGTCGGACAAAAACAGCAATCAGCCAAAACTTTACCATTATCATTTTGACAATCAAAGCAGTGAACGCATTGGCAAGTTTGGCTATGAAGCCAACGTTCGCTACAGTCCAACGGGCAAAATGCTTACCTTTTTTACCCAACAAAAAATTCAAAACAAAACCGTTTGGCAAAATATGTTGATGGATTTGGACAGCAAAGCCACCATCAGCGTGCGTGATGACGCTTTGGCGGATTTTGTCAATTTTTCGCCCACGGGGGATTTTTTGATTTATCCGTTTTATCAACAAATCATCGTGATGACAACGCCCACCATCACAAATGGCAAATTTAGCCCAATTTTGCAAAAAAATAGTTTTATTATCAAAGGTTTGCCAAATAACAGCGTGATTAAAGAAGTGGTTTGGTTAAAAAATTAACAAAAATTTGCTATTTGAATTTTTGCCAAAAATCCCCATTTTTAATGTATCTGTATTTTCATTAAAAGTGAACAAAAATATGCCAATTGATATCCAAGAAGCCAAGCGACAACGCCCATCATCAAACAATCGTCCATCAACAAGCAATACACAAAACCAAAAATTTGACGAACCTTTGTTTAGCACCAATCCATTGCCACCTGTGCAGTCGTCTTATTCGGTTTTGAGTCAAACCAAAATTACCAGCAAAATCAAATCGTTACCGAAGATTTGATTCGTTACAATCATATTACCTATGCGTTGGCGGTGTTTAGTTATTTTACCGCAGGGCTGACGTGGGTGATTCCGATTGTGATGAACTATGCCAGACGGGACGAAGCTCGCCATACTTGGCTGTACAGCCATTTTGATTGGCAGATTAAGACTTTTTGGTATAGTGTGTTTTTTGGCGGTATTGGCATTATTTTGATGTTGTTTGGCTTTGGTACGGCATTTTTGGGTATGCTTATGCAAAATGATACCTTACTTGGCAGTAGTGGGCTGGCGGGGATTTTTGGTTTGTTGATTTTTATTGTGGTGATTATTTGGCATTTTTATCGCATGGTGCGTGGTTGGGTGGCGTTAAATAACCGCAGAGCCGTGCCATAATTTTTATTTTTTATGTGTATTTTGTGTTTAACATTGGTATAATAGTGTGAGAGCCTGTATTCACAACATTACGCTGTCAAAATTTGATGAATAATGAAAAAATATTTTATTTGCTTTTGCATGAAAAATGGCTAAATCTTGTTTTTCTTCGTCAAAAGCTTGCTTGATAGAATGTCTATCAATCTTCACTTTTTCCTTGAAAAATTGGCGATTTTTCGCATTTTTCATTGCAAAATATTATGAACACAGGTTCTAATTGATTAATCAGGCGTGGGCTTGCCAATCATTTTTAGGAAGAATGGGTTAGTCGGTTTTATAAATGAATGTCATGTTAAATTTTTTGCTAAACTGCTAAAAGAGATATATTCGCTATGTATGGTTTGCTCCGCCACTTTTTGTTAAAAACTGACCCAGAAAAAGCCCATGAAATGACCCTGTCCATGTTAGCCAAATCCCAAAAAATGGGCGTGGCAGGCCTGTTATACGACCATGTTGAACTGCCAACCATGTGTATGGGCTTGCATTTTCGCAATCCTGTCGGTTTGGCGGCAGGGCTTGACAAAAATGGCGAATACATTGATGCGTTGGCGGCGTTGGGCTTTGGGTTTATAGAAATCGGTACGGTAACACCAAAACCGCAAGATGGCAATCCAAAACCCCGTCTGTTTCGCATTGAAGAACAAAAAGCCATTATCAACCGTATGGGTTTTAACAATAAAGGCGTGGATTATCTGATTAACCAAGTCAAACATAGCCAATTTCAAGGCATTTTGGGTATTAACATCGGCAAAAATGCCAGCACCCCTGTGGAAAATGCCCTTGATGATTATCTATATTGCCTTGAGCGAGTTTATCCTTTTGCATCCTACATCACAGTGAATATTTCATCACCGAACACCAAAAATTTGCGTGATTTACAAAGTGGCGAAGCCTTGACCGCTTTGTTAAACGGTATCAAAAACCGCCACAGTCAGCTTGCCACTCAGCACCAATATTATGTGCCATTAGTGTTAAAAGTCGCCCCAGATTTGGACGAAAGCCAAATTGATTATATTGCCAAAGAGTTAATCCAGTTTGAAATTGATGGTCTGATTACCACCAATACCACCTTAAGCCGTCATGGTGTGGAAGACTACCCTACAAGCCAAGAAGCAGGCGGTCTGTCAGGCAGTCCACTCAGTGCCATGAGTACCCAAATTTTAGCCCAGTTTGCCGAGCAATTGGACGAAAAAGTCGCCTTAATCGGCGTGGGCGGTATTGATAACGGACAAAAAGCGGTGAATAAAATCCAAGCAGGTGCGTCATTGGTGCAGTTGTATAGCGGTCTGATTTATGAAGGGCCTAAATTAATTGGCGATTGTGTGGAATCAATTGAGCAGTTTGGTTTAAATTAATGATTATTTTTTTAAACAATTTTAAAAATTCTTTCATAAAAAGGTAATCCATTTGTCAGTATTGGATATTTTTATTTTGGTGGCTTTGGTGCTTGGGCTGTGGCGTGGCTTTCAGACAGGTTTGTTACGTTCGTTGGTGGGCTTTATTTGGTTGGTTATTTGCTTTGATTTTTGCCACCTTTTTCGCCATTTTTGGCAGGTTTTTTTGACAGTCAGATTATTACTTTAGTCGCTTCGTTCGTGGTGGTGGCGTTGTTTGTGTTGATTGGTCTGCATTTGATTTTGTGGGTCATGAGCCATACTTTAAAAGGGCTAAAATTGGGTTTTTTGGACAAAATCACAGGGGCGATTTGTGGCGTTGGCAAAAATTTGTTGGTAATTTTGTTGTTGATGAGTGTGATTGTGCCTTTTGTACAAAATGCCAATTTTTGGAAAAAATTCGGTGATTGCCCCTGCTTTGTTGCCTTTAACACCGTTTGCGGTGGATTTGTCCAAAAAAATTGGCGAACAAGTGCAACAAAACAGCCAAAAAGGGTTTGACACTTTAGACAAAGCAAGCCAAGAAGCAAATCAAGCCGTTGGGCGTTAAGTTGTTTATCAAATCAGTTTTATAGAAAAATTTTTAAGTTTATTTAGAACCTGTATTCACAACGTTTTTGCGATGAAAAAGCAAATAAAATGTTTGTTAAAAACCTGTAAAAGTTTACTGCGTAATGTTGTGAATACAGGTTCTTGCATAACTATTTAACCAATCTTAAGGGGGTTTTTATGTGTGGAGTTGTCGGTATTGCAGGTCATAGCCCTGTCAATCAGATGTTGTATGATGCGTTGATGATGTTACAACATCGTGGACAAGATGCGGCAGGGATTGTTACTTGTCATGACAATCGTTTGTTTTTACGCAAAGAAAATGGCATGGTGCGTGATGTGTTTATGAATCAGCATATGATTCGTTTAAAGGGCAATCAGGGTATCGGTCATGTGCGTTATCCAACCGCAGGTACGGCAAGCAGTGCCGAAGCCCAGCCGTTTTATGTTAATTCGCCATACGGCATTACGCTAGCTCACAATGGTAACTTGACCAATGCCGAAAGTATTGCCGAGTCGCTATTTAGTGAAGATAAACGTCATATCAATACTGATTCGGACTCAGAAGTGCTACTCAACGTTTTGGCACACGAAATGCAAAAAAATCGGTAAAATTGAGCCAAGTCCTGATGATATTTTTCATGCGGTGACCCAAGTGTATGAGCGTATTGAAGGGGCGTATGCGGTGGTTGCTATGATTACAGGTTATGGCATTTTGGCGTTTAGAGACCCCAATGGTATTCGTCCGTTGATTTATGGTGAACGCAAAGCCGACAATGGCGGTATGGAATATATGGTTGCGTCTGAGTCGGTGGCTTTGACGGCGTTGGGTTTTGATATTGTGCGTGATGTCAAACCAGGTGAAGCAATTTTTATCAATGAAAACAATGAGTTATTTACACATCAATGCGTTGATGGCAAAGCCTTTACCCCTTGTATGTTTGAATATGTTTATTTTGCTCGTCCTGATTCTATCATGGACAATATTTCAGTGTATAAAGCTCGTATGCGAATGGGCGAAACTTTGGCACAAAAAAATCTTGCGTGAATGGGGCGAAAATCATGACATTGACGTGGTAATTCCGATTCCTGATACCTCTCGCACGTCAGCGATGGAACTGGCTCAACAACTGGGCGTGAAATACCGTGAAGGTTTTATGAAAAACCGCTATATTGCACGTACCTTTATCATGCCAGGGCAACAACAACGCAAAAAATCGGTGCGTCAAAAACTCTCTGCCGTACCGCTTGAGTTTAAAAACAAAAATGTGTTGCTCGTTGATGATTCTATCGTGCGTGGCACAACGTGTAACGAAATTATCCAAATGGCTCGTGATGCAGGTGCAAAAAATGTGTTTTTTGCCAGTGCTGCCCCACCTGTGAAATTCCCAAATGTGTATGGTATTGATATGCCTGCTCGCAGTGAGCTGATTGCCTATGGGCATACGGTGGACGAAGTGCGTCAAATCATCGGTGCTGACCGCTTGATTTTCCAAGATTTGGACGATTTGATTGAAGCGGTGAGCGACACCAAATACAGCCATGTCAAACAGTTT
The DNA here is from genome assembly GCA_927911235.1 of uncultured Moraxella sp. GTDB lineage: Bacteria > Pseudomonadota > Gammaproteobacteria > Pseudomonadales > Moraxellaceae > Faucicola > Faucicola mancuniensis. The sequence continues at coordinate 9,787 of CAKMOY010000144.1, forward strand.
GACTGCTCGGTATTTGATGGCAACTATGTCGCTGGTGGTATTGATGAAAACTATCTCAATGCCTTGCAACAAAAACGCAGTGATATGGCAAAACAACAAAAACAAGGCGTACAACTCATCGCTGATACGCCTGTGGACATCGTTGGGATTGACCCAGAAGTTTAAATTTGTTGTTTTAGAAATGTTTTTACATCATAAAAAGGCAATTTTTCGGTTGCCTTTTTTGTTTATTAAATTTATATATTGACATATCTAGAAAAATAGATATAATAAAAGCCATGATAGATACATTTAAAGCCCTAGCCAATGATTATCGCTTTGATATGCTTGTTTGGCTAAAAGACCCGCAGGTCCATTTTCCCATGCGAACCCATGAGCCAGATGGCTTTGTCGGTGGCGTGTGCGTGGGCTTTATCGTGGAAAAATCTGGCTTGGCACAATCGGTGGTGTCCAACTATTTGACAACTTTAAAAAATGCCAATTTAATTGAATCCAAACGCATTGGCAAATGGACGTATTACCGTTATCACCAATCGGCGGTGAATCAATTTTTGGCAGATTTAAACCAAACTTTGGCATAAATTTTGTGAGAAATTGTGTTGAAATTTTATGTTAAAAATTTGCAAAAATATATCTATATTTCTATATATAACAATTTATCTTAAACCTTATTATCTTAAGCTTAGTCAAAAAAAGTGAGAAAAATCATGGCAAAATTTCGTTTTTTACAACAACCCTTTACTCTAAAAAATTTAACCCTAAAAAACCGTGTCGTCATGCCACCGATGTGCCAATATTCGGCGACCGATGGTATGCCAAATGACTGGCATTATGTGCATTATGTGTCTCGTGCGGTGGGCGGTGTTGGCCTCATTATCGTTGAGATGACCAATGTCGCCCCCAATGGTCGCATTTCGCCCAATTGCTTGGGACTGTGGAATGATGAACAGCGTGATGCGTTCAAGCGTATCGTGGACGCTGTCCATGCTCAAGGCTCAAAAATCGGTATTCAAATCGCCCACGCAGGTCGCAAAGCTCAAGATTGCGATGATGTGGTCGCCCCATCTGCTATTCACTATGGCGAACAGGATTTTGCAGGGCAAAACTTAAAAACCCCAAGAGCGTTAAGCACTAGTGAAATTGACGAAATTATCCAAGCCTTTGCCGATGCGGTGAAACGTGCGGTGGATGCTGGCTTTGATATGATTGAAATTCATGGGGCTCATGGCTATTTGATTCATCAGTTTTATTCGCCAAAATCCAATATTCGTGATGATGAATATGGCAAAGACAAACTATTGTTTGGCGAAAAAGTCATCAAGGCGGTAAAAAAAGTCATGCCTGCCGATATGCCGTTAGCGGTGCGTATTTCGGCTCAAGAGTATGGCAAAGATGGTTTTGACAGTGATTATGGCGTGATGGTTGCCAAACGTTTTGCCGATGTAGGCGTGGATTTGATTGATGTGAGTGGTGGCGGTGATGGCGTGTTACACAAGGGTAATCACCCAGAAATCAACGCTGGCTATCAAGTGTATCTGTCTCGCAAAGTGAGAGAAGCGACAGGCTTGCCGACCATTGCGGTGGGTATGCTTGATAATCCACAACTTGCCGACCATGTGATTGGTACAGGCGATGCCGACCTTGTGGCGGTGGGGCGTGCTATATTGCGTGACCCTTATTGGTGGCTTAATGCCCAATATCATCAAAATGCGGCGGACGCTCAGCCATTACAAGATTCGCCAAAACAATATGAACGGGGATTTTTTTAATTTAAAGGAAAATAACATGACCTAAGTTTTAACCGAAAAGCAAACTCAAGATTTATTTGAGTTTATCGTGAAAACTATAAAAAATGGCGTGGCAGAAATTTCACAAGAAACAGACAGTCAGCCGATTATCGCCTATGTATTTGGTATGGTTGATGATTATTTTGCCACTAATTTTTTTGGTTTGACCAAAAATAGTTGCTTAGTCCATGCGACAGAAAACGAATTAAATGTCAATAAAATCCTAAGTTTAATTTGGGAGGGTCAAACCAATGCCATTTATCCAGCCAATCCGCTGTATGATTATGTTCATCAATTAACCAAAACCATGCAAAATGACGATGATTATGAAAGTTTGCGAAAAATCTATGAAAATCAACTGATTAACGCCTTAAAATTTTGTCATGAAAAAGGCATTTTTGTTAAACATAAAGCCAATAATGCCATTGCATTCGCTTTTTATTCTGATGATTTTGAAGATAATCAGATTTTTGAAAAATCACTTATCAAACTGTAATTTTAACAACCCAAAAGGTAAATAAAATGAACAACTTCCAATATTACAACCCAGTTCGTATCGTCTTTGGCGAAGGTCAAATCAAAGAACTTGCTAACCTTGTTCCAAAAAATGCCAAAGTTTTAATCACTTATGGTGGACAGTCAGCCAAAAAAACAGGCACGCTTGATGAAGTCATCACTGCCCTACAAGGCGAAAACCGTGAAATCCATGAATTTGGGGGGATTGAACCGAACCCAGAATTTACCACACTCATGAAAGCGGTGGACGTGGTGCATGACAAAGGCATTGACTTTTTGCTTGCCGTTGGTGGTGGCTCGGTGCTAGATGGCACAAAATTTATCGCCCTAACCGCCACGCTTGAAGACGACAAAGACCACGAAAAGGCATGGGAAGCATTAAAAAGCTACACTAGGGGTATCAATAAAGCCCTGCCACTTGGCACAGTGCTGACCATTCCTGCCACAGGCTCGGAGATGAACTCTGGCGGTGTGATTAACCACAGCGAGAGAAAAGCCAAATTACCCTTGGCAATCCGCTTGTTTATCCGCAGTTTTCTATCCTTGACCCTGCAAAAACATTGACCTTGCCAGAGCGACAAGTCATGAACGGCATTGGCGATGCGTTTGTTCACGTCATGGAGCAGTATTTGACTTACCCTGTTAATGCCAAAGTACAAGACGGATTTTCTGAGAGTTTATTAAAAATTCTCATTGATGAAGGGCGTGCGGTAAAAGAAAATCCAAACGACATGGACACACGCAAAAACATCATGTGGACGGCAACAATGGCGTTAAATGGTCTCATTGGCGTGGGCATACCGCAAGACTGGGCAACGCACATGATAGGGCATGAGCTTACGTCCCTATATGGCATTGACCACGCTCGCACGCTGACCATTATTTTGCCTGCACTTTTAAAGGTGTGTAAAGATGATAAAAAAGCCAAACTCGTGCAATACGGCAAAAATGTCTGGGCGTTAAACGGTACGGACGATGAGATTACCGATAAAGCGATTGTTAAAACTGAAGAATTTTTTAAATCGCTGGGTTTGCCAATTCGTTTTACAGATGCGGATTTAAATGAGACGGCAATCCAACCGATTTTAGACCAATTAAGCGAACATGGTTTTGTTAAATTGGGCGAGCATAAAAAGATTGATTTGACGGTGTCGGAAAAGATTTTGAGAATGGCACTGTGATTTTGATTTGACATTAGTTTTTAGATACAAAATGAGCAGAGATTTTCTATTGGCTAAATAAAGCCGTGAGAAAATCTGCTCATTTTACAATCTATTTGGACAAATTATGCAGTTTTTATTGATTTTATTAGTCATATTGGCAGGTATAGGCTTGTCGGTAGAAGTAGGATTGCTAGGACCTTTAGGGCAACAAGTTGGACATTTATGGGCGTGCCTTATATCGCGATTATGGTTTTGGCAATCCAGCGAATCGGCACGGCAACGGTAACTATTGCGGTGATTTTTAGTCAGTTATTAATGAGTATGCTAATTGATAATTTTGGCTGGTTTCACAATGCACAAATTCCTTTTTCTATCAATCGCTTAGGGGCGATTATCTGTCTTGGCATTGCATTATTTTTTATTTATCAAAGTAACAAAAAACTAGGAGCATAACATGACCCAACTATCTATCCTAAACCTTGCCCCTGTACGACAAGGACAAACCAACCGCCAAGCCATTGACGCAATGGTACGCCTAGCCCAATTTGCCGAACGGCACGACTTTGCACGCTATTGGATAGCCGAACACCACAATATGCCGTATCTGGTCAGCTCTGCCACGTCCATTTTGATACAGCACGCTTTGGCAAATACCCAAAAAATCCGTGTCGGTAGCGGTGGCGTGATGTTGCCAAACCACTCACCGCTCATTGTGGCAGAAACTTACGGCACACTAGCGACCATTTACCCAAACCGTGTGGACATCGGACTTGGGCGAGCGCCGGGAACTGACCCCATGACCGCACGAGCCTTACGCCGTAATGAGGCGGACGTATCGCACAATTTCCCGCATGACGTGATGGAGTTGCAACGCTATTTTGCCGATGAAACCGCCCAACAACACGTCAAAGCTGTCCCTGCCACAGGCTTAAATGTGCCGTTATATATTTTGGGCTCAAGTACCGCCAGTGCGTATTTGTCGGCAGAATTGGGCTTGCCGTATGCGTTCGCCAGTCATTTTGCCCCACGAATGCTGACTGAAGCCGTGCATATTTACCGACAAAATTTTAAACCGTCTGATGTGTTACAAAAACCGTACGTCATCATTGGTGTCAATGCCATCATTGCCGATACGGACGCACACGCTCACTATTTGGCAACATCAAGTCAACAATTTTTCCTAAATGTGGTACGTAGTGGGAAAAATCCACTCTTACCCCCTGTGGATAGCATGGATGGCTTGTGGCTACCGCACGAAGAGCAAATGTCAAACAGTATGCAAGCTTGTGCGATAATTGGTTCGGTACAAACTGCCAAGCAAAAATATCAAGCCTTGCAACACAGCATTCAAGCCGATGAAATCATGGCGGTCAGTTATATTTTTGATGAAAATGAACAATTAAAATCGTATGAAAAATTGCGAGAGATTGTTCAATAATATTGTGGTCAAATAATGTTGCGAAAGGTTGTCAAAACGCTAAAAAGGTGGATTAATTTCCACCCTTTTTATCATTAAACAAAAAACTTTTGCACCAACACCATATACAAAGCCGTCCCAGCAAAAATTGACAAAAATATATTGCGTTGCCAACAATGCAAACCAATCACAAACAACCCAGAAATAAACTCTGGAAAACCGTAATATTGTCCCAAAATGTCCACTGATTTGTAACAATACACAATCAGCATACCAAACACAGCAGGGGGCAGGGCATAGCCCAAATACTGCACATATGACGGAATAGGACGGTGAGCGGGAAACACCCAAAACGCCACCCAACGGCACAACTGCAACGTCAAAATAACCAAGCCAATGGTGATGATTTGTTGATTTAAAGTCATGATTTCACCTGTTCAGCATTTTGTGCGTTTAACGTGGAAGTAAATTTTTGGCGAATGGCGGTTTGTCTGACGGTTAAAGCGATTAAAATCAATAACATAGCAGGGATTAAAAAAATCTTTGCCCCAAAAATAATTAAACAAATAGCCGTTGCAAAAATACCAATCAGCGAACTTTCGTGGGTGGGTTCTTTAAGCCATTGTTCCAAAAAAATCACCAAAAATAAGGCAGTCATGGCAAATTCTGACCCTTTTAAGCTAAACGGTAAAAAATCCGCCAATACCGCCCCCAAACTTGCTCCAATCACCCAATACAAATGCAACAAAACGGTGATAAATAGCATATACCAAGGTTTGTCAATATGTTTGTCAAGCGAATCATAATGGGCGTGAATTAACGCAAAAGATTCATCAACGGTTGCCGAAATCAGATAAAACTTTTTTTGCCCGCTTGGTGGTATTTTTCAAGCATAGAAATAGCATAAAAAATCTGTCTGGCACTCACCATCAGCGTGATAAAAAACGCATAAAGTGGATTAAATGCCCCAATCAAAAAACTCACCGCAATAAACTCCACCGACCCTGCAAAAATAATCAATGACAATATCATCGGATAATAAATGTCAAAGCCCAAACTTCGCATATAAATACCATAAGCATTTCCAAGAATGACAAAGCCTGATAAAATCGGCAAAGAATGGATAAAGGCGGTTTTAAATGTGGGCTTTAAAGCGTGCATTTGCATGGAGTTTAAAAACTTTAAAAAAAGAAGGGCATTATATCAAAAAAATACGCCATCTAAATAGCGTATTTTTTATCAACAACATTAGCATTTATATTAAACATTTTTGTTAGGTAGGGCAGGGTTTATCACTGTTTCATCAGCATAAACCGTTTGCATATCGTCTGCATAAATTGGGGCGTTGCGGTCTTCAAAGACTACTTCTTCTTCCACAAATTCAGGTTTAACTTCCACAATAAAGTCTTTACGGCTCATGCCAAGCCATAGCGGAATTGCCGATGCGATGTACACCGATGAGAAGGTACCCAAAATCAAACCAACAAATAACGCAACCGAGAACCATTTTAAGCTCTCACCACCCAAAAACAGCATGGCTAATACCACAAGCAACACGGTTGAAATCGTCATAAAGGTACGGCGTAAGGTTTCGGTCAAAGACAAATTGACAATTTCTCTTGGGCTAATGCCACGCACTCGGCGAAAGTTTTCACGGATACGGTCAAACACAACGATGGTATCGTTAATAGAATAACCAATCAATGACAATACCGCCGCAAGTACGGTCAAATCAAACGGCCAGCCAAACAAGGCAAACAAACCGACCGTAATAATACTGTCATGGAACAAGGCAAGCACCGCACCAAAAGCCAGTTTTGATTGGAAACGCACCGCCACATACAGGTACATACAGATTAAGGCGACTGCGGTTGCCCCAAATGCACTTAAATAAATTTCGTTACCCACTTGGCTACCGACCACGTCAATGTTTTGGATAGTGGCGTTATTGTTTGGCAAATCTAAGGCAGTATCTAGCGTTGCGGTCAAGCCTCAATTTTTTTCTTGTGGGGGCAGTCTTAACAACAGCTCTTTGTTACTGCCTAAATATTGCACCACACCGTCATGAATGTTGTGCGATGACAAAGCGGTTTGAACTTGGGCTTGTTGAACAGGTTGTTCATACACCACCGTTGCCGATACACCACCTGTAAAATCCAGTCCCAAATTTAAGCCTTTGGCAAAAATTGCAATCACTGCCACAAGGGTCAAAATCGCCGAAAAAATCGCAAACGGTTTTGCCACTTTCATAAAGTTAATGATACGCCGACCCATCAAACTTTTTTCACCACCAAAATCTTGTCCAAAATCATCAGCAACTGGGGCAGGGGCTTGTGAATTGCTGTCATTGACAGGGGCTTTATTGGCATGAGTTTTGGCTTTGCTCATGTTTTGGTTCACGCCTTTACCGTTACGACGCGGGGCTTTTCGGTTATGTTTGACGCTTTTTTCGGCACTCGCTGAGCCTACACCCAGTTTTGACAAAGCTTCTTCTGGGTTTATAGGCTCATTGATGTTGTCATTGTCTAAGTCTAAATTGTCGTTTTTACTCATGTTTAGCTCCTTAACCAATGCTCAAACGTTTAACAGATTTGCGATAGCCATAAAATAATTGCACCAACGCACGTGTGACAGTAACAGATGTGAAAATTGAGCTTAAAATACCAATCGCAAGTGTTACCGCAAAGCCTTTAATCGGGCCTGTACCAATGGCAAACAGGATAAAGGCGACCAATAGCGTGGTAATCTGGGCATCAAAAATACTGGTAAAAGCTCGGTTAAAACCTGCCACGATAGATGATTTGGGTCTTGCACCGTTTGCCAATTCTTCACGAATCCGCTCAAAAATCAGCACGTTGGCATCAACCGCCATACCGATGGTCAAAACAATCCCCGCAATCCCTGGTAAGGTCAAAGCCGAACCCAAAATTGACATCACCGCCAAAATCATCATCAAGTTAAACGCTAATGCAATATTGGCAATCAAACCAAATAAACGGTAAAAAATCAACATAAACAAGAACACTAATAAATAACCAACTTGTGTTGAGAAAATACCTTTTTTCAATATTGTCTTGTCCCAATGATGGTCCAATGGTACGTTCTTCTACAAAGTACATCGGTGCTGCCAACGCCCCTGCACGCAGTAACAATGCCAATTCAGACGCTTCGGCATTGCTGTCTAGCCCTGTGATTTGGAACGTTGAACCAAATACGCCTTGAATGGTCGCTTGGTTAATGATACGGCTTTCTGAATACGGCGTGCGGACTTCTTTGGTTTGTCCTGTGGTTGGGTCTTGTTCAAAGCTGACACGTTGTTTGTTTTCAATAAACAGCACCGCCATTTGTTTGCCAACCGATTTTGCAGTGGTGCTTTGCATGAGTTTACCACCTGCATTGTCAAGGGTAATGCTTACTTGTGGCATACCGTTTTGGTCAAGACCTGCTTGGGCATCTTGAACGTTTTGACCTGTTACAATCGGCTGACGCTCTAGTAGCGATTTTTGTGGGCTATCCACTTCGCCAAAAGAGTAGCTTTCTGTGCCTGCTGGCAAAATATCGGTTGGATTGGTTTGCCAATTATTATTTTGGTCGGACACCATACGAAACTCAAGGTTTGCGGTACGCCCAATCACACGCTTGGCTTCGGCGGTGTCTTGAACACCGGGCAATTCCACCACAATACGGTTCGCCCCTTGCGTTTGTACCACGGCTTCGGCAACGCCTAGCTCGTTAATACGGTTACGCATGGTGGTTAAGTTTTGGGTAACGGCATCTTGAGAAATTTGTGAAAGGGCAGTTTCAGTCAAAGTCATGTTAATAGCAGGCTTGTTATTACGAATGATAGACTGTAACTCATAAGTCGCCCCAAATCTGGCTCTTAACAGATTTAACGCCTTATCACGACTGGCATTATCGGCAAAACCTAGTGCCAAACCATCTTGATTAATCTGTAATTGCTCAATGCCTATTTGCTCGGTGCGAAGGGTAGAGCGGACTTCTTGGCTAATCGCTTCTAAACGCTGACCGACCGTCTTACTCATGTCCACTTCCATCACAAAACGTACACCGCCACGCAAGTCAAGACCCAATTTAACAGGTTTGGCACCGATATTGCGTAGCCATTGTGGTGTGGTTTGAGCAAGGTTTAACGCCACCACATAATTATCGCCCAATTTTTCACGCAACACTTGTTGAGCCTTGATTTGGGTTTCGCTTGACTCATCAGCAATGCGTAACAACGCAGAACTACCGTCAAAGCTATTGTTGGTGGTTTTAATATTTTGAGCATTTAAAATCTGCTCCGCTTGCGTCAGCACATCTTGGGTCAAAACCGTACTCGCAGACGCACCCGTTACCTGAACCGCAGGCTTATCAGGATAAAGATTAGGCAAGGCATAGATTGTACTGATTAACAATACAATGCCAATTAAAACATATTTCCAAGCAGGATATTGCATAATTTGACTTCTTAAAAAATAAGATAAACGAACAATGAATTAAGATTTTAGACTGTCAATCGTACCAACAGGCAACACCGAAATAATAGACGTACGTTGCACCATCACCTCTTGACTGGCGTTCAACGCAATCACCGCATACTCGCCCTGAACTCGCTTAACACGACCCATCAAGCCCCCTGCAAAAACCACCTCATTGCCCTCGGCAACCGCATCAATCATCGCACGATGTTCTTTTTGACGGCGGTTTTGTGGACGAATAATCATAAAATAAAAAATCGCAAAAAACGCAATCGGTAACAACAACTGCATAAACGAAGCCGACGCAGACGGCGTAGCAGGGGCGGTGTCCGCATACGCAGACTGAATAAACAATGCAAACATAAAAAAACCTTGAATTAATAAAACAAAATAAATTTGAAAAACATCAAAATAACTAACAATGATAACCGATTTAAAGCGATTAATAAACTTTTTCAAGATAAAAGCCCAAAAATTGTCAAATTCGGTAAAAAAATCAACAAAAATTTAATTTTTATGCAAAAAACTTATCAAAAATAGCAAACGGTGATAAAAATCAAACAAATTAACAACATACAAAAATACCAATATGCTATCATGTTTGTAACAAATTATTTCGTATCATTGTAAAAATTTATTATTTTATTTTTTGGAAAAATTATGTTAAAACCTATTTATCAAGTTGCCAGTATTTTTGCTATCAGCCTATCTGCGATGAATATTAGTCATGCTGAAATCACCAACAGCGACATTCAACGCTTTGCCAGTCAAATGAACCAAGCTGCCAACAGCAAAAGTATCAGCACGGTCAATCGTCTGGTGAGTGATGACGCATTGATTTCTATTTCTCGGCGTGGGCGTACCAGCACATTGGACAAAGCCAATTATTTAAACCTACTGCAAACCAACTGGGCAAGGGCGACCCAATACCATTATAACATTCAAATTAACAATATGATTAGCACAGGTAAACAAGCCAAAGCCGATATTATCACTGTAGAAACCATCACTGAAGACAAAAGAACCCTAAAACTGATTACCACATCAAGAGCTACCTTTAGCGAAACGCCCAATGGCGTGGTTTTGACACGAGCGATTAGCAATTTAACCATTGAATAAATTTTTGATATAGTGATTTAAAATAGAAATCATATTGTAGGGGCGTATTGCATACGCCCATATTATCAAGTATTAAAATAAATTTAAAAGATTATAAAAACCACGCCCACAAAAAACGCACCCAAAAAAGTGCGTTTTTTAAGATATTATCTAAAATTTTAGTTAAAAATTTTAGATTATTTCTTTTTACCTTTTGCAGGTGCTTTTTTCAGCTTTTTTTGCAGGTGCTTTAGCTTTTACGCCGTTTACGCTGTCTTTTAAGCCTTTGCCCGCTTTAAAGCTTGGAACTTTGCTTGCTGGGATTTGCATTTCTGCACCAGTTTGTGGATTACGACCAGTACGTGCGGCACGCTCTTTTACTGCGAAAGTACCAAAACCTACCAATGCGATGCTGTCATTTTTTGCCAATGCTTCACCAACAGATGCGATGAATGCGTTTAGTGCGTCGTTCGCTTGAACTTTGCTTAAACCTGATTTTGCAGCAATGCTATCAACTAATTCTGACTTATTCATAAAGGTATCCTTTAATTAAAGTGTTGTAAAAATTACCAAAAAAATTTGGCATGATGAAAATACATTAACAAATTTTTTTTACAATCCGCCCAAAGGCTTGTGTTTGTGGGGTGTCTTTGTTAAGTTGCCTATAGATTAAGGGTTCTGAGAAAAATAAGCAAGTGAATTTTTACATTTTTGTGATTTTTTTACGATTTTTTGTGATTTTTTGCATTTTTTACCAAAAAATACGCTTTTTAACGCTTAATTACTTGTGATATGTCGGTTGTCAAGGTATGATGGCAATTTTTATTGGTGTGAAAAATTTAGAGTATTTCATGGTAGACAATCAATCTCATTCACAAATTAACCCAAATCAACAGACCAATCCCAGCACAGCCGACAATCCATTTAGCAAAACGGCGTTGGGCGTGGTGCTGGTATTGATAGAAACTTTGTTGACTTTATTGTTGCGTGCTGATGCTAGTTTGCGTCAGGCGGCGTATCCGCTCGTGCAGGATAATACGGTATTGTGTATCCGTAGCTATGTGCCACACGTAACGTTTTATGCGACTTTTACGGTCAATGGTGTGTTGCTTGATAGCGAGTTACAGCCCAATCAGCAGGTTGATGTGACGATTAATGGCTTTACGTGGGAAGTGGCTCAAGCGATTTTTACCCAAAAAGTGAGTGCGGTAGAAAAATTGCAATTTCGTGGTGATATGACAAAAGTCGCCCAAATCAAAGAGTTTTTCTTAAAAATCGGTGTGATGGCAGTCGTGCAAGAGTTGATTGCAAAATTCACAGGCAAGAAACAAGATAAAACCGAAGAAAAACCCAAAAAATCCGTCACCGAATACCAACAAAAAATAGAAGAACAAAAACAACAATTAAATGCTTTGACCGTCAAAAATGCCGAAGTGCAAACCGCTTTAGCAGAAGTCAAAAGCCAAAATAAAATTTTAAAAATTGCGGTGGGTGTGTTGCTGGTTGTGGTTGCTTGTTTGATGGTGGTGGTTGTATAATAGCGACAGATTTTCGCTAACAAACGATTGGCTAACAAAGTGTATGTATTTGCGTAAGTTCAACTGGGCTTACGCTTTTTTATAGATAAGTAAAAGGGCAATTTTAAATATAAAAGGTTTGTAGGGTGGGTTAGCCGTCTTTTTGGCGTAACCCACCATAAAATATAATGAATTTTGTCCGATTACTTAACAAAAATTTTAAAAATTCAAGGTTTTTTCATGTTAAGCAATTCAACCATTTTAATCACAGGCGGTACAGGTTCGTTCGGTCATACATTTGTGCCGATGACCCTTGCCAAATACAATCCCAAAAAACTCATCATTTTTTCTCGTGATGAAATGAAACAATGGGAAATGGCAAAGCTATATAAAGACGACAAACGCGTGCGTTTTTTTATCGGTGATGTGCGTGATAAAGACCGTCTGTATCGTGCGTTGGACGGTGTGGATTATGTGGTTCATGCGGCAGCGACAAAAATCGTACCAACAGCCGAATACAACCCCTTTGAATGCGTAAAAACCAACATCAATGGGGCGATGAATCTGATTGATGCGTGCATTGATAAAGGCGTAAAAAAAAGTCGTTGCCTTATCCACCGACAAAGCATCTAGCCCTGTTAATCTCTATGGTGCAACCAAATTAGCATCTGATAAATTGTTTGTTGCAGGCAACGCCTATTCTGGCGAGCATGGCACACGCTTTGCGGTGGTGCGTTATGGCAATGTTATGGGTTCTCGTGGTTCGGTCATTCCTTACTTTTTGTCAATTAAAAATGGTGGCGTTTTGACAATTACCGATGAACGTATGACTCGCTTTATGATTTCGCTTGAGCAAGGCGTAGAGCTGGTTTGGAACGCATTTGATGATATGATAGGCGGTGAGATTTATGTCAAAAAAATTCCGTCTATGAAAATGACTGACCTTGCCACCGCCGTTGCCCCAGATTGCAAGCAACAAATCATCGGCATTCGCCCTGGGGAAAAACTGCATGAGCAAATGATTAGTAGCGAGGATTCTTTTCACACTTATGAATATCCTGAGCATTTTAAAATTTTGCCTGCAATTAACGGTTGGGACGAAACGCCTGAACGCATCAAAGACGGTAAAAAAGTTGCCGAAGGTTTTGTCTATGCCAGCGATAACAACAGTGAATGGATGACGGTTGAACAATTGCAAACATGGATTGAGCAAAATAAACACAAGATTGGTAAAATTTAATCGGTAATATTATGGCAACGCAATTTATTCCTTACGGACGGCAACACATCACCCAAGCTGATATTAATGCAGTGGTGCAAGTTCTACATTCCGATTTCTTAACGCAAGGCAGTCAAGTGCCAGCGTTTGAAAAATTGGTGGCTGATTATACAGGTGCAAAATTTGGCGTTGCAGTCAATAGTGCCACCTCTGCCTTACATATCGCTTGTTTGGCTTTAGGTCTTGGCAAAGGCGATATTTTGTGGACAACGCCAAATACTTTTGTCGCATCGGCAAATTGTGCCTTGTACTGCGCGGCAAGCGTGGATTTTGTGGATGTTGACCCTATTACGCTGAATTTATCAGTAGAAAAACTTGCCGAAAAATTAGAAATTGCCAAAACACAAAACAAATTACCAAAAATTGTCGTGCCTGTGCATTTTGCAGGCGAGCCGTGCGATATGGCAAAAATTCACGAATTATCAAAAACTTACGGTTTTAAAATCATTGAAGACGCATCGCACGCCATTGGTGGAAAATATGACGGCAAACCGATTGGAAATTGTGAATTTAGTGATATTACCGTTTTTAGCTTTCACCCTGTCAAAATCATCACCACAGCCGAAGGTGGGCTTGCCACCACCAACAGCCAAGCATTAGCCGAAAAAATGCAACTGTTTCGCAGTCATGGCATCACTCGTGAAGTCGATAAAATGGTGGGCGAGCCTGATGGCAGTTGGTATTATCAGCAGATTGACTTGGGTTTTAACTACCGTATGACCGAATTGCAAGGGGCATTGGGCGTGAGCCAAATGGCAAATTTGGATAAATTTGTTGCTCGCCGTTACGAGCTTGCCAAGCGTTATGATGAATTGCTCAAAGATTTTCCGATTATTTTACCGTTTAGAAATCCAAACAATTATTCTGGTTTGCATTTATATCCGATTCAAATTAAAACTGAAAGTGGCAAAACTCGTAAACAAGTATTTGACAGTCTGCGTGAACAAAACATTGGCGTCAATGTGCATTACATTCCTTTGCATACTCAGCCGTATTATGCCAAAATGGGCTTTCAGCAGGGCGATTTTGTCAATGCAGAAAACTACTATCAAGGGGCGATTAGCTTGCCACTTTTTTATGATTTGACTGATGAAATGCAAGATGATGTGGTGCGTGCGTTGCAAAAGGCGTTAAAATTAATGAACATTTGTATCATTCCTGCTCGTGGTGGTAGCAAACGCATTCCACGCAAAAATATCAAAAATTTTTTGTGGCAAGCCCATGATTGCTTACGCCATCACTACCGCAAAAAACAGCGAATTATTTGACAAAATCATTGTATCTACCGATGATGATGAAATCGCAAGCATTGCCGAGCAATACGGAGCAGAGGTGTTAAAACGCCCTGCAGAACTTGCTGATGATTATGCGACAACGGTTGCGGTAATTCGCCATGCAATTGATAATATTGGACAAAATTTTACCAATATTTGCTGTATTTATCCGTGTACGCCTTTGTTAAAAAGTGAGTATTTAACCAAAAGTTTTGAAAATTGGCAAGAATCAAACCATTTGTTTTGTTTTCCTGTATTGGCGTTTGAATCGTCTATTTTTCGTGCGTTAAAAATTGATGAACAAGGAAAAACTACCACGATTTTTGACAATGAAAGCACTCGCACCCAAGATTTAACAACGGCTTATCATGATGCAGGGCAGTTTTATTGGGGCAGCCGTGATGCGTGGCTAAATGAAAATTCTATTCATAATCATGGACTTGCATTTATTTTGCCAAAAAATAGCGTGGTGGATATTGATAACGATGACGATTGGCAATTTGCTGAAATGCTGTATCGGCTAAAGGGTTAAAATGAAATTTGTTATTAGAGCAGACGCAAGTTTACAAATCGGTAGTGGTCATATCATGCGATGTTTGACCCTTGCGAATGCTTGAAAAAAATGAGCATGAAGTTACTTTTATTGCCGAGAACATGACGGACATTTGATAGATTTTTTTAATAATCAAAATATAAACGTTGAAATCTTAGCAAAACCAAAAAATCAAAATTTTACAAAAAATTATGCCCATAGCGAATGGCTAGGCGTGAGCGAAACAGACGATTTTGCCGAATGTTTACCGATTTTACAAAAAATACAACCTAATTGGCTGATTATTGACCATTATGCAATTGCTAAAAATTGGCAAACGTTGGCAAGGCAACATTTTCCCAATGTTAAAATTTTACAAATTGATGATTTAGCCGACCGAGAACATGATTGTGATATTTTGCTAGACCAAACGTTTGGCAGAAAAAAATGATGATTATCAATCACTTGTGCCAAAAAACTGTCAATTATTACTGGGTTGCCGTTTTGCTTTATTGCGTGATGAATTTGCTAATTGGCGAGAATTTAGCCTAGGCAGACGGCAAAAAATTAGCAAAATAAAGACGATTTTAATCAATTTGGGTGGTGTGGATAAAGATAATATCACGCTAAAAGTGTTGCAGAATCTAGCCGAATATTGTCAAAAAACTGAACAAAATTTTGATATTACCGTAGTCATGGGAAAAACTGCACCCCATACGCCAAGTGTACAAGATTTTGCTGAACAAATGCTGAATTGTCATGTGCTTGTTGGTGCGGATAATATGGCTGAACTTATGGCAAATGCCGATATGGCAATCGGTGCAGGTGGTAGCACGTCTTGGGAGCGGTGCTGTCTTGGCGTGCCGACTTTGCTACTTGTGCTTGCTGATAATCAAAGCTATTTGGCAAATGTATTGCATGAAAAAAATGCAGTGGTTGCCTTATTGGATTTGCAAAATTTTGAGCAGGATTTTTTAGCAAAACTACAAGATTTGCAACAAACTTTTGTTAAAATTAGCCAAAATTGCCAAAAAGTTGTTGATGGATTTGGAGCAAAACGAGTAGCAAATTACCTTGATTTATCGGTAAAATACCAACAAAATTTTGCCAAAACATCGGTAAGATTGGCAACAGTAAATGATTTAACAACTGTTTGGCAATGGCGAAATCATGAAGAAGTTCGCAAATTTATGTTTGGGCAAGATGAAATTGCGTTATCCGACCATGAAAAATGGTTTAACAAACAGTTAAGTTTATCAAATGTAACTTTGCTAATTTTTGAGTTAAATCAACAACCTATCGGTTTTATCAATTTTACACGCCTAACAGTTGATAAATACCAAACGTTAAATAATTCTGTAAAATCTAAAAACGCTTTAGCAACGAATAAGGCTAGTTGGGGTTTTTATTTATCGCCAGATTGTCCAAAAGGGCAGGGGTTGGGGTTTTTGCTTGGGTTGTTGGCGATTGGTTTTATTTTTAATCAAACCAACACTTTATATCAAAAGCCACCGCAAGCGATTACCGCTCAAGTGCTTGCGTATAATCAAGCGTCTTTGGCATTGCACTGTAAGTTGGGTTTTGTGGAAAAAGGTGTGTTAAAACAGTATTTTAGCGTAAACAATCAAACGTATGATGTCTTTGAGTTTGAATTAACAAGTGAACAATTTTTATTTTAAGATATGAAATCATGACAAAAAAATTTCCAAATCAACAACCGCCCAATTGGCGCAGACTATCCGCCTTACATCATCGCCGAAATGTCCGCCAACCACAACGGCAACATCGACAACGCCTTTAAAATCATCGAACTCGCCAAAGTGTGCGGTGCAGACGCTGTCAAAATGCAAACCTACACCCCAGACACCATAACGCTCAACAGCACTGCCCCAGATTTTCAAATTCATGGCGGACTGTGGGACGGACGGTCGCTGTACGAACTGTACGAGCAAGCCTACACCCCTTGGGATTGGCACAAGCCACTGTTTGACCACGCACGCAAAATTGGCATTACCATTTTTAGCTCGCCATTTGATTTTACAGCGGTAGATTTATTAGAAAATCTAAACGCCCCTGCGTACAAAATCGCATCGTTTGAGGCCGTTGATTTGCCACTTATCAAGTATGTGGCAAGCACAGGCAAGCCGATGATTATCTCCACAGGCATGGCGGACGAGCAAGAAATCGCCGAAGCCGTTGCGACCGCTCGTGATGGCGGTTGCACCGAATTGGCGTTATTGCACTGCGTAAGTGGCTATCCTGCCCCTGCCCATGACTACAACCTACGCACCATTGCCGATATGCAGACACGATTTGGCGTGCCGATTGGCTTGTCCGACCACACACTTGACAACACCACAGCGATGGTAAGCATTGCGATGGGTGCGTGTATTATTGAAAAACACTTCACCCTAGACCGTAACGGTGGTGGAGCAGACGACAGTTTCTCGCTAGAACCTGCCGATTTAACCAATCTATGCAAAGACAGCAAAACCGCTTGGCAGTCGCTTGGGCGTGTGGATTATGGTCGCAAATCTAGCGAAATCGGTAATGTACAATTTCGCCGCTCGCTGTATTTTGTCAAAGATATGCAAAAAGGCGAAGTCATTGATGAAACTTGCATTCGTAGCGTTCGCCCTGGTTTTGGGCTTGCACCGAAGTTTTTTGATGAAATTTTGGGTAAAAAAGTGCTGTGCGATATTGCCAAAAATACCGCAACGTCTTGGGAAGTGATTGAAAAATAACGATTAAATGCGAAAAAAAGTCCAATCCCTTGCCAAATCTGCCCTATTAAAAGACAGCGTGATTTACCTAGCAGGTGAATTGTTGTCAAAAGCCATGCCGTTTTTGCTGTTGCCGTATTTGACCAGAATGCTTGGCACAGACGGCTTTGGAGAGTTGTCATATTATTTGGCGATTGGGGCGTTTTTGCTGATTTTTATGAGCCTATCGCAAAACGGTGCGATAACTCGTTATTACTATGTTTATGGCAAAAATGGGCTTGGCAATCTGCTGTTGGCAGGTGGTTTATATAGTTTTGCTATATTTTTGTTGGGTGTTGTTATCAGCATTTTACAAAAAAGCGAAGGTTTTTTTTATTGCGTTTTGATTTCATTTTTGCAAAGTTTGGTACAAAATCAACTTGCCTTACGCCAATGTCAAAAACGCCCGTTTAGCTATTTTGCCATTCAAATTAGCCTTGCGATAACCAACGTGATTTTTACCGTTGGGCTGTTTTATTGGTTAAATAACAACTATGTTATTGAACGTTTGTTGGCGATTATCTTGTCCTATTTTATCACTTTTATCGGTGCGATATTACTGTTAAAAAAGACGTTTGATATTCGCATTCGCCCAACGCTAAAACGGCTAAAATTGGCAATCGGCTATATCATCACTTTTGGCTTGCCGTTGATTTTGCATGCTTTGAGTTATACGGTTAAAGGGCAGTTTGACCGTGTGCTGATTAACGAGCGATTTTCCGCCCATGAACTTGGCGTTTATTCGGCAGGTGTGCAAGTGGCGAGCGTGGTAACTGTACTAATTATGGCGGTGAATTCGGCAGGCGTGCCTTACCTTTATGAACGGCTAAAAACAGGCAAAATTCAGCTTGCACACTTACACCGAGCCTTTTGGTTCAGCCTTGCCGTGCCGATTGTGGTAACGCTGTTTGCCTATTTGTTGCCCTTGTCGTTGTTTACTTTTGTGCTTGGTGAGGCGTTCGCCCCAAGCCGTTTTTATACGGTGTTTTTTGTATTTGCGTTTTCGCTGACAATTCCCTACTTAATTTTGGTAAATTATCTGTTTTATCATGCCAAAAACGCCCAAATTTCTGCTTGTTCGGTGATTTCAACGGTGGTTTATTTGCTGGTTTTGTGGTGGGCGAGCGTTGAAAATATGCAGTTTGTGCCGTTGGCAAGCGTTATCAGTACAGCTATTTTATTGCCGTTATTATACTATTTTACTAAACAAATTGATAAGAAAAAATGAATATTATTCTCTGCATTACGCCATTACAAGTTTTAATCGCTGAACAAATCATCAAGCAAACACAAGGCGATTTTATCGGTTTATATTTACCGTATGGCGACAATGCAAAACATCGGAATTATTTTAAAAAACTAAAAAATTTTTGTCAAAAAACTGAATATATAGAGCTTAAAAATCAAACGTGGCAAGCAAGATTTGCTACGCTCAATAAAATTAAAACTTGTTTAAAAAACTTAAATGTTTATCAAAAAAACATTAACAATATTTATCTAGCAAGTATTGACGTAATTTTTTTACAATATATTATTTCTAAAATAAATTTTAATCAATTATACACATTTGATGACGGCACAGCCAATATTTTTCCCAATTCTACTTATTTTAATCCCTTGCAAAAATCCTTTGCACAACAAACGTTTAAAAAACTGATTGGCATTAAATACCCAGATATTCCGAGTATTTTAGCAGTTTCGCAAAACATTATACAATTTTTCCCAATGAAAAAAATATTATAGAAAATATAGAACCGATTTTTTTGTTTAAAAATTTTGAAAAGACTAATAATAAAACTTTATCAATCAAACGGATTTTATTGGGACAAGCGTTGGATAATTTCATCGGTGAAAATGCTTATCGTGAAATCGTGGTGAATATGAAACAAAAGTTTGCTATTGACAGTTTTGTGCCACACCCACGAGAAAATCTGGATTTTAGCGATATTTTGACGGTCATTCATAGCGAAAAAATCATTGAAGATTATCTGATTGACGAGCTAACCGCCAATCTGACCACGCAATATGAGATTTATACCTTTATGAGTACGGCAGTTTTTTCGTTGCGACAATTGCCGAATGTTGCTATTTTTATGGTTTATAATCAACAACTTATGGAACAATTTAGCAATGCCTATCAGTTTTTGGCAAGCCGTGATTTTACCTTGCTAAATTTAGATAAAAGCGAACAAAAATCATGAAAAAACACGCAGTTTTAATCCAAACGCACAAACCGATTGATTATTTTATCCAATTGGCAAAACGTGAAAAAAAACGTCAATTTTTTATGTGCATTTTGACAAAAAAAGTGAAAAATTTTGAAAAAGTAAATTTAGAAAATATTTATTATCTTGATAACCGAATTGATGTAAAATGGGGCGGATTTAGCCAAGTGCAAGCAACTTTAAATCTGTTTGAAACCGCTTTTAGTAACAGCGAAAATGCCTATTTTCATTTGGTAAGTGGTGAAGATGTGGTTTTGCAAGATTTTGATTTTATTGAAAAAAATTGGAAAGAAAATTTTAATTTTGCCGTGATGTTACAATGTGAACAAAATCCAAAATACCGCTACCGATTTATCATGAACGCACTGCACGCAGATAGCGATTGGCAACGCTCTTTTGTGGGGAAAGTTTTGACAAAACTGCAACAAGGATTTGCCAAAGTTGTGCTGTATCAAAAGCTAACTTTTTTTGGTTCGCAATGGTTTTCGGTAACTCGGGAAGATTGGGCGAAAATTTTGCCATTCGTGCAGGAATATAGCGAATTTTTTTGTCAAAAACTTGTTCCAGATGAGCATTTTTTACAAACGCTGATTACAGAAAAATTGCACAATCAAATTAGCCTAAGCAATGATAATAAACGCCTAATTATTTTTGACAAAACAGTCAATAATGGTAATAGCCCACTTTATTTGAGTTTTGAGCAATTACAAACGGCTAAAAATAACGGTTTTTGGGTCGCTCGTAAAGTAAAAAATGATGTAGCTGAGCAATGGTTAATAGGGAATGATTGATGAAATTTTCTGTGTTAATGTCATTGTATGATAAAGAAAAGTGCGAGTATTTGATAGAATGTTTTAATAGTTTATTAAATCAAAATTTGCAATCTGATGAAATTGTTTTGGTGTTTGATGGTCAAATTAACCAAAATTTGCAAATGATTGTTGATAAATGGCAAACCAAATTACCGTTAAAAATCATCAAGCTACCACAAAATGTTGGACTTGGCAAAGCCTTAAATGCAGGGCTTAAACATTGCCAACATGAATGGGTTTTTCGTATGGATACTGATGATATTTGTGTGCCAGAACGATTTGCCAAACAAGTTGATTTTATTAAAAATAATCCGAAAATTTCGGTCGTTGGTGGTCAAATTGCCGAATTTAATGACAATTCGCAAAACAGCCACGCCAGTCGCACTGTGCCGACCACGAATGAGCAAATTGTCAATTATGCAAAATCTCGCAATCCGATTAACCACATGACGGTGGCATTCAAAAAATCTGCGGTGCAAGCGGTCGGCAGTTATCGCCATGCACCGCTTTATGAAGATTATGACTTGTGGGTGCGGTTGTTGTTAAACGGTGAAAAGTTTGCCAATTTGCCCGATGTGTTGGTATATGCTCGGGCAGGGCAGGCGATGTATGAACGGCGGGGCGGACTTGCTTATGCCAACAATGAAATCGCTATGCAACGTTCATTTTATCAAATGGGGTTTTTGACTGTCGCTCATATGGTGAAAAATTTGGCCATTCGTCTGCCTGTTAGACTTTTGCCAAATTTTGTGAGAAGTTTTTATTTATCAAAAATTATTGAGAAAATAAAATTTTTGTTCAAAAACATACAAATTTTCATTGCTTAAGCCTGTGTTAGGCCTTAATCGGTATAGTAGGTATCATACCAACAACCGATTAGGGGCTACCATGACTCGCACCCAAAACTGGCTTATCGCTTTACTCTTTACTGCAACACTCGTAAGCATTGGCGTTTTTTGCTACTTTGTATCAACGCCAAACTGCTGCCAACCAAATTGCCAGCAATCAAGTGGCTGTGCCTAGTCCTACTTTATCAAATGCTGATGTCCAAAATACCGCATTACAAAAAAAATAATTTTATCAAAACCACACAAACAAACGCAAATAGCGAATTGTCCGAACAAACTATTGCAAAAAAAGTCACCTAAATTTTGCCAAATTAAGCCATTGAAACGGTAGAAAAAGTCAATTTTGAAGGCAGTTTGGCGTATAAAATTAGCCCACCGCTTTGGCAAATGCTAACCCACAGCGTGGTAAGTGCAAGGCTGACGGACGGTATCTCACGCCTGCCGTGCTACCTGCCATGCTTGAACGTGGCTATGATAAATCTTTTAGCCAAATGGATAAAAATGTTAAATCCGCCAATTTTAACCATAAAATCAATGACCCAAAAATAATAAAAAACGCTTGGCAGGGCATTATGTTTGATAAAAATAGCCAAACGGTTAGCCTACAAGATGGCGTTTTGCTTGATTTGGGTGGTTTTGCCAAAGGCTTGACCGCTTTTAACGTGGAGCAAGATTTTATTCAATCTTTACAAAATAAATCGCAAAATCAAAAACTTAACAGCATAAACCTGCTGATTGACGCAGGTGGTGATGTTTTGATGTTTACCAATCATCAAACAAAAAGTAAAACACAAAATCACGCTTGGCGAATTGAAATGCCGTCTGCCAATGTGGATTTTCCCATTGAGTATTTTTCGCCATTTTCGGACGATTTGCTAAGCGGTTTTGCGTGGGCGAATGAGCCTGTCAGTCTTGATTTGCCTTACTTGTCTATATGGGTGTGGTGGTGCATGGGCTGTTTGTGGGGACGGACGGCAAAGAGCTGTAGGTACAGGGCTTGTATCTTGGCACAAATGCACTGCTTGGTGTGATGGTGATGTTTCGGGTGGTGCAACTAAAATTGGTGTAAATTTTTTGTGTGGGTCGGTGTGTGAATTGTGTGTGATTTTAGCTTGATTAAACGTGATTGTAAATAATTAAAAATGATTAAGCATGATTAAAAAAACCAATAAAAAACCCTTGTAAATACTAGCTTTACAAGGGTTTTTTGATTGTATTTGATTAAATGTAACCAAATGTGATTTATGGTAAATGGTGGAGATGGCGGGAGTTGAACCCGCGTCCGCCAGCACTACGCCCATGACTCTACATGCTTAGAGTCTGTCTATGGCTTTAACCCTTGGCGAACCGACAGTCAGGATGCCAATGGCGAGCCTCTAAAATTTCGCCCAAACCAGCGAGACAATGGCTCAAGCTATCCTTCGTGCGTTCGCATCGGGGAGAGTAACCAGACCAAAGGCAATCTGTACCGTCCCAAGTAGCCCTTAGGCTGCTAGTGCGTAAGTTTCGTCGTTTGCGACTATTTTAAAATGTACGTTTATTTACAAGAGACATACGCTCTTGACATGCATCATTGAGTTTCATTACCAGCGTCGAAGCCAGAACATCCCCAATTGGACAATCATTATATAAAGATTTTATCAACTTTTTCAAGTGTTTTTATAAAACTTTACAAAAAAGTTACCCTATTCGTCAAGCTGAGCCATGACATCATCGCTAAAACTCACATTGGTATAAACGTCTTGCACATCGTCCAAATCTTCTAGCATATCAATCATTTTCATGATTTTTTTGGCATCTTCCACATCGGTGATATCGGCGGTGGTTGATGGCGACATGGTAACTTCTGCGTTATCCGCTTTTAGACCTGCTTTTTCTAAAGCGTTCCATCACTTCACCAAAATTTTCAGGTTCGGTAATCACAAGCAAACTTTCGCCATCGTTTTCAATGTCATTTGCCCCAGCTTCTAAGGCGATTTCCATCAATTTGTCTTCTAGTGAAATATCTTCAAAAGTGATTTCGCCACGTTTGCTAAATAAATATGCCACCGAGCCTGATGTGCCAAGGTTTCCGCCATTTTTACCAAAAGCATGACGCACTTCGCCAACGGTACGGTTTAAGTTGTCGGTCATGGTTTCTACAATCACCGCCACACCGCCAACGCCGTAGCCTTCGTAAGTGATTTCTTGCATATTGTCGTTGTCGCCACCACCTGCACCACGCTCAATCGCACGTTTGACGGTGTCTTTGGTCATGTTGGCAGAATAGGCTTTTTCAACGGCAGCACGCAGGCGAGGGTTCATCGCTGGGTCTGGTTCGCCTTGTTTGGCGGCAGATACGATTTCACGGATAATTTTGGTAAAAACTTTGCCTTTGGCAGCGTCTTGTTTGGCTTTGCGGTGTTTAATATTTGCCCACTTGGAATGTCCAGCCATGTTTGGATTCCTTATTTGTTAAACTTGGTTAAAATAATTTGGTTAAAATAAAAGGTTGAATGTGATATTATAAACTAGCTTGCCCCAAATATGTAAGGGGGTAAATTGGGCTTTTTTGCAAAAAAATAACAACGGGCTTGTCTTTTCACCTTTTTAAAAGTAATTTTTCAATGAAAGCAATCAAAACAAAATTCCATAAAAAACACGATAAACCAATGACATTGTCAGGACTTCGCCATAATATTCATGTGGTGATTGACGGTACGGACACGCCGATGGGCAAGCTGTTTGACATTGTGCTGTTGGTGGCGGTGATTGCCAGTGTGGCGGTCGTCATGCTAGATAGCGTGTTGATTATGCGAATGAAATATGGCACGATTTTTTATTATTTGGAGTGGTTTTTTACCATTTTGTTTACCATTGAGTATTTGTTACGCCTGTTTTCCACGCCCAATCGTATCCGTTATATGTTTAGTTTTTATGGCATTGTGGATTTTTTATCCATTTTGCCAACTTATTTAAGTTTGTTATATGTGGGCGTACAATATTTGCTCGTGGTGCGGATTTTGCGGATTTTACGCATTTTTTCGTATTTTAAAAATGGCAGATTATATGCAACAGGCGGGCTTTTTGACGATGGCATTAAGAAGCAGTCGGCATAAAATCATTGTATTTTTCTTAGCGGTTATTATTTTGGTAACGATTTTTGGCTCGGTAGTCTATGTGGTGGAAGGGGCAGAAAACGGCTTTACCAGTATTCCTGTGAGCATTTATTGGGCGGTTGTTACCATGACAACGGTCGGCTATGGCGATATTTCGCCAAAAACGCCATTGGGACAGACGATTGCATCCTTTGTGATGATTATGGGTTATTCCATTATTGCTGTGCCGACTGGGCTTTTTACCGCAGAATTGAAGAAGACTATGCGTCCGCAATTACAGCCGATTAGTTGTCCAAATTGTGGTAAATTCGGACACGCAACGGAAGCCAAGTTTTGCGACCGTTGCGGACATGATTTGCACGTTTAATTTTAAAATTTTTTTTAAAAACTTAAAATTAACCAATTATTTTTGCACTTCTACATTGCTATAACCTGCCGATTGTAGCTCAGATTTGGCTTTTTCGGCACGGCTACTTTTTCCGCTAAATAACTTAATCGTGTCAGATTTAGCAACGCCTTGACTGGCGATTTGGCTCACGATTTCGCTATGCGGAATGTTAATCGCACCGTCTGGATGGTTCAACTGGTACTCTTCTGGGGTACGCACGTCAATGATGACGGTTTTTGCCTGTACGCTTGGCATAAGCATAATCCCTGCAAAGGCTAGGGCAGTTAAAGTCAATAATTTTTTTTTGCTGGGTTTGATTTTTTGCATAAAATTTGTCATGGCGTTGTCCTTTTTTAATGTAAATAAACAAGCTATACGATTATCATAACATATTGGGGCGGTTTTGCGGTTGTAAATTCGCAAAAAGTGTTGCTTGATTGTAAATATTGATGTGTGGTTTGCTTATGAAAATTTTGTGTTTTCATCTGTATTTTTGCCAAAAATTGGCGTATAATATCTGTAAATTTTGTTATATTATAACAAAAAATTGCACAAAATTTTATTTTATACGTTTTATTTTAAATTTAATAAGTTATTGATATGCAAAGTATTTATTTTTTAATTCCGATTAGTCTAGTGTTGTTTGTCTGTGCGATTTTTGCCATTTATTATGCCATTAAATCACGACAATTTGATGACTTAGACAACGAATCGCAACGCATTATCCTTGATGACCGCCAGTTTCGCCGAGAGCAATTACAAAAAAATGACGAAACAAGCAATCCATCAAAAGATAACAATTAACAGCATTTTTGGGCAAAAAAATTTTGGAGTAAAAACATGACATTAGCAATGTTACTGATGGCATTGGGTATGGGTTTTTTTGGTTCGCCACATTGTTTGGGCATGTGTGGGGGCATTGTGACCGCTTTTGGGCTGTCCATGCAAAATCTGACCCAAAGCAAAAAAACCATGCTTATGCTGACTTATCATTTGGGCGGTTGTGTAGTTATGCGTTTTTGGGGTTGGTGGCAGGCTTGATTGGCACAACGGTATTGCAACCGATTTTGGTAAACAATAATTTGCCAAGAGTATTAATCGGTGCGGTACTTATCGTTGTGGGCTTGTCTATGCTCGGTTTTGCCTTTTTTAAACCATTTGGAAAAAATGGGCGGTCAATTATGGCAAAAAATGTCGCCCATTCGTCAAAAAGTATTTCCAATTGACAGTTTTGGCAAAGCATTGATGGCAGGGCTGTTGTGGGGATTTTTGCCTTGTGGCTTGGTGTATGGTGCGTTGTTAATGGCGGTGGTAGGGCATGATACTGTGTCTGGTGCGATGTTGATGTTTGTGTTTGGACTTGGCACGTTGCCAATGTTGATTGCCACACAGACCACCGTTTTGGCATTGCAACAACGTATCAAGCGTTTTCGGCTACGTCAAGCCAATGGCGTGATTATGGTGTTATCTGGGTTTGCGGTGATTTTTTTGCCGATGGCAATGCACGCCATGCACGGACACGACCATAGTATGCACACCTCCGCACAGCACGCACAAATGAGCCATGAAAATCATGCTGACATGAACCATTCGCAAATGAACCATGATGGCATGAACCACGACAGCATGAGCCATTCGCACAGCCACGAACAACACAGGCCAACAGCATCAGCCCCACAACACACAGGACATCATCATTAACTTATTTTAAATGGTTTGTTTAAAATAATTTTGGCTAAGTTCTGTCGCATTGATAAAAATTTGTACAGGTTGGGCGATATTTTCAACTGTTTTGACATGATGTTGAATACTTTGAAAAATTCGCTCAATCAATGCCGATTTTGTCGTATCATCTCGCCCAGCCATCAAATAAAAATGCACCACCACAAAACTTTCATTGCTTTTTTGTAAACCAATCAAACTTTGTTCGGCAGTATAAATCCGTGATTTGATGGCGTTTGGCTTGTCAAATTGGGCGGATTGCCAAAGATTGTCATTGATAGCTTGAAGTAGGGTAGTGGGTTGTTTTAACACAAGATTTTCACTGGTTTCAATGATGAGGTGGGGCATGGTTTTTCCTTTTTAGTTTGACAATATGAGAATCTGTATTCACAACATTATGAATACAGGTTCTAAAATTGGCTGTGGGTTTTAAGGCATAACCAATTATTTAAAACATTTTAACAAATATTATTTATCCCAAATATCGGATTTGACTTTTTGTTTGAGTTCTGGATATTTGTTAATGTTAAAAACTGGCTCTTTGATACCTGATCTTAGCTGTGCAGAATAGTCTTTTGCCAAAATAAACACATATTTTGATAACAACGCAATGCTAATCAAGTTAATATACGCCATCGTTGCCATCATTAAATCGCCCATATCCCAAACCACAGGCACTTCAGCAATTGAGCCAAAATATACAAACCCAAGCACCAAAATACGAAATACGTTTAAAATCATGGGATTATTTTTTAAATACTGTACATTGGTCTCGGCATAAGCGTAGTTACCAATGATACTTGAAAAAGCAAACATAAACAAAATAACCGCCAAAAACGTCTGAGCCCAAGCCCCCACATGGCTTTCTAATGCTGCTTGCGTGAGTTGAATGCCTGTCAAATCGCCACTTGGCAACTGTGATAACAAGATAATAAATGCCGTGCAAGAACACACAATGATGGTATCCACAAACA
The DNA here is from genome assembly GCA_927911235.1 of uncultured Moraxella sp. GTDB lineage: Bacteria > Pseudomonadota > Gammaproteobacteria > Pseudomonadales > Moraxellaceae > Faucicola > Faucicola mancuniensis. Next base: position 37,680 of record CAKMOY010000144.1, read on the forward strand.
CGCCCAAACTTTGGATAAGTCCTTGCGATGCTGGGTGTGGCACATCGGCTGCCGCCGCCGCATTCGGAGCAGAGCCTTGACCTGCTTCATTAGAATACAAACCACGTTTAATCCCCATCATCATAGACTGAGAAACCACCCCCCCCAATGCACCGCCAGCCGCCGATTTAATCGTAAATGCATCAGTCAATATCAAATTAAAAACGTGGGGAATCATGCTAATATTGGTAATGATAATGTACAACGCCATCAGCAAATATACCACTGCCATCACAGGCACGAGCATTTCAGAAATTTTTGCAACGCGTTTAATACCACCAAAAATTATCGGCGCAGAAAGCAATACCAAAAAGCCTGCGACCAAATGTTTGCCATTATTCCATGATTGACACGTATTTTCACCACTACAACCTACAGCTGATTGTACCGCTTGAGCAATGGTGTTCGCTTGAATGGCATTATAAACCAAACCAAAACAAAGAATTAAGCTCACCGCAAACGCAACGCCTAACCAACCTTGCCCCAAGCCTTGACGGATATAGTAAGCAGGACCACCACGAAAATGCCCATTGGCATCTCTGACTTTGAATAACTGTGCCAAAGAAGACTCAGCAAATGCCGATGCCATACCAATCAAAGCGATAAACCACATCCAAAAAACTGCACCCGGTCCGCCAACACTTACCGCAATGGCAACCCCTGCGATATTACCTGTCCCCACACGGCTTGCCAAGCCTGTTACAAAGGCTTGAAATGATGAAATGCTTTCGGAGTGTTCATGATGGTCGGTTTTTCGGCTGGCAAGCATACTTTTCACACTGTGAGCAAACAGCCTAAACTGAACAAAACCTGTCATTACTGTAAAAAACACGCCAATCAAAATCAATATCCAAACCAACCAATCCCACATCGGTGAGCTGATAAAGTTTACTGAGCAATGAATGGTATCAATCATATTTGCTTGTGCAGAACAAGCTAACTCTTTGTTGTACATCAACTTTCTCCAAAAAAATAAAAATGCTTATTACAAGCATTTTTTGTTGGTGAATAGTAGCAATTTTGTAAAAAATTAGCAATAAAAATTTATGTGTATAACAAAAAAAATTATCAATATAATTTGAACAATAAAAAAACGGTATTAAAAAATACCGTTTTTTGTGATAGATGACTATCTATTAGAAGCGGAAAGTTAAACCAACTTTAGCAATTGGGTAAATTACATTTTTATTTTGTAATTTATGAGTTAAGTCATCTTTTAATTTTTGTTTTGCATCATTAACTTGAGCATTAACAGTAGGGTCTTGAATACTAACACTACCGTCTACGTTAACGGTCGCTTCGCTTTTACCCATATAAGCAGCACCTACTTCACCAAATAATCCCCAACGTTCAGAGATATTTGGACGATAACCAATCGTCAAGTATGGAGCGATATCGTTACGTGGTTTTACGCTTACATCTACTTTAGAATTAGTGTCTACAGTATATTTTACACCGTTCACAGTAAAATTAGTTGATTTGTCATTTTTCAATTTAGCACTGATTTCATTATCTTGGAAAATTACACCAGTGCCAACAGTAAAGCCATTTGACCAAGGACGCATATTTACACCTAAATATGGGTTGTTTAAATCTGCTTTATAGTCCAAAGTACCTTTAAAATCTTGGTATTCATCGCCAAGAACTTTCTTCCAGTTAATGTAAGAATCATTGGTGTCTAAATCAACATCACCGTCAATTTTACCACCGTTCCAACCAGCAACAAGCTCAGTTTTGTCGTTTACGCCCCAAGCGATGTTACCACCGTAACCTAATGTACCAACTTCAGCACTGATAGCGGCTGGGTGGATAGCTTTGTTAAACAAAGTTTTTGTACCGTCAACAAGTTGTGTTGTGGTGTTTTTTACGATACCGTTGTCTGGGTTGTAAGTTGTGGTTGATACCGCAACTGGCTCTGCGATAACTTGTTGGTCAACAACAACGTCTTCTGCAAATGCAGAAGTTGCTAGCAATGCAGCAGGGATAACTGCTAATTTTAAAGCTTTCATAGATTTTCCTCTTATTAAAAGTTTGGATATTTTATCATAGTCAATTTAAATTTGCTAGAATATTAAAGTGAGTTTTGATAAATTGAGATGTACGCGTAACGCTGAATATGCCTTATTTGACATATTTTGTTACGAAGTTGCCCATGTGCGTATTAAACCTTATTTTGCGTTGGTTGTCATCATTTTTTTTAAGTGTTTATGTAGTATTATGTAAAAAACTTGTCTAAAATGTAATTTTTATCACAGTTTTTTAGCAAAAATATGAATTTTGCAACTTTTCTGATGTTATTTTCACAAAACAAGTGATTTTTTGTCATAATTTTTTAAAATAGGCAATCCCAAGAGATGTTGCGTCTTTTATTTATTTTTTAATAAAAGTCAGGCTTGGTTTTCTTTTTTAGCAATTTTTTTAAAAAGAAATAAATAAACGACATCTGCGATTTACTTTTTTTAACCCAAGATAAGGAGTGGACGCAGTGTCTACACAAAATTTTACCGATTATAAAGTTGCCGATATTAACCTTGCCGACTACGGTCGCAAAGAGATTAAACTTGCTGAAACCGAAATGCCTGCCTTGATGGGGCTACGCAAACGCTATCAAGCCGAACAACCTTTAAAAGGTGCAAAATTGTCGGCTGTATCCATATGACCATTCAAACCGCTGTACTGATTGAAACGCTGGTGGCATTGGGTGCAGAAGTTCGTTGGACATCGTGCAACATCTTTTCAACCCAAGACCACGCAGCGGCAGCCATTGCAGCGGCTGGCATTCCTGTATTTGCGTGGAAAGGCGAAACTGAAGAAGAGTACGAATGGTGCTTGCGTCAGCAGTTGTTTGTTGGCGGTGAAGAGAGCGGTGAGTTTTGGGACGCAAACATTATCCTAGATGATGGTGGCGATTTGACCGCCCTAATTCACGACAAATACCCACAAATGCTTGACAAAATCAACGGCATTTCGGAAGAAACCACAACAGGTGTTCACCGTTTGATTGATATGCTTGCCAAAGGCACACTAAAAGTCCCTGCCATCAATGTAAACGATGCCGTTACCAAATCAAAAAACGACAACAAATACGGTTGCCGTCATAGCCTAAACGATGCTATTAAACGTGGTACGGACATGTTGCTATCTGGTCGCCGTGCGTTAGTGATTGGTTATGGTGATGTGGGCAAGGGTTCGGCTCAAAGCCTACGCCAAGAAGGTATGATTGTGCGTGTATCTGAAGTAGACCCAATTTGCGGTATGCAAGCGTGTATGGACGGCTATGAGCTTGTTTCGCCATTTGTGGGTGGCGACCCTGCCAACGGCGTGAACGAAACTTTGCTAAAAGACACTGATTTAATCGTAACCACCACAGGCAACTACCACGTTTGTAATGCCGATATGTTAAAAGCCCTAAAATCAACGGCTGTGGTATGTAATATCGGACATTTTGACACCGAAATTGACACCCAATTTATGCGTGATAACTGGAAATGGGTGGAAGTCAAACCGCAAGTTCACCAAGTTTACCGCTCAAATGACGACAGCGATTATTTGATTATCTTGTCAGAAGGTCGCCTTGTAAACTTAGGTAACGCCACAGGACACCCATCTCGCATTATGGACGGCTCATTTGCCAACCAAGTGCTGGCTCAAATTCATCTGTTTAAAGAAAAATTTGCCGATTTGCCAGCCGACAAAAAAGCCGACAATGTGTATGTTAAAGTGTTGCCGAAAAAACTTGATGAAGAAGTGGCAGCTGCAATGGTGGCAGGCTTTAATGGCGTTATTACCAAACTCACCCAAAAGCAAGCGGACTATATTGGCGTAAGCGTTGATGGCCCATTTAAGGCTGATGAGTATAAGTATTGATTGATTTAAAAGCCCAATAATTTGGTGTAAAATAAGGCAAAAGTGCATTGCTTTTGCCTTATTTCTCTTAACATTATTAGGAATAGTGCTATGACATTAGAACAAGCCATTTATGAAATTACACATAAATCTAGTTTTGAAGAACAGCTTTATGCGATTGAGCAAATTAGTAAAAATTTGCGGTCAGCTCACGCCCCTACGATAAAAAAACCAAGAAAAACTTTTGAACTTCATCCTTTTAATCTTGGTAAAATTGAACCGCCAACTCGTGAAGAAATGTATGATGAACGTACCAAACAAATTTTAGGAATTGTAGAGTAATGTCAAACTATCAAACTTTACAACAATATTCCAATCTTTTTGCAATTGATACCAATATTTTAATATATGCCTACAATGTTGGCTCACCATTTCACAATCAAGCTCAAAAATTTTTAATGCAAAAAATGAAAGAAGTAAATGAGTTTGATGAACTGCCTATTTGTATTTGCCAACAATCGTGCATAGAATTTGTCAATGGTATCACATGGCAACGATTAGAAAACCCTCTTTCTGTTAGTCAAGCTATTAATATTATTGAATATTTAAATGATTGTGGTTTAACAATCATTCACCCAAAACACAGCCAAGTTACCACTTTTAGCGAACTTGTATTATTGCATAATTCACGCAAAAAGATTTTTGATACTTCCATTGCATCAACTTTAAAAGATAATAAAATCAAAGGATTATATACCGTCAATGTCAAAGATTTTCAAGATTATGATTTTTTGACCGTGATTAATCCACTAGCCGAGTAAACCATAACCATGACCCCAATCCTAAACCGCCTAAACCAACTAGAAAACCTAGTTAATGAATTAAAAAATGACATTAACAACCAAAGCCAAGCCGTTAAACCAAACCCAAATTCAACAAAAACGCCCTTTTCTTTTGAATTTTTTCCCACAAAAACGGACGAAGGACAGACCAAACTTTTGACCGTTTTTGATGAATTAAACGAATTATCGCCAAAATATTTTAGCGTAACTTACGGTGCAGGCGGTACAACTCGTGAACGCACGCTCGGCATTGTCAAATCTTTGACCGAAAAATCCACCACCGACATTGCTCCGCATTTGTCGTGTATTGGCGATGGAAAACGTGAAATTGGCGAATTGCTGGATTTTTATAAATCTTTGGGTGTAAAACGACTGGTTGCTTTGCGTGGCGATTTACCAAGTGGTCAGGTTGGTTATGGTGAATTGCCGTATGCCCTTGATTTGGTTAAATTTATTCGTGAACACAGTGGCGAGCATTTTAACATCAAAGTGGCGTGTTATCCAGAAATGCACCCACAAGCCAAAAGTTTTGCTCACGACATTGACAATTTGGTGAATAAATTTCATGCAGGGGCGAATGAAGCCATTACCCAATTTTTTTTATAATGCCGACAGCTATTTGTATTTGCGTGATGAGCTTGCCAAACGTGGCATTCACCAAGACAAATTCCCCATTGTTGCAGGCATTATGCCGATTACCAATGCGTCAAATTTAATCCGCTTTGCCGATGGTTGCGGTGCGGACGTGCCACGTTTTATTCGCAAGCAACTTGCCGATTTTGGTGATGACAAAAAAGCCATTCGTGAATTTGGTTTTGATGTGGTGGTAAAATTGTGTGAACGTTTGATAAGTGAAGGTATGCCAGCCTTGCATTTTTATACCATGAACACGGTGAATCCAAATAAAGATTTGGTAAAATCCCTAAATTTGGTATAAGTACAAATGTTTGCTTATAAAACGCTGTTTTGGCTTGTCATTACCAATATTATTAGCACCATTTTGCATTATGCCGACAACGTGCTACACTTTGAGCATTATCTAGAACCCGACTGGCTAAATGCTCATGTGGTGGATTTGTTTTGGTTTTTTATGACGCCATGTGCGTTTGTTGCCTTGCATTTTTATAAACGCCAAAATTTGCCAAAGGCTTGACCGCCCTACTCGCCTACTGTGCAATGAGTTTACTCGTGCTTGGGCATTATAATTATGCACCGTTTTTTGACATCAGTTTTAAAATTCATCTGTTTATTTGGATTGAAGCGATTTTGGCAATGATTTTGGCAGTTTATGGCGTGCTGTATGTTTGGCAATTTAAAATAAAGGAAAAATCAATTGCAAAATCAATCACTTAAACGCTGTATTTGGTGCGGTGATGACCCATTATACCAAGCCTATCACGATACTGAATGGGGTAAAATCATTGACGATGACAAAACACTCTTTGCCCTTTTGTGTCTTGAGAGTATGCAAGCGGGTTTGAGCTGGATTACCATTTGCGAAAGCGAGAGCGGTTTTATCAAGTGTTTGATAATTTTGACCCAAATAAAGTCGCCTTTTATGATGAAAATAAAATCAATGAATTGATGATGGACGCTGGCATTATTCGCAACCGTGCCAAAATCAATGCCATTATTCATAACGCCAATTTATTTTTAAAAATCACGCAAAATCAATCCTTTAGCGATTATTTATGGGCAATGTCGCCCAATGGCTTGGCAAAAAATCCACTCATCAACCACCCAACCGACATTAGCCAAATTCCTGCCACCACCGAATTTTCGGACAAAATGGCAAAACAGCTCAAAAAAGACGGTTTTAAATTTTTGGGTTCGACCACTTGTTATGCCTTTATGCAGTCGTGCGGTATGGTGAACGACCATGTGGCGGATTGTGATTTTAGATAACTTTTTTTTATATTAATTATAAAAAAAATTACTAATTATTTTGCTTTTCTAATTCATTCCTATAATTTATATTATGCCTGTTTTATAAAACAATTAAGTGGTGGAGTTGTTTTTTTGCAAAACGGCATTCACAATCATGACGATAATGCCCGCCCAAATCAAGCCAAAACTAAACATTTTTTCAACGCTTACCACTTCATTTAACACAACAATGGACAACAAAAACATTAACGCAGGCTCAAGATAACTTAACATACCAAACAAATTCACAGGCAACAGACCGTTTGCCGACAGATTGCTTTGCATGGCAACCGCACTGATAATCCCAAGCCCAACCACCAACGCCATCATCACGCCAGAGCCTGCCACCACAGATAACGAATCGCCTTGATACAACAAAACCGCCAACGCAATCGGTGAAATGATACTCAAATCCACAAACAGCCCCAACAATGCAGGTACGCCTTGCCAACGTCTTAAAGCATAATAAATCGGATACGTCAGACACACCCATGCAGTCGTCCACGATACCGAACCCGCCAGCCAAATTTGAAGCAACACACCAAGCCCAGCAAGCACAATTGCCAAAGTTTTTAAAC
>CAKMOY010000145.1 GCA_927911235.1 uncultured Moraxella sp.
CTTTATTTGTTTATATTTTTTCAATAAGTTAAATGATTTTTTATATCGAATTGAGGTTAATTACTGATACAGGAGTCTTTACACCACCATTATTCTGACCACCATTCGCCAAAAGCTGTGCTATCTGTTCCTTTAACCCATCAATTTGCCCTTGCAAATGGCTATCGCCATCGGTGCGGGCTTGGATTTCTTGGTTAAGATTATCACTTAAATTGCTGATGTTATTGGTAATAATAGTGGTGTTTGCACCCTGCTGGGCAAGCTGTTTAACTTGTGCCACTTCATCAGTTAGTCCGCTGATACGAGTACCCAAGTTATCCGCCGTCTGCTTTAAAAAAGCTGTACGGTTAGCAAGCTCAATGTGTGGGCGATTATCCACACCGTGTTCGCCCCCTTCTACTGGGTCGGTAGGTTCAATCAAGTAGATGTTTTCTACCCAGCCTGCTGTTTCGTTAATCATAGCCATTGCATTATTACTCCGTCATAAGTGAATGCCCTATCGTGATAGATAGTGCGGTCGTGTTTTGGGTTTTTAAGGTTAATAGAAACGAGTTTACATCTAAGTGGGGCAACATCTAACAGCAAGGCTTTGATATTGATTGCTTCTGCCTTACTAATCGGCTTTTGCATAAGTAAGCGATAATGCGTCCAATGCCCTGCATAGCCGTAGCGATTTGTCCCATTGTGATAAATGGTGCGGTCGTGTTCATAGTAACCAAAGCGTTCTTCTAACTCACAATCGCCAAACCCAAGCAAGGCAAACGTGCGTTTAATCGCCCACGGCGTGCCTTTGTGGCGGTGGATTTGGATTGCTCCTTTTATCAGTTCTCGTTGTTCTGTTTCACCTTTGGCAAATTCCCAACCATCACCAATCAGACTAAAATGGTCGGCAAAAGCGGTTAAGGCAGACTTTGGGGTAATATCAATCAACATTATTAAGGCAAATGGTGGTAAGCTATCCAAGCGTTTTAACAGGCTTTCAAGCACTAAAAACCTTTGATTTTGCAAAGGGCTTGGCAATACACTATCAGTAACCAGATTAGCCATTTTGAATTGCTCCTAATTGAACTTGAATGTCGGTGCAGTTTGCCCATTCAAAGGCTTGTAAAATAATAGGCTCGGCTGGCTCTATCACTTTGACCTGCCAAATGTCGGTGTTGGACACTTCGTCAATGATTTGGCTTGGGACGACATCTCGCCCCAGTTTGGCTCTTAGGGCTTTGGTGTAGTTTTCGGCTCGCACTTTACTGTCAGCCAATACCTTATCAGGCACAGCCAAAGATAAAGGCGAAATTTCAAGGACAAGGCGAAAGTCTTTTGCCTTTGCTCCTGCCACAAACACACGGTCGGACAAGGGGCGTTTTTTCTCATCGCTGGTATTGTCAAGCACCTTTTGGATAAGCTCATCAGACACCACACCATCGCTGGTCAAGATATGAATATAAATGTCGCCATTACCGCCCCGAAGTGCGTCCGCATCAATGATTTGGCTGTCAGCAGACAAGGCGTGGTAAATGTAGGCTTGGCGTGAGCCTGTGGTGGCGTAGCTTTCTGGGGCTAGACGAATGCGTTCTCGTAACTGTTCGTCTGTCTCGTCATCAAGACGCACCACACCAAAAAAGTCGCCCAAATAATCTAACATTACCCCACTGGCAAACGCCAAAAGATTTTGTTCACACGCCAGTTGAATTTGGGTGCGAATAAGCATTTCACGGTAGGCAATCACATCAATAAACAAGCGGTCGGCTTGGGCAGGATACAGCTTTTTGTTGGCAAGCTGTTCATACAGGGCGACAAGTTCGCTCGTTATCGCATTGGCATCACGGTCTATAAAATTTGGTCTTTCTAAGATTGGGCGGATTATCATTATTAAACCTTATAAGTCATATTTTGTGGCACAAGGCTATCAATCGGTGTCCATTGGATATTAAACACCGCCCCTGCAAATGCTCTTGTTTCGTCATATTGCTTGGCACGGATTTTGACTGATTGCACTCGTGGCTCATTTGCCAAAATCGCATCGGTGGCATAAGCAATAAACAGCGGAGCGACTTTGGAAAATTGCCCGTCCAAAAGCCCCAAACCCTCACAGCCAAATTCTGGGCGGTGTGGCACACTCCCTTTTGGTGTGGACAAAATAATGGCAATGGCTTGCTCCACATCGGCAAAGCCAATCACAATACCATCATCATCTAAGGACGGTTGCCAATGGCTTGCGGTGGAAATTGGGCTAGTTTCGGTGCTGATATTCATAACGCTATCATAAAAGGTTTGTGGGTTTCTTGATTTTATGGCGGTTTAAGGTATTTTGCGTTAAATGGGTGGCGTGGTTGAACCATTACCGCCACGCACACCGCCGTGCTTATGGGTTTTAAACGACCTACCGCCAATGATGGCATCTTTGCTAATGGTTGCCGTGCCATTGATGGTCGTGTCGCCGTTAATTTCTACCGCTCCGTCAATCGTGGTTTTATTGGCAGTAATGTTGGCATTTTGGCAAATGATGTTGATTGTACCTGTGGCGTTTACGGTCAAAGTGCGGCTGTCGTTGTCGTAAGTAAGCTCTGTACCGTCATCAAAGATTTTGGCAAATTGATGACGGTCGGCAGGGCTACTATCCACATCACTAAACACCGAACCCAAGCAAATTGCTGTCTCGCCATCATCGATCAAAAGTAAAGCTACTTGCTCGCCCTTGACAGGTGGGTCAAAGTGTTTGGCGGTCTGACTTCTGGGCGTAATGACAAGGGCAAAAGGCGATAGCATATTGTCTTTGTCAGGCAATATTGCTTGAATGCGTAGCGGTGCATATTCAATCGTTTCAACCAAGCCAAATACCAGTTCCATAAATTTTCCTTCACCTAATTAATCTTGCAAAATGCCACTTCGGTGGTGTAGCCTGTACTTCGGCTAATGCGGTGGGTTGCTTGTTTGATGCGGTATTTGCCGTCAAACCGCCCAAAACCTGTCAAATTGATATTACTGCCAGCCGTCAGCCGTGTGTCGCCTGATGTGGTCAATGAACCTTCGCACTGCTTATCTTGTGATTGATTTAACTTTGCCTGTGCTTTGCTATCAGCGACTTGTTGGGTGCTGGCGTTGGTGCGTAATTTTTGGGTGTCTTTGCTATGTCTGCTCATGGTGTGCCTTAATTGACCTTAACCACTTTGCCATTGTCTAGCCCATAGACGGTTAAAGGGGCTGGTTGTTTTTTGGTTTTGCTTGCCTTAGTTTTTGTCGGCTTGGTGGTTTTGGTGTTTGATTTTTTGGGTTCGGTTTTGTCGTTTTTGGCGGTCGCCTTGACGGTCTTCTTGGTTTTGGGATTGTGCTTAGTAACGCTTGATTTTTCTGGAACAGTGCGGATTTGGTCGGTAAATCGCCAACCTTTAAAAATCATTGTACGGTCAAGGGTTGCAATGGCGGTGGCAGTATTCAAAGCGGACAATTTGCTAAAAATCAGTCGTTTGCCACTCACTTTTACCAAATAACCATAAGTCTCGGCAAGGCGTTTGATAAAAGCCAAGTCGCTCTCTTGCTGGGTCAGCCGTTCAATTTGTAAGGCTTGTATTTTGCCTTCTACGGTGTAGCCAAGCTCTTTGGCAATCGCTTTTATCACTTGGTCTAAGGTTTGATTGTCATAGCCTTTGTGTTTAATGGTGCGTAGTTCGTCATTGACGGACGCAGACAAGGCACGAATTTGCACGGTGTTTGGACTGTCTGTGATGGTAATTTCATCAATGGCAAAAGTCCCACAATCAAGAAGTGGTTCATTGTCATAACCAATGGCAAACTGCAAACTCGCCCCTTAGTCGGATACCAGTCCCCTAGCCATTTTCGGTCGGGGTCGGCAAGTGTAATGTCCAGCTCGTCCGCTTCACCCGTCAAATGGTCGGTAAACACCGCTTCTATTAGGTCTTTGGCAAAGTCAGCGGTGGCGGATTTGTTATTATAAAGCAGAGTAAAGGCAGGTGTTTTAATCATTTGTCTTGTTTCTCTTTATTCATCATCTCTTAACCACGCAGGAACGGCGTGGGCATTGGTATCTTTGACAATAATAGGAATAAAAACAATTTGCCCAGCCGACAAAGTCGCCTCAATCGGCAAATGGCGGTTACTGGCAATAATGCGTTCATAATCGGTAGCATCTGCATAATATTGATGGGCAAGTGTGTCCCAACGGTCGCCTTCGCTGGCAAGGTGTTGTAAGTATTGCGTGGTGGTTGTCATTATTAGCCTACCTTTCTTAAAATTTGCTGTTTGGCAAGTGTGGCAAGCACGGATTTACCGCCGTTAAATGTGTCTAGTACCGTCCCCATATTGCCTTGATGAGTATCAATGGTGGTTGGTGGTAGCGTGCTGATAATGGCGTTCTTTTTTTAGCTTGCCAAATAATAGGCTTGCCGTTTGGGTTAGGTCATTGATTTTGGTAAAGTCGCCATTTCCCACATCAACCGCTTGTCTTAACAATGCCCTTGCTCGCATTTGGGCGATTAAGGCTCGCTCCAAACTTTGCAAGGGCTGTTCGATCGGCAGTAGCGTGTTAATGTCAGGCGTTTGGGCGGTGGCAATCGGATTTTGTTGCACCGCCTTGACATCTTGCACCGCAGGGGCTTTGGGGCGAATGGTGGTATCGCCACTAAATTCACTCAAAGTCAAATTGCCGTCAATGATTAAGGGGCGACCACTCGTTGCCACTTCCACAAAAGTTACATCAACATCATCAAGGGTAACATAGCCCACATAATCTAAATAATCAAAAACCAGTGGCACAGGATTGCCGTTATTTAACACGGTTTGTAACTGTGCCAAAACAGTCGCAGGGTCGCAAAATTGATAATGCAAACGGACAGCCAGTCGCCATTCTGTCAAATTTGCCCAATACTTTGTCTGCTAGGCTTACCAACGGCAAGCTCGTGCGTAGCATAAGTATAGCCAAATTTGGTGCTTACGCCTTGCAACAGTCGGCTGTCGGTCAGTTGAATTGAGCCAATATTTGTTATCATTTTTCCCCACGCTTATTTTTATGGATTAGGCAAATGCCCTGCGGTTGCGCTCTCGCTCATAGCGTTCCATCATTGCCACAAATTCACGATAGCTCATCGTCAAGCCTTCTTGTACTTGGCTTGCCACATCAGCACCGCCCCCATTAACGCTAATGGTTGGGCTAAAATGAATGGTACTAGCACCACCACCGCCAGCCGATTTATTCGCCAAAACTTTGTTTGAATATTCGGTTTGGGCAAGACGATTTGCCATTGATTGACTTGCTTTGACGGCTTGACTTGTTTTGCCGTCAATACCGATTGCCACGCCTTCGGCAATGTTCGCCCCAAAGCCCATAAACACACGGCTGGGCGAACGGATACCCAATGCCCATTTAAACGCACCAGCGACAGAGCTTGCCATCGCACTCATTTTGGCTTTTAGTTCGCCAAACTTAGCCGTTACGCCATTGATAAGCCCTTGAATGATGTCTCGTCCAAAACCTGCAAACTTTGCAGAAAGACCCTTAAAATAACCAAATACCGCCGACCACGCTTTCACAAACAAACCCAAAGGCGAAAAGCTGGCAATCGTTTTTAAAATATTGGACACGCCACTACTGGCAAAGGCTTTTAGGCTTGCCCATAAGTTTGTAAAAAAGGCTTTAATTGGTGTCCAATGCCTATAAATCAGCACCGCTCCCATAATGAGTGACCCAACCGCAAGTCCAATGGGGTTTGCCATCAGTACCGTGCGAAGTACTGTAAACGCTGTGCCAATCATACGAATTGCGGAAGCAAAACGAGTCGCCATCGGAGCAAAACGACCCAGTACGGCAAGCCCACGCAAAAACACCACCGCTGACTGGATTTGGCGAAAGACCACAAATAATTTGGCAAAAGGCGATATGACCGACATTACCACAAAACTTAGGGTAAAAAATGCCAATTTTGCCCCAATCACACCAGCAACAAGCCCCACCATACCACTCACAATTTTAGGGTTTTCTTTCGCCCAATTAGCAAAACTGGCAATCATTGGCTTAACTGCATTCACCACATCAAGCAATGCAGGTTTTAAAATATCGCCCAAAGTAATTGCCAAATCATCAGCAAAGATTTTTAAGGATTTATACTGTTCAACCGATGACCCCATACGAGTGGTATAGTCTTGACCGATTAAGTCGCTATTACCACCTTTGTACATTGCGTTTTGAATGTTGGCAAATTCTTGTTTATTGGCAAGCATTGGGCGAATAAAGCTCATTGCTTGTTGGTCTTGGAACAGCTCGCCCAATTTGTAGGTTTCGTTTAACCTATCCACCGCCATTTGCCGTTCTTTGTCGTCTTTGATGGACATTGCTTTGGTAAATTCGGCAAGAGCCTTAGGCGACTTTGTGCCAACATATTGCTCAATGGTGGAGAACATCGCTTGCATTGGGGTCATACCATTTGCAACCAAGTTTTGCATTGATTTTTGTAAATCAATGCCTGCCTTTTCAAAATCTCTTTTTGTGTCTTGGGAAGTCAATTTGCTAAAAAAGTTTCGCATATTATTGGCGGCTTCGTCCGAAGTACCAGCTCCCTTTCGGGCAATTTGCAAACTTGCCCCAATTTCAGCAATCGCCTTTTCACCCTGCACCCCAAGTCCTTGATAAAATGGAGTTAAATTTGGCAACCATTTTGCCATATCTTTGACTTCAAACTGACCTGCCTTACCAGACGCAATCAGCATATTGACCGACTTATCCCAGTCTTTGGCACTGATGCCCAAATTGTCTTTCATTGCCACCGTCATCGCCCCCAAATCTTCCCACGATGAGCGAGTGGCGGTAACGGCTTTTGTCATTTTGGGGGCAAGAGTTTCAATATCTTGGACAGCACCTAATCCCCCAGAAACCAAAACACCAATCCCACGATTGATGTCTTCAGTGGTTTGGTTAAATTGTAGGGCGGACGCTCGCACCGTTTCACCAATTTTGCTCCGCTCTGCCACCGACCACTCAGCCGTAATTTGGCTATCTATGAGCTGGTCTTCAAAGGTGGCGGATTTTTTAACGGCATAGCCAATCCCCGCTCCAACCATTGCCAAATTCGCCGTTTGTTGTGCCATACCAGAGCGAGCGGAACTTGCTAAGTTGCCCATCGCATTATTCATATTCATTGCACGATTTAGGTTTTCTTGGGAACGGCGAGTTTGGTCTATGATAGCCCCAAGTCTTTGATATTGTGCATTTAGTCTTGATAAATTGGCGTGTGGACGACTAAGCGACTGAGCCATAATCTGACCCAGTCGCTCTTGTCCTGCTGATAGACGAATGGTGTTTTGTTCTAATAGGTTGAGCGAGCGGTTGGCTTGGCTAAATGCAGAATGGAAGCCACCTGCTAATGTTGCACCAATCACAAGCCCAAAAGTCAAATTTTGCATTATTTTTGCCTACCACTTCATCAAGTTTATGATATAATTAGAACATTAAGGAGTACAAAATGCACACACTTAGCAAATTACTGACACCAGCAGAATGGCTATTAAACCATGAAAAAACCACCATTATCATCAGCTACGGCTTGTCCGTGTTGTTATGGTATGTTTTCGTTGGTTTTGGCATTCTTGGTTCATTATTTTTTGGCTTGTTTACGGTGCATTTTGTGGGTATGGCGTTGCTTATTCCCATAGGTTTTTTGCAAGCATTAAAACAATGCTTGACACTTCTAGCACTCAACTCCGCTCATAAGCCTTATTTTGCCTGTCTATCTGCTGATTGGCTTCGTCCACCCACGCCAAAAACTCGTCCACCGTCATTGCTTCCATCTCACTAGGTTGGATATGAAACCACTTAGCCAGCAGTCCCATCAGCGTCTGCCATTGGTGGCTTGGCACTACCAAAATTAAGCTGTTGAAATCGAGAGCGGACTGCCGTATAGTCAATCATCATCATTTTTTCCAAATCTTCCACGACAAGGTCGCACGCCATCGCCACCATGATACTTTCAGTTTCAGCATCATCACCAGCCCCTTGTTTTTGAGCGGTTTTCATTTGGCGGACATTCAGCGGTTTGACATGGATTTGTTCAATCGGCACGCCTGCATCAGTAGTAAAAGGATATTGCAATTTAATCGCAGATGATTGGGTGGTTGCGTTGTTTTTTGACATAAAAAAATCCTTAACAGGTTAAAATGTTAAGGACTATTTTACAAAAGCAGATAGCTTTGTGATTTTAGGCTAATTTAAGCGTTTACGCGTTTACATGCCAATATTCTCACGGTATTCTTTCAACACATCTTCGCCATTGATTTTTAGCACATTCGCCAATGCGTCAAACTCAATCACTTCATAACCATCATAGACTTGCTTAAAATAACTACAAGTAAAATCATACTCACCGTCCACGCTTTTGTGCTGTTCAAACTTGCCAGTCGGCATATTCTTAAAAGTTACCGTCATAAAAGTAACAAGTGGCACATTGCTAATCACGCCGTGATTGCCGTGTACTTGCACATTGGAGCGGATTTGTAGCTGATTGGATTTAAAAGGCGAGAGCATTTTTGCCGTATCAGGATAGATACTGTTAAATTTTAACTTGCCCTCCATCTTATCCACGCCTGTCGTTGGCAACTCCAACTTGCCAATCATACCCATCGCTTTAAATTCATCAAAAATAAACTTAATATCAGGGTTATCCACCGATTCCACTTTACCTAGCAGATTGATACCATTTAGATAGCAGTTACCCTGTGTGATTTTATGCACCGTGATACTCATGACAAGCCTCCCATATTCACAGATTTTAAGTTAAGCAGATATTCACCTGTTACTTCACGTTCATAGCTGATACGCTCCATCGGAAATATCGGTGTAAATTTATAACCCACCGCAATATGCCCTTGCGTTAGCTGACTTGGCGGATTGCGTGAAACATCAAAAAACGCCTTACCGTCCACAATAGCCCCACGCATGACGAGCAATCGCAGATAGCCATTGGCAAATTCAACCAGACTATCAATCTGAGCTTGCTTAATGTCCTTGTCCACAAACTGCAAACTAGACTGGTGCAAACTCTCTTCAATCATATCTTTGGTACGTTGCACCTGCTCAAAGTTTTCATAACTGGCATTGACAGGATAGCTTGCCGAGCGGTTGCCCCACGATAAAAAGCCTGTGCCGTGTGATTTAAAAAAGGTGCTAATCCCAGCTGAGTTTAACATGTTCACTTCGCTGTCAGGGTCATCAATGCGAGCCGTCAAAAGCCGTTCAAGCCCCAGTGTGCCGACCACTTCTTTGTTTGATGAACTTGTCCAGTAGCCTTGTGTGCGATCAATGTAGGCTCGCACCCCAGCAAAGGCAATGCTGGCTGGTTCTAGACGATTTTGCGAAGTAACAGGGTCAAAGACTTTGCGGTGGGGGTAGCAAATTCGCACCCGTGTGCTTTGGGTCTGATAAATGTCCAGCCCAAGTGGGGTAACATTACCACGACTGGCGACCACTTCTTGTGGGGTTAAGCCCAGTGGCATATCCACATAAGAGACGGCACGAATGCGTTTTACAAGGCTTTCCATTGCACTAGCGACAGCAGGAATGGTGCTAAAATATGGAGCAATCACAATTTTGGCATCAAACCCGTAAATCCCATAACCGTCCAAAAAATGCTGTAAGCCTGTGCGTTTACCTGTCTCATCGGTTGTGCCGATTAAATCCGCCATACTTGCAGTCTTCCCTACATTGATAACCAAAATCGCTCCCACGCCCATTTCTCGTAAGGACTTTAAGGCATAAGGAATGGTTGTACCATGTGTCGGCTTGCCAAACTGAGCATCATCGGTAGAGTTTAGGCACAAGGTCAGCTCATTGACCGCCCCTGTTGGAGCAGTACCGACCAGACCAATCACCCCAGTTTTGACTTCACGCACAGAGGCTGTGCCTTGATTGACATCAATGGTTTCAACGCCGTGTAAAAAATGACTCATCACTGCTCCTTATTCTACTAACATAATGTCTGCGGATATGGTATTGCTGGTCAATGCCTCAATACGCTGGTTACCCAAAGGCATGATGGTTACCACCCCAAAATCATAAACCACTTGGTCGCTAACCACCGTGGCGTGATTGGCAAAGTTAATATCATACTCTATCAATTGCTCAACATTGTTTGAACTGGAGAAAGTCTGATGGTTATCCATTGCCATCCACCAGTACTGCGTGCCGACAGGTATCATCAATTTGACGGTGGCAGTCACAGGGGAGCTAGCACTGTCTTTGAGTGTCAATAATACCCCGTACCCATCATCATAGGTCGTTATCAGTACGTCCTGTGTGTGACCTGATACGACCTGACTGATGTCAAACTGTGCTGTGCCTCTACCATGAAAACGTAGCGACTGGACAGTGCTGGCATCGTTTTGGGGGGTGTTTTGTTGGCTGTTTATTGGGGTAAGCAACCCCATCTGGACAAGCCGATTTGTATATACACTATCAGTATGCGATAGTATCATGGGGGTCTGTGTCGGCTGCCACAGTAGCGTTTGACCATGCTCGCTAAACCCTGTGGCACAGCCCATATAGTGATATGATGGCATGTGGTTGCTCCTTACATCGTGTTTATGGTGAGTGTTTGGACGTGGCTGGTTTGGGTAACAAATGTTACCGTATAAAACCACAGTCCGCTTTCGTGAGTTTCAAAATAATCTTTGATGGGTGCAAGTGGCTTGGTAGCGTGTGTTGGCATAAACCCCGACAGTAGTTCAAGCACCCAATCCACCAAAGGCACAGCCCCAAACCTATCATACAGCCCACGACTGACAATGGTAATGCTAAACACAAGCTCTCGTGGACACACCACCGCAAAGGTGTCATCGTGCTTAGGATAGTTTGGGCGACCATAGCTCACAAGCAACGCTCCATTGGCATGGTTGAGCCGATAACTTGACGGCTTCTCAGGATAAAACGCCACCGCCAAATCATGACCGACCGCCTGTGTCAGCTTATCCACGATTGCTTGTGTGATAGTGGTGGTTAGACTAAACATAGGAATGTGTTGCATACGCCCACCTACTTTTTGTTAATAACAATCCAACAAATCCCCAAGCATGGACTGGTTTTGCCGACTGGGGCGAACACGCACCGCAAACTCTGCATCATCAGCCACCATGCTTTTGGGGTTTGGCAGATTATCAGGCATACCTAGACTGATTTTACCATCTCGGATATACTCTAGATTTTTTAACCGCAACTTTTCGCCCTTCAATCACCGCAGACGGTAAATCAAAACCTTCTGGTCGGCGTTCGTACAAGGCATAGCGAGCGATTTGTTTGGCACATTGTTTTACCAGCGTGGGCGTGTTTGCAAAGGGTAAGGTGTAACGGTTACGCAAATAACCGTCCACTTCTTCGCACGCTTCGTTGATGACCGTTTGCACCAAGTCAAAGTTGATCTCGCCCCCTGCGACATCGTCCGACAACTCACACATGACCGATTCAGGCACAAGGCTTTTTAACTCATCAATGTCAATATACGCCATACTTATTCACCGCCCAGTTTGTCATCATCTGCCAATAGCAGTCCGACAAGCTCGCTATTTTTGGCTTTGGGATTGTGCGTAATGCCACGAGTGGTTAATTCAGCAATCAACTCGGCTTTGGTGAGCTTGTCATAATCCACCTTTTGCTGATTTGCTTGGTTGGTTTCATGATTTGGTTTGGCAAGTTCATCAGTAAGTTCATCATTGACTGGCTTTACATCGCCATCTAAAAGCGAATTTTTGTCGCTTTTGGTGTCCGTACTATCATTTACCTGCTTATCCAAATGCGAATTTGAATTCGCATTTGGGGTAACTTCTTGAGCTTGCATCATCTTACGTTCATAATTAGCAATCTCATCAGGTGTGGCTTCTTTGACATAGCCCGCTTTTTGCAAAAAGAATTTATCATTGTGTGATAACTGCACCAACTCACCCACACCATACGCCTTACCGTTATGACGAACTGGCATGAGCGTTAAGCAACTGATTGCCAAAAATTGTTGTTTTGTCATGTCATTACTCTCCATGTTATGCCACATGGCTAATCAAATACCCTGCATGAATGCCAGCAATGACAGGCACACGTTCATCAATTACAGGATAAAAATAAGTTTTGGCGTTGTTGTCATAATAAGACGTTTCTACAAATGGGTGTCCTTCCATACCATAAGTGTAGCCAAATGCGGGGGTTTCACGGTCAAAGTCTGACTCGGCCGGCACATAAGCAATCACCACATCATTGCCCCATACGTCCTCTACCTTGTCGGTGCTTTCGTTATACTTCACCGATTTACCGACAACGACCTTATCAAATTCAAACAAATCTGCCAATATCTGTGCGGTAATACCCTTGCCATCAGCCGTAATCGTTAAACGTTTGCCAATCGCAGGGTGATTTTTTAACGCTTTAAAGCCCACAGGCGACAGCACCATGATATTGGCATCAGCCCCTGTTTTTTGACGGATAGCGTCTTTGCCACTTTCAATATCGCCAAAAGGGTCGCTCGTTGGGTCTGTCCATTGACTTGTGCCAGACAGAGCCGTTTTATTATCAGTCGGATAATTGTCAGGGTTACGAGCCATCTGTGCTTGTTGCACCTCAAGCGGCAGCATAATGCCACGCATGGCTTTTTGGGTGGCACGCACACCAAGTTTGAGCGTTGGACTGACAGTTTCGCTATCTCGCAAATCTTCACGAGGTACTTTGCCTTCTAAGCTGTGCAACTCTAGCGAATACGGTTGCCCTTCATAGCCAATATCCACACGTTTGGTATTTGAACCACGAGAACGCTGGGTTTGATACACGATAAAATCTTTATCAGTAAACTACACCACCTTACCACCAGACTTACTCACTGGCACTCGTGGAAACAGATAATGACCTACCGCTTCGGCGATTTGATAGCCTTGCACCACATTGGTTAAAACTTGGTCTACAACAATTTTAGACATAACTTTTCCTTAAAAATCAAATAATTACAAAACAAATTAACGCAACAGCACTTCGGCATGGCTGTTTTGATGAGCATCATACAGCACCACACCCAGCACCTTACCTGCATATTGGGCGTATTGATTGGCACGCACCACCATCATCGCATCGTCAAACACCACATAATCGCCTTGCTTGACCGCCCCTGTTGCTACGTCTTTTAAAGCCATGCTTGCCGTACCGATGACAGTAACGCCAACCATCTCGCCTTGTTTGCCGTCTGTTTGGCTAATGCCAATCGGCACTTCACCATCTGATGTATTCGCAGATTTTCCACTAGCTGTCAGCCATGTACCTTGCGGTGTATCTTTGACAAGTTTGACAGGCAAAGTTAATAAGCCAATTGCTTGTTTTGCATTCATACCATGCTCCTTAAACATAAAAATTTTAATTACCCAACGCCATAACCGCTGTGGTATAGTCCACCTTGTTTGCTTCAGCATACGCCAAGATTTCTTGGTGCTTTGCCATGCTGTCACTATCCACCTGCACTTGCTGAGGCAGATTGTTAAACTGTAACGGTGGCGTGGTTGTGGTCTTGCCCGCCGATTCGCCAAACAAGTGTGCTTTGGTATTTAACAGCCCAGCACTTAAACTGTCTTTAAAGACTTGGTTAAGCGGTTTCGCCCCATCGCCTTCACCAAAGTTTAAAGGACTGGCACGATTTGCCGTATCAATCGCATTTAGTACCGCCACGACCATATCTTTATGAGCTGGGGTAAGTTTACCGTCTTTGACAAGGTTTTCAGCAAAGTCATTGTTGGCTTGGTTTTCTGCTTTGATTTTTGCCTGTGCTTCGGCTTGTTCTTTTTTGGCAAGCTCGGCTTTTAGCATGGCAATTTCGGCATCTCGTGGGTCAGGCGTAGGCACGGTTGATTCTGGGGTTGGATTGGTTGGTGGATTTGGGTTAGGGGTTGTCATTGCGTTTTCCTTTTGTTGGGTTGGAGTTGGGTTTGGGTTGCCGCTTGGTGGTTGCTCATTAAACAGTAGCGAGCCAAGAGCGGACACCACCTTGTTAAATAAAGTCTTTTCGGGCGTGTCGGCTGTTTCGTCTGGTCTTTCGCTAAAATCAAATGTCAGTGTAACCGCTGTGTCATTTTCGTTAAACTCAATCGGCTCTAAGCCCTTAATAGCTGGTGGTTCTGCTCCCAAAAACCCCACATGACGCAGATAATACACGCCTTTAACTGGGTTGGTGGGGGAATTGGGCGGATAAAAACTTGCCGAGACTTTTTTATAAAGTCCTTGTTTGACCTGCTCGCCAAAGTCATGTTGGATTTGTTCAGGTATGGCGTACAGATTACCCTTATCGCCAGTCAAGGACTTAACCCAACCATAGGCAGGTGCGTCTGTCTTTGGGTGTCCGACCACAATGGGGGCTTGATGAATGCTAGGATTGTAAGCACTGATAGCCTGCTTTAAATCGCTTTCGCTAAACGATACAACTGTACCGTTACTATCAGTGTGCGTACCTGTTTTAAAGATATGGATTTTTTTCATAGGCTTATCCCTTTTGGAATATTAACGCCAATGATAGGGGATTTTTGTTAGGGGGAATTTTAGGGCGGTTTAAGGGTTTTTGTGGGGCGGTTGGTGGAAATGATTTTTAGACGTTATTTTTTAGGGGTAAAAAAAGCGTTTATAAACATTCATAAACACCCATCAGCCCCAAAAAGCACCAAATACCCACACACGGCAAAATACAGCAAAAATCGCCCATTTACAGCGTTTGCCAAAATCTAACCACCATCTGCTCCAAAATCCGCTTGTCAGTGCTACTAATTCCCAAAAACGGACGAGCAGGAATATCACCCCATAGATGGGAAAAGGTGGATTTTGTCCCACCAAAGTGCATCATCCTCGCATACACCATATTTGTCCCCACCGTAACAGAATGACTTGCCAACCGATAACGAATAGAATTGGCAAGCGTATGCGACAGCACAAGTGGACGCTTACTCATCACACGGCTCACCCCACGAGCATTGATTCTACCGTTTTTACCTACATGACTTTTGCCAAGTAGCCGTGCAAACGTAACAGGGCTATTGCTTGCCCAGCGGTTGCCGTCAGGGTCGGTGCTAGTATCAAATCGCTCCTGCGTGCTATTTAGTACCTGTTCGCCCATGTCTTTTAACAAAGGGGTCAAATTATGTCCACGCTGTGCCAAGCGTAGCAGTTGATTTTGGACGGTATCTAGCCCTTGAACTTGAATGGTTAGCATTGCAATTACCTATTGATTGGGTTACAATAAAAGAGCAATCAGCCCTTAGGAAAGTTGTAGTCTACCGACTTCCGTGTTTGTCTATTTAAAAAAAGACATTCTGGCGTGTTGGGATTTGTTTTGCAAATCAAGAATTGGGTAGCGTTCTTCTGATTGCTCTTATTTATTCTTGGGATTGTTTTTCAAACAATACCACGCCTTTGCTTTTCAATTTTTCATCACTTGCCCTGTCTAGACGGTAGGATTTGAGATATACCGCATCACCCACTTTGGTTGATGAATGATGGCAAGGTATCTTTTGCCGTCCGCATTAAAGCCTTCTACCCAAGTTGTCTGCTGACGATAGGTATCATTTTTCTTATCATATTCTCGGACGATGAGCGTGGCATTGTCTATCAAGTGTTGCACCTGATGATAACTGCTGGCATCAAAGCCTGTGTTGCCGTCCCTACTGATTGCTTGTTTTAAAGCATCGTCTTCGCTAAATAGCACCGTGCGAGTTTGTACACCCAAAATGGCTTGTTGTTGTTCGCTTAATACCGCCACTTGAAAACTCTCACCTGTGTTAAATTTGCGAAAGCCAACAATCCGCTCTTCTTTTTTAAGATTATCATAGTCTAGCGTGCTTGCCTTAAAGTCGTCAAGCTGGGCTTCAACCTGCCCAAGCCAGCGTTCAAATACACCTGTCGCCATATTGCCAGCAACTAAGGCTTTGGCAATGGCATACGGATATTTGTCCAGATTTGGATACCATGTACTGCCATGAGCATGGTTAAAGCTGTTATCCGTAAAACCGTCCATATCAGGCGTATCGCTCACACTTAGCCCCATGCGTATCATATCATCTATGGACAATGTACGCACATAGCACTTGCACCCCCAACCATTGGGCGGATAGTTGGTACGCCACCACGCATCATCGGCTTTTAGCACCATATTATTTAGCCGTCTGTGGTTTAGTCGTGGGTTGTCTAGCGTTACATGGCGGTACTGCCAATAAGGGCGAGCTTTTAGCACATCAGGGTCTGTCATCTGTTGCCAGCGTCCCGCCGCATGGCTCGTGCGTAGGTTAGTGGTGTAGATGACCTTGGCACGCCAAGCACTATGTTCAGCCCCTGCCGTCCAGCCATGTTTTTTGAAAATGTCATCAAATTTTTTTTGAAACTGCCACAGAGCTTCGCCATTTTCTATCGCTGATAACACGGCTTTGTGTAAGTCGTTGAGTAAGTCAGCTTTCATTGCCCCTGCCACCACAAAGGCTTTATCGTGCATTTGGCTTGTTAGTTCATCATATCTTGCTGTTGGCAGACGCACCTTTTGCTTAAAAAACGCTATTTGTTCATCAAAAGGTAAATCAAAAGCTAATTGCACCCCAGTCAGCTCTTTATCACTCATTTTCTGCCACCACTTCACCCATGCCAGCCAATGTCCCTGCCATCATTGCCAGCTGTATCACTTCAACCAGCTTATCCGTTGGCAATTCGTCAAACTCACGAGCGATAAGATGAGGCAAATCCTCCAAACTCGGAGCATTATCAACAACATACTTCAGACGCAACAGCCACGCATTCATCACAGGCTGTGCATCATTTGCCAATTGCTCTGCCGTATCATTGGCAAAATCCCTACGCACAGGAAAAAAGCCACCAACCTGTTCACTAAAAGTTGCCTCACCACCAGACATCTGATTAACCACATTACTACGACTACGCAACTCACGCCCACGACGACGAGCATTCGCCGACAGCGGTGCATCGACCTCCACCTCATCTTCAGCCAAATCATAAGCCCGCATAAAATAATGCTTTGTCAACCTAGCACCCGCCTGTTGCATATTCATATCACGAGTTGCCAATTGAGCGGTGACATCCGTTTCCTCCCACATAGACCACACAGGCACAGGCTCATTATCGCCGACATTTAACGCCACCACATAGCCGAGCAACTGATTAATCGCCTCCGCTATCATCACACCATCAGCATCACGAATATCTTTGGTAACCTCAATACCAGACTGTGCCGAAGCATTGGTGCTTGACGCATCGGTGGATTGATTTTGCCCCAGTAGGGCAATGTTAATCTCATCTCGACAATACTTGAGCAGTCGTTCAAACATATCTGCCGTCGCCCCTTTACCCACCGACTCCAAGATTTCCACCGAGCCGTCATTAGGTATTACCGCCACGCCATCTTGGGAGAGCATTTCTAGACTGTCTAAGATTTTTTCCACTTCGGTGTGTGGTGTCGCTCGTGGGTGCTTACCCACCACAAAGGCTTGACCGTATTTGTCCACAAAGCGTAGCCAAAACTTCAAACCGCCCTTTCTAAACACCGACAGCCAATACACAGCCGCCAAATCCGCCACGCCATAGGGATTGACAAAAGTAGGGTCGTTTCTTGCCGTGATAAATTTCATGGGTGGCACAGGGGTAAATTTGCCGTTTTGCTTTAGACATAGCCTATTGTTATCATCAAAGCCAAACCATTCTGGCGGTTTGCCTACCGCCTTTGACGGCAACCACAGCCCACCATCTTTTTCCCAATAGACTTCCGCTGGGCTATAGCCATACCATGACGCATCGTGTAGCTCACGGATAAGCGAGCGTAGCTTGATACGACTTAGCACCGTTTTACACAGAGCCATCACTTTATCAGAAGCATCGCCTTGCTCCAGTCCGTATTCTAGCCCCACCACCGCAGACCGCCTACGCCGTGTCGCCCCTTTGATAGCAGGGTCGTTCATAATCTCACGATAGACCTCAATGTCTCGCCCCAGCCGTTTTGAGATAGGGTCAGGATTGGGTAGGCTCATCATCATACCGCCAAAGCCAAAATTCACGCTTTGCCGACTGGCAATCTCACCTGCCAAAGTGGTGCTAATATCTTGTTTATTCATCAGTCATAGCCTTTGATTATCTTTTTAAATCTACTTAAAATCCCCACGCCCATGCTTTCACGATCGTCCACCTGCCGACTTTGGATAACCATCTCGCCACTGTTTAAGTGATTAAAGGCATAATACAAAAGGGCAAGGGCAACAGCGGTATCGCCATGGCGTTTTTGTTTGTCTTTGCCTAAGTTTTTACTAGGTGGTAATTTTGGCACACCGCCAATCACTTCAAAGGCGGACAGGTCGGATAAAATATTGTCGTGGCGTGGAATGTCGGTCAGCACCCCATCTTCTAGTGCAGCCTTAAAGGGCGGCATATGTAGGCTATACCAGCCCTGCGACAGCTTTATCACTTCCACCACCGATGAGCCATAGCGATGATAGGCTTTTTCGCTGCTGGCTACACCGATGCCTGTGCCGTCCATTGCCATACCCATAAGGCGAATGCGGTCGCAGATGTAGTTTAACACCTGTTCTTGTTGGCTAAATGGGATATTATCCAGCTCCACGATACAGGCGATTTTTAGATGAATGTTTTGGGTTTGGTAAGCCACCGCATAGGCGGTCTTATCACCATTTCGTCCAAAGTCCGCCCCCCACATAGCATTTGGCATTTTTGGGAAAATTGGCAAAAATAGCGTCCAAATTATCCGCACACCAAAGTTTACACATCTGTTCACGCACGCTATCGGACTTTAAATTAAACTCGTCCGTTTCTTTATAAATCACATAGGGTGTATCATCATTCATCGCATTTAAAATCAACGCACGAGATAAGTATTTGCCACCACTATTTTTTGGCACGCAGTCCAGCTCTTCATCCACATTATCAGCATACATCGCACGGATATTGTCCGCCCATTCACGCTCACCGTCCACTGTCCACGCTATGCCACGTTTTAGACAAATCCGCTGATAAAGCCCCTGTGCTAAGGCTTCATTAAAAGTGCAATGGTGCAAACTGTACGGCAATTTACCTGCTTTGACATCTTCCACCAGCTGATTAAAAGGGTTGGCGACACCGTTATGCGTTGAGATAATCCGCACACAGCCGCCCCAAATGGTCAGAGCCAAAGCCGATTTTAACAGCTCGTCCAAATCATCATGAAAAGCCGCCTCGTCTATCACCACACGCCCCTGCTTACCACGCAAGTTTCTAGGTGATGATGATAGGGCGGTTACACGGTAGCCACTGGCAAATTTAATGGTAAACGCAAGGATTGCCTTTTTTCTCATTATTATTTTCAAAAATCTCTTCATGCTCATAGATTTCATCAGCTATCAAATTATAAAACTTCGCCCAGTCCGCCACATCACGGATAAACTCTATCGCCATATCCTTTGTGTAGCCGATGTACCAAGTGTCTTGTCCGTTTGTGCGAGATGCCTCCAAAGCCGACTCCGAGCTTTCCGCCCACGAGCCACCGATACGCCGAGATTTGACAAAGATTTTCACTTCCGATTGGTCGGCTATCCAATCTTGCTGATAAGGGAGCAGTACGCTTGGCACGCTTTGCATAGTCATTCGGCAATCCCCAAGATTTTTGCACGAATAAGATTAGCCGTCTCATCAGACAGTCCACCTGTTTTGGCGATGATTTCTACCTCGGCAGCGGTTTGTTCGGCTTTTTCTTTGACATCTAAAGCGTGTTGTTTTTGTAAAACGGACGCTTTGACAATCTCGCTAATACCTTTACCTGCTTTGGTTATCATTGCAAGGCGTTTAACAGGGTCAAGGCTTTCATCATCTTCCAAATCTTGCAAGGCAACTAGGGCATTAAACAGCTCGGTTTGCACCAGCGATAACACCGCCTGACTTCTGGCATCGCCATCATCAGGGATTGCCTCGGCTATCATCAAAGACGCTGTCGTGCTTGCCTTGATAGCGGACAGTTTACGTTCTAGCTTTTGCCCATAGCGGTGTATGGCAGATTTACTGATTTCATAACCTAACTCGCCAAGCCACTCAGCAAGCTCCACATAACCATAAAAGCCATTGGTTGTTAGCCTTTCGTCCAATAGCTTTTTGTGTTCAGCTGATAGGCGGTCTATTGCCGTTTGTCTTGCCATGTCATTGCCCCCCCATTTAGCTCCAATATTTGACAGGTCTGGCAATGCCGACAGGGCATTTTGCCACATATTCCACCACATCAATGCCTGTGTGGGTTAGCCGTGCGTGCCAATGACCGTCTGGACGTTTGTCAAGCTCCACAAAGTGATGGCTATATAAATAGTCAAGCTGGGTATGTAGCTCAGTGCTTGTACCATCTGCATAGATACTTCTTACCACGTCAAGTAGTAGCATATCCAACGCCCCCAAAGGACGTGCATTGTGCAAAGCTAATAATAAATACCAGCGCATACCTTCACGGCGGACTTTCAAAACATCAACACTCATCATCTCTCCTTATTCAAATGGGCAAGTGCCGCTTGCACCGCATCTATTTTCGCCTCCACCACCGTAAACGAACGGATAAAGTCCTCTTTAGCGACATACTCTCGTGGTAACTCCGCCTTTAATTTCAAAATCTCACGATCAAGCTGGCGAATATCCTCAGAAGCTTTACTCATAAAGTCATTGACCTTAGCAATTTCGGCTTTTAGCCCCTCATCACGCTCTTTTAATGAGCCTTCAATCCGAGCAAAAAAACCTTTACCAGCCCCAAAGATTGACCCACCAATAGTAACAGCAAGCATAATCGCCTGATAACCCTCCAATTCTAGTATCATCGCTTACCCCTTGTTTCAAGCCTACTTTGGCACTTATAACACCGCACCGCATGAGGTACAGATTTTTTACGTTGCACCCCAATAGGCTCACCACAATCCATGCAGTCATGCACATCATTTGGCTTTTGGAATTTGGTGATTTGTCGTACTTTTTCCGCTATCCAAAACTGAGCTTCAAGATTGGCTCTATCCACAATATCATTCATTTTTACCAACGCTCCGTTTCTTTTTCACCACCGTCTAGCAATGTAAGCGGTTTTTGTTTGACAAAGCGTAAAATCAAACCACACACCGCTACAATGGCGGTCAGTTTATCCCGAATAACTGGTGGTAATAGGTTAATAATTTCTGGCGGTAGGTCTGTGGTCGCCAAAAACACAATCAAGGCAAACGCCCAAGTAGAAAACCATTTGTAACCTGTCTGCCAGTTTGCCACCAATTTAACGTGTGTAAACTTAGCTTTCATACAATAAGCCCCTGTAGATAGGTAGTTTTGCCACCTCGCTTGACCGCAGTCAGTACTTGCTTACGGTGTCCCACGCCGTTTTTCTTAAAGCCGATATGTACCCACGCCCCATCACCACGCTCTGGAAACTCCAAGATAAGCTGGTCATAGTCAATCAAGCCTTCATTTTTCATTGTGATAATTTCTTTGGCAAAATCGGCAGATATAAAGCCTGTAGCATCACAATCCACCGCCAAGCCATAGCGATGAGCAGACGTTTTGCTACCGCCGACCAGCCGATTGACTTTTTCATTGCGAAAGCAGGAAGTAACGATAATAGCGATGGGTCGTTGGTATTTGTTATTCAGATAGGCACGAATTTTTTCCAGTTGTTCGGCAGTGTAGCGGATATTATCAAGCTCGCTAGCGTTTGGCGTGTTATCAATACCATGTCGTCTGGCGGTCTCGCTTCGTGTCATTTCACGATAACTAAAATGTTTGGTAAGATAAGTCATAAAAAGCCCCATTAAGTCATGATGGGGCTAGGATAACATGGGGGGAATGGTGGGGATTTTAGGAAGGTTTAAGGGTTTTGTTTATTGACTGGCTTCTAACGCCTCATTATAAGGCATTTGTACCAATTTTTCACAAGTATTTTTAGATTTGAGATAATCTTGTTTTTCTTGCTCGGCTATTTTTTGCATTTGGGGTGTGTTATTTTCCAACTGCATTTTTAGCGAGCCAACATACAATTGCAAATCCCTTAAAGCTATGTCGCATTTGGTATAAGGTGCTAAGGCATCATCATCTAGCCAATAAGAGCCAAGCACATAATTTATTAAATCTTGATCTTGTTGCTTTAATGCATTGATGTCTTGATTTGCAAAGGATTTTAGAGCATTTTGTTCTTCGTTTTTAATTTTCTCCAAAACACCAACTGCAAAATCTTTTGCTTGCTCTTTCGTTAATTTGGTGGGTTGTTCTGGGTTCTGATTGGCACTGGTAAGATTTGCCTGTGGTGGCTCGGCTTGGGTTTCTTGGGCAGTTTGGGCGGGTTCGCCACAGCCAACCAATGCTAACATCATAGCGAATAAAATAAGGGATTTTTTCATAAGGCTCTCACTTATTAAAACTATTTAAAATTTGACTATTTAGGACTGGGGGTTTTCTTTGGCTCGCTCAATCAAACCCAGCGTATCTATAAGGCGAAACACCCCAGCTTGGGTTAGTCCATGCATTGCTACCGCCGAGATAAGGGCTTGTTTAAAAGCAGGGTGTAGCTTGACAGGAGCGTTTTGTTGCTCTGCTTCATTAACCCAATTTTCCGCATTTTCCATTTGGTAAAGTTTGCGTTCTACTTCATTCATTTCATGAAACTCTTTTGGACGGATAGTTTTTTTCCCTGTTATAACAAAAACTGTATCTAAGTTCAGTTTTTCTAATCTTGTCATTACTCTCCGTGAAGGTGTTGCCACTTCTCTTTCGTATTTACCCCACTGCACACGAGAAATTTCACATTTTTCTGCGATTTGTTCTTGGGTCAAATCAAGGCGGATACGCTCATATTTCAGTCTAGCACCATAGCCTTCTAAAAAAATTTTGCTCATTCATAAAAAAATCTCTTGACATAGTATTATCATTTTATTATCATAATGATAATTAATGATAACTTAGATAGTTTAGTAATCATTTCTAGTATTAATAATATCATATTTAATCAATATATGTCAATTAATACACTTGTTTTTAACCCTACGAAAAGGAAAATTTCCTATGAACAACCCCCATCAAACCCAACCACTTACCAAAGAGCAGGTTTACCAACGCCTTTACCAACAAGGCAAAACCCTAAAACAATGGGCAGAAGAAAAAGGTTATACCTATCAGACTGCCATTCGTGTCATGAACGGCTCAAGCAAAGCCATGCGTGGCGAGAGCTTAGCCATTGCCATTGATTTGGGTCTTAAGACTATCGCCTAATTTCACCGTGCAACAGCACATAACCTAACAAGGAGCATAACCATGCCAACCCAAAACCTTATCCCCGTAACCAACCGTCTTATCGGTAATCGTCAAATCCCAACCGTAAATGCTCGTGAACTTCACGAATTTTTGGGCAACAAAACACGGTTTAATGACTGGATTAAAAACCGTATTCATGAATATGAATTCAAAGAAAATGTTGATTTTGTAGGTTTTACTGAAAATTTAGTAAAACCCCAAAACCAAGAAAACAAAGGCGGTCGCCCAACCAAAGAATACTTTATTACCCTAGACATGGCAAAAGAACTAGCAATGGTAGAACGTACCGAAAAAGGACGAGAAGCACGCCGTTACTTCATTGACTGCGAACAACAGATGCTACGCCTACAAGCCGAACGCACAACCCCAAAACAAGGCATCACCAACACCCAAATCACCCAACTCATCCGCACCCTACAACAGACCATACAAGGGCAAACCGCCATGATAAACCGCCTAATAGCCAGCCACACCCGCACACACGGACTTACAGGCACAGACCCTAGGCACTCTTGGACAAACAAATAAACCCGTCGTCGCTACCGCCCAGCCACCAACGAAGACTACTTCACCGTCCAAACCATGCTAAAAGACGGCAAATCCCTCGCCTACATCTCACAGGCGACAGGACTATCCCAGCATACCGTCTATAGTATCAAACACGGTATTTTACAACTAGGCAATGACGGCATGCTCCAAAAAAGAGCCGAACCAAAACCAACACCCAGCCTCACAGCCACCTTCACCACCCAATAACCAACCACAAAGCCTAAAAAAAAGTAAGGGCAAAATTTTTTTGCCCTTACCAAAACATAACCCATTGATTTAAAAGGAAAAATTATGAACAACCCAATTTATCCCACCCACAAACAAAAAGCCGACGCCGTCAAAGCACGCCTATACGCACAAGGACTAACCGTCAAACAATGGGCAAAACAAAACGGCTACAAACCCGTCCAAGTCTACCGTGTCCTACGTGGCGAAAACAAAGCCCTATACGGCACAGGACACACCATCGCCGTCAAACTAGGACTAAAGCCTATCAACCAAGCCGTTGAAAGCAATATTACATAGTTTAAGTTTACACACATTTTAACACTTTTAAAAACCCAAATTTTTAAGGAACAACCATGAAAGCCACCACCGAAGAATACCTAGCCCTTACATTCTGCCTACTTTGGCTAGGCACAGCGACCATACTATTTATCGTCCAAGCCGAAAACTTCTTCAATGACCTACGCAACTTTGGCACACAAATCATCAGCCACACCCTAGACATTGACGACAAAACCGCCAGCCAAATCGCAGGCGAACTTGCCAACCGCCTAGCCGAACATTGGGGCGGTAGTATGTTTTACGTCACCAAAAACAACGCATGGCAATACCACGAACGAGACTTACAAATTTGGGAAGCCTTTAACGGCAACAACCATTTTGAGCTAGTGCAAAAGTTTAATCTGTCATTGCCCTACATTTACGAAATTCTAGCCCGTATGCGAAAAGAATACCAAGACCGCTCTCAATCCGATTTATTTTCCCAAGCTACTTCCTAAAAAACAAAAAGGCTTTGATAAATCAAGTTTCACACTCAAATCATCAAAGCCTTTTTTATTGCACACTATGCAATACTACTTCAAATCCTATCCTAACTTGCTCCAGCCATTCCCACCACCCTTTTCCATTTGGATAAAATAACGGCGGACTTTGCGTCCTTTTTCGGTACGTTCTACCATTGCTAGTTCTTTTGCCATGTTGAGGGTAATAAAGTATTCTTTGCTGACCGCTGTGCCTTTTTGACCGTCTTTGCGTTGGGTTTCCGAAATTTCGGAAAGGCAAATAAAGTCTTGATTTTCAAGGAATTTATATTCGTTGATACGGCGGTTAATCCACTCGGCGAACTTGCTACGAGTTTCCAAAAACTCATGAAGTTCACGAGCATTGACCGTCTGAACGGTGTGCTTGCCGATGGTGCGGTTGGTTACGTTGATAAGGTTTTGGGTTGGCATGGTTATGCTCCTTGTTAAGTTATGTGCTGTTGCACGGTGAAATATGGCGAACACCGTGGCGATGTTTATTTTGAAAAAAACACCATACCCATGATTATGCCAACAGCAGGACAGCTTGGTTCTATGCGTTGCCCACGTATAGGCTGTGGGCATACTATTTGGACGGATATTAAAAAATGTCCTTATTGCTATTTTGATGTGCGAGCTTATCAGCGTAAAAAAAGCTACCAAAGAGACTTACAGATACTACAAAGAAAAAGTAATATTGTAGAATGGGTTTGTTTGGTTTGTGCGTTGCTTATGTTAATAACAATATCTTTGAAATATTCCATTTGGTTGTTATTTGGACTGTTTATTATCTTTGCGTTAGGAATGTCAATTATCAATATGCTTGATGAAAAAATAATGCAACTACGCAATCAACTCAAAGAATTTGATATACTAACCCATAAGGAAAATCCATGAAAAAACTTTATCTACCTATGATGGTTGTGCTATTTTTAACCGCTTGTGGTAATGAACCTACCCAAGAGCTTGTGCAGACAGATACTTAAGCCCAAACAGATACAGTTAAGCCTGTGGCAGATTACAGTAAAATCAGCAAAACAGACGTGCAAACCTATGTAAATAAACTGAGCGATGCCGTGCAAAAAACCCAAACCATTAACACAGCCGACATCACAGCAACGCACGATTAGAGCAAGGTGATTGGTGATTTAACACAAGAAGGCTTGCAATATGGCGAAAATATGTTTAGCGAACCTTATGGGCGATGTGCTACATTAGGCATAGATTTGCAAAATTACTGGCAACAGGTGCGTAGTGGTGATGAACTAAAACTTGCTAATAATACCTTAAATCAATTTAACAACAATAAAAAAGCCTGCGAAGAAATTTTGCAGAAATTACCATAAGTATGTCAGGCGAACTCAACTTCGCTTTTAGCAAAACAAAAGGCGAATTTTTGTCGTTTTTAAAAAAGCACCCAGAAAAATAGCTTTGATATCTAGCAGAAGTCCTGCGACAATCAAAGCCATTTTATATCAAAGAGCTTTTACAATCCTTGTTTAATTTTATTGCACCCTATGCAATGCCATTGCAATATTATCCAACCTTAACCCAGTTATTCCCAGCTGTTCCCACAATTATCCTGCCATTCTAGGTTAATTATCTATCCTGTGTTTAAATTTGCTGGTTATACTTTTTATAAAATGGCTGTTTTTTGTTGGCTAAAGTGCTACAATGGTTTTATGGAATTCCAATTTTAATAAGGAATTTAACCATGAGCAAAACTATGAAAGCCATGACCTATTACGGTGCAAACGACATTCGTTTTGAAGACCGTCCTATCCCCACCATTCTCGCCCCAACCGATGCCATTATCCGCATGACCAAAACCACCATTGTGGCACGGATTTGGGCATTTGGAAAGGCAAAAATCCTGAAATTGAAGCTACTGCTCGTGAAAAAACAGGCGAATGGACAGGGCGTATTTTGGGACATGAAGGCATTGGCATTGTAGAAGAAGTCGGCTCTGCGGTGAAAAATTTTAAAAAAGGCGATAAAGTCATCGTATCGTGCGTGAGCCGTTGCGGTTCGTGCGAAAATTGCCAAAAACAACTGTACGCCCATTGCCGTCAAGGCGGTGGCTGGATTATGGGTTATATGATTGACGGCACGCAAGCCGAATATGTGCGTACGCCATTTGCCGATAACTCATTGTATTTATTACCAGAAACCTTAAATACCGACACGGCGGTGTTTTTATCGGACGCTTTGCCAACAGGGCATGAAATTGGCGTGCAATATGGTAATGTGAAACCAGGGGACGATATTGCCATTGTCGGTGCAGGACCTGTGGGCATGGGCTGTTTATTGACCGCTCAATTTTATTCGCCATCAACCATCATCGTGGTGGATATGGACGACAACCGCCTTGAAATGGCAAAAGAAATGGGGGCAACGCACACGGTCAATCCGTCAAAAGAAGATGCGGTGGCTCGGATTTTGGAAATTACGGGCGGTCGTGGCGTGGATTGTGCGATGGAGGCGGTGGGCGTGCCTGCAACGTGGGATATTTGTCAGCATTCGGTGAAAGAAGGCGGACACGTTGCCAATGTGGGCGTACACGGTCAGCCAGTGAGTTTTGCTTTAGAAAAATTGTGGATTAAAAACTTGACCATCACCACAGGCTTGGTGAATGCCAATACCACAGGAATGCTGTTAAAATCGTGTGAATGTAGTAAATTGCCGATGAATAAATTAGCGACCCATCATTTAAATTTAGCGAAATTGAACAAGCCTACGATGTATTTAAACACGCATCAGAGACCAAAGCGATGAAAGTGATTATTGAATATTAATTAAGTATTTTTAAACCTGCTTGACATCTTTGTGAAACAGGTTTTTTATCGTCAATTATTTTGCCAAAACCGCTTGTAATGCCGTGTTAAAACGATTGACCGTACCGTCCACATCACTCAATTTGTCAAGACCGAACAGGCCTAAACGAAACGTTTTAAACCCCAACCGCTAAGCCTATTATTGTTTGTAAAAACTTAGTTTTAGCAGTTGGTGTAACGTCAGTATTAGCTTGAGTGTCGGCATTACCAGATTTGTTGCCGAAAGCTCCCATTGTTGCTGATATTGGCATTGCTATTTGCCCCATTGGTAACCAACAAACGATACAGTTTTTGCCCTGCACGTCCATCCGCAGTTAAGCCTTGCGAGCGTTGAAAATCTTGAATCGCACGGCGAGTATTATCACCAATCATACCATCCACCGCACCGATGTTGTAGCCACGATTGATTAAAGCTTGCTGAATTTCACGAGCTTCACGGCGACTAATTCCTGCATCATCGGTTGGCCAAGGCGTTGCAAAACCGACATTTGTCGTGCGATTTTGGCGAATCATTTCTGATAAATGGGCGATTGCCAACGCATAACTTTCTGATGCGTTATAACTGTAAAAAGTGTCAAAATTTTTGCCGACCAAAAATGCAGGGCCGTTTGTGCCTGCAGGTAATAGCAAACCTGCACTGCTTAGCGTGTTTGGCAATGGCTGACCGTTGGCAAGCGTAATGCCTTGATTTCGCCAATGGCTGATAGGTTGTTTGTTTTTGCGATTGCTTTCACCCCAAAAACCTGACGGCAATTTGACTTCATAGCCCCACGGCTCGCCACTGCGATAGCCTGATTTTACCAAAAAGTTCGCCGTTGATGCCAACGCATCGGCTTCGTTATTCACCAAATCTTTACGCCCATCACCATCAAAATCCACCGCCAAACGCAAAACGTACTCGGCATAAATTGCGTCTGTCCGAACGCCCCAGCCCATGAACCTGTCATATCTTGCGGACGAATGTCGCCATTTTGCACGATTTTTAACGCACTGGCATATTCACCACGAAAATACGACTGACGGCGGTCAAAACACGACAAAGTCGCCAATGATTGAAACAAGTCTTTTTTGCCAAGTTGTTTGCCAAAATTGGACTCAACGCCCCACACGCCAAGCACGTCTTCGGCACGCACGCCATAACGCTGCTCAATGCGGTTTAACGTTGATTGTAAACGATTTTTTGCCGAAATACCGTCTTGCACACGCTCTTCATCAACCAAGCCTGCCATATAATCCCAAATTTCTTTTTGAAATTCTGGCTGATAATTGAGCGATACGATAACGCTTGGGTCTGGCTCGCTTGGGCGGTAGTTTTCAAATGTTGATGCCGATACGCCTTTGAATGTGCTAGAGTTTTTTAAGCCATTTAAGCATTGTTGAAATTGGGTGTTGCTAAGATTTGGTGGGTCTTGTGGGGCGGAATGGGCGGTTGTCACAAGTCCTGCTAGGCTTAAAACAACCAATGAAATCGTTGATAAACGCATAAAAATACCTTTTATGTTGTTAAAAATATGTAGAGTATAAAATTTTTGCCAAAATAAAAAGTGTATTTTGGTAACTGTCAAAAACTTTGATTGAGTTTTTTGCAAGTGTTAAATTGTTTTGTAATTTATCTAAATAAATATTGCATTTTTCATCACACATTCCTTGTTCAACATTTACATTATCAAATCCCAATATCCGCCAAATCCCCTTTTTGCTCAAGCCACACTTTACGGTCGCCTGCTCGTTTTTTCGCAAGTAACATATCCATAATGCTATCCGTTATACTTGGGTCGTCCAAATCAAGCTGAACCAAACGTCTGGTATCAGGATTCATCGTGGTTTCACGCAACTGCTCCGCACTCATCTCACCCAAACCTTTAAAACGGGTAATTTGGGCTTTTTTGTTTTTTGGTACTTTTTTCAAAATCGCCTCAAGCTCATCATTATCAAGGGCGTATTCCACATCTTTACCAATATCAATGCGATAAAGCGGTGGCATAGCCACAAACAAATGTCCAGCTTCCACCACAGCCGAAAAATGCTTAACAAACAACGCACACAACAAAGTCGCAATATGCAAACCGTCCGAATCTGCGTCCGCCAAAATACAGATTTTATCATAGCGAAGTTCGCTCAAATCGTCCGAATTTGGGTCTACGCCAATCGCAATGGCGATGTTGTGAATCTCTTCGCTCGCAAGCACCGTATCATGCGACACTTCCCACGAATTCAAAATCTTGCCACGCAACGGCATAATCGCTTGAAAATGGCGGTCTCTAGCCTGTTTTGCCGAGCCACCTGCCGAGTCGCCCTCCACCAAAAACAGCTCTGCCCCATCTCGCAAATCACCACGACAATCCGCCAATTTTCCTGGTAAGGCAGGGCCTTGCGTGATTTTTTTACGTTCTACTTTTTTGGCAGTTTTTAGGCGTGAGCCTGCTTTGCTAATGGCGATTTCGGCGATTTGTTTGGCGATTTCGGTATTTTGGTTCAGCCACAGGCTAAAGCCATCTTTGGCAAAATTTTGCACCACAGCCACCGCCTCACGGCTTGACAAGCGTTCTTTGGTTTGCCCGCTAAACTGCGGTTCAGAAAATTTCAGCGACAGGATATAATTCACACCGTCCCACACGTCATCTGCGGTGATTTTTACATTGCGTGGCAATAGATTGTGCAGTTCGCAAAACTCTCGCAACGCCTCCGTAATCCCTGTTCGCAAACCATTGACGTGCGTACCGCCTTGAATGGTGGGAATCAGATTGACATAGCTTTCTTGTACGGTCTGACCACCTCGCCATTCCAACAAATCGCAAAATTCAGCCCTGCTCGCTCGCCTTGTTTTGCTGTATAATCAAAGACATACGGTAACTCTGGCAAGGTGATATTGTCGGCTAATTGCTCGGTCAAATACTGCGAAAGTCCATTGTCAAATTGCCAAACGTCCGTTTCACCGTCAATTTCATTGATAAAAGTAATGGTTAAGCCTGCTGATAATACAGCTTTGGCTTTTAAATGGTGTTTTAATTGTTTAATGCTAAATTTTGGGCTGTCAAAATATTTTTCATTCACCCAAAACTGCACTTTTGTTCCACGTTTTTTTCTTATTACTGCTTGGGGCAACGGCAAGCGGTGCGACAGGTTCACCATCGGCAAAATCCATGCGAAATTCTTCACCATTTCGCCAAACGGTAACGGCAACTTTGTGCGATAAGGCATTGACCACCGAAATCCCCACGCCGTGCAAACCGCCCGATACTTGGTAATTGTCGGTGCTAAACTTGCCCCCTGCGTGCAGTTTTGTCAAAATGATTTCAATGCCAGATTGGTTAAATTCTGGATGAATGTCGGTCGGCATTCCACGTCCGTCATCTTCGACCGACAGCGAGTTGTCAGCGTGCAAAATGACGGTGATATTTTTGGCAAAGCCTGCTAACGCTTCATCAACTGAGTTATCAATGACTTCTTGGGCTAGGTGGTTGGGGCGTTGCGTGTCGGTGTACATTCCTGCACGTCTGCGGACTGGGTCAAGTCCTGTTAAAACTTCTAAATTTTGACTGGTGTATGACATGGTTTTCCTATTTTTTTCAAATTTACAATTAAAAATTCGTGTTTGTAAAAGCAAATATCAATCTTATAAATTGCCAAAACCAAGAAGGTAAAAACAACAAAATTAAAGCAAATAATATAAAAATTAACTTTTTGTTTTTATTAGAAAAATTCATTTTAATTCCAATTCAAATTTATCTATAAAACTACATGAATTATCAAATTCTTTAACTCTGTTTAAAACCGTTATAATTTTTTCAAAATCTTCACCTAAATTTGCTTTTGAAATATGAGAATCTTTCCAAATAATTGTTAAAGGTCTTTCAATTCCTAAACTTAATAAATCCCACAGTGTATCTAAATTTTTACCGTAATATTGTTCAACATTTAATGCTTTTGCTAATTGTTTGTGAAAATCAATTGCTAAAAAAATTTCTTTACCTTTAATAAAAACAATCATTTACATTTCAAGTCTTTTTAAACCATAAATCATCAACTAATTTTCTAATGTGATGTTAGACCTTACAACGCTATTTTTCTTAATAACTTTAAACCCTAATAACGACTTAACACATTTATAGAAACGAAATGATAAATAAGTGGTACTAAAATTGCTATAATCAATAAAATAATTATTATCTTCCTATTTTCCATTGCATTTACTCATAGTAGTCTCGCAAGACTTTTGATATATCTTAAACTCTTTCTCTAAATTCCGTATTAATCATTATTTAATCAACGGCAACCCAAACAAAAACTGCACGACTTGCTCTAATTTGGTTTCAAAATCCGTCATTCTATGGTCGCCACCGTCTTCAACAATAATATGGCTTTGAGCGTCTTGCTGACTAAAATAAGCCACAGCATCTTGATAATTTAGCAATTCATCACCTTTTTTCAAAATCACCAACACATCTTGCGGATTGAGCGATTTATCTGGGCGATTTGCCACCAACCAATTGATATCAGTTTTGGTAATAGTCCAGCCGTCTGGCGTGGTATGCCCCACATAATCATCAGGCAAACTGTCAAAATCTTCACCAAAAAAGCGTTTTAAACTATTGCCTGTATGCACGCTCGGGTTTAACAATACCGTTTTTTTGCCTGTCAAATTGCACAAAATATTGGCATAAAATCCGCCAAGCGAACTACCGACCAAGCCTGTATTCTCATCTTGGGCGATAAGTTGTTGTAATAACGTAATCGCTTCTTGTGGTGGGCAGTTTAAATTTGGGGTAACAACCTTGATTTGTGGAAAGTTTTTTTCACAAAAATGGCGTAATTTTTGCCCTTTTTCTGCCAAATGATTGCTGTCTAATCCGTGAATATAGATAAGTTGCATGATTTTTTCCTGACTGTGAAAACTTGCTATATCTTATCATTGCTTGACAAAAATAGCCATGCACCGAGCCAAAAATTTAAAACAATACGTCAAACGGTGTCGCAAAAATCATATTTTGTCAAAAAAATGTGTTAAGTTGTAACCATCAAGCGGATTTATTGGCAAAATGTCGTTAAAAAATGTTAAACTAGCCCATTAT
Source organism: uncultured Moraxella sp. (assembly GCA_927911235.1). GTDB lineage: Bacteria > Pseudomonadota > Gammaproteobacteria > Pseudomonadales > Moraxellaceae > Faucicola > Faucicola mancuniensis. The sequence continues at coordinate 32,783 of CAKMOY010000145.1, forward strand.
TTTATTTTGAAAGAAAATATTAAACAAAGGTTGATTATGCAGGCGACATGGTTAAAGAAAATATGGCAACTACTACTGGCGGTAGTGGCTGTTTTTATATTTTATCTTGCCATGAAAACCTTGTACAATCTGGTGCAAACTATTGATTATCAAGAGGTTTTATCCGCATTAGCCAACATTCCGTTAAGCCATCTGATTATTGCGTTTTTGGTGGTGGCATTTGGTTATGTGCTATTGACTTTGTATGATTTTATTGCGTTACGTCAAATCGGTAAAAAACTGCATTATCCAACGGTCGCTTTAACGTCCTTTACCG
>CAKMOY010000146.1 GCA_927911235.1 uncultured Moraxella sp.
ATGAAAATGGGGTTAAGTGTTGACACCGCAGAAGGCGTTGCGATTGCCAAAAATAAATTGAATCAAAACAAATATTCTTTGGTTTTAACAGATATGCGCATGCCTGATGGCTCTGGTTTGGAAGTTGTGGAACATATTACAAAAAATCAAATGGATACGCCTGTTGCAGTCATTACCGCATTTGGTAATGCTGACCAGGCGGTACAGGCATTAAAAAATTGGTGCGTTTGATTATTTGCAAAAGCCGATTACTTTGGCGCAATTACGTACGCTGGTTAAATCGGCGATTAAAGTGCAAGACGAACACGATGCGCCGCCTGTCGCCGCTCCAAAAAAATCCGATGACAAAGAAGTAAACGAATGGAATGACATTGCGGATACGCTTAAGCAACCTACACGCAGTTCGCGTGGGCGCAATCCTTCTTCAGGCAGCCTGAAAGCCGAAAAAACAATCCAATCAGATAAAATTGATAAACCTGAACCTATTGAAAAATCAGATAAATTAGACAAGATTGAAGTGGTTGATTCGCCTTCAGGCAGCCTGAAAAAAGACAGCAGCGTCCCCAGAATCATGGGTTCATCACAGCAAATTGAAGAAGCTCGTCGCTTGATTCGCAAACTCGCAGACAGCAATGTTCCCGTGTATATTTCGGGAGAAAGTGGTTCGGGTAAAGAACAAGCGGCGCGTAGTATTCATGAATTATCCAATCGTTACGACAAACCTTTTATCGCGGTAAACTGTGGCGCAATCCCTGAAAATTTGATGGAAAGCGAATTTTTTGGTTACAAAAAAGGCAGTTTTACAGGCGCAGACCAAGACCGTTTGGGCTTTTTCCAACACGCACATGGCGGCACACTTTTTCTGGACGAAGTGGCGGATTTACCGCTTGCTATGCAGGTCAAATTACTGCGTGCCATTCAAGAAAAAAAGGTGCGACCGATTGGTGGTACGCAAGAAATCCCTGTGGATATTCGCCTACTATCGGCAACGCACAAAGATTTGGCAAAATTGGTGGAAAAGGGTGATTTTCGTCAAGATTTGTATTATCGTATCAATGTGATTGAAGTCAAATTACCCAGTTTGAACGAGCGAAAAGATGATATTCCGCTGTTGGCGAACCATTTTTTGCGCTTGATTGCCAAAGATTGGGGGCTTGAAAACCCTGTCACCCTAAGCGACACCGCCAAACAAGCCTTGCTACAACACAACTATTCTGGCAACGTGCGAGAGCTTCGCAATATTTTGGAAAGGGCGATTACGTTATCGGACGGTCATTTGATTGAAGAACATCATTTGAACCTAAAAAATACCGCAAACAGCGAAACAAATTTGGCGATAAATATTGAACCACCTAGCCCATTTGTTAATCATGTAGATACCCAACAAAATTTAACAAATACCACATTATCCAATGTTATCAATGAACCTGTGATACCGATAACAACCAAACCCATCGCACCAACACAGCCAGCCGAACCGCCAAAACTGCAAAACGAACCTACTAAAAATCATGGATTTTTTGGTTATACCACAGTTGTATTTGGTAGTCAAAGCAATCAAAACACGTCTGTGAGTATCACCCCACCAAAACGAGCAGAACGCATTATCCAAACTCTACCGCCGATTATTGGTAAAATCATGCCGTCCATCGCTCATCAGCAAGACACTCAAAAAGAGCAGTCGTTGGCAAATAAACTGTATCCAGACGGTACTGGCTTTGATGAATTACCGCCTGAAGGGTTGGAAGAATATCTGAACGAACAAGAACGCCGTCTTATCGTTACCGCACTGCGTCAAGCCGATGGCAACAAAACTAATGCCGCCAAAAAACTAGGTATGAGTTTTCGCTCATTTCGTTATCGTATGAGCAAATTGGGCTTGGACGATGAATAAGGGTTGTTGCAAAGATGTTATGAATACAGGTTTTTAAAGATGGGGTAAAGGCAAAGTGGCGTTTTGTAAGTTCTGACATAAATTATCAAAACACAATTTATCATATTCCGCTAACGGCAAACGCCTTGCCACGCCTTGCCAGCCTTGTGTTAATTGGATAAAAGTTTGATTTTTTTCATCTAATATTTGTGAAAAATTTTGGTTAAAATCTTTTGGTAAAAAAGCGACAATGTCAATATCTAAGGTAACTTTCGGTTTGTCAAAATTATTTCTATCATTTTGATTTTCAAGGTTTTTTGTTAAATTTAACAAATTTTGATAAGTGATAGGCTCAAAAAAAGTCAAGCCATGTCATTTGGTTATGATATGGCTCGGTGAGTACAATATCGCTTTTTGCGATTTTGCCAAATTTTGCCAAAAAATTTTCAGCATTGGTTAAATATTGCTCATTGACATTGCTCGCTAATGATAGCAATGTCTGTTTTAGCAAAAAATCTAATGGTGAGTTTGGCATACTTGTCGTTCTTTAACTTAAATAACTTTTTATACAAACTTATTATACAAACTTACAATTTTGGGCGTATTCAATACGCCCCTACCTTACGATAAAAATTGCAATTATTCATCATTTTCACTTAAGTTATTTTCGTCTGTCAAATCAGCACTTTCATCACCAATCTCACTATCTAAAAGCTCGCCATCATCTTCGCTACTGCCTTCCACACAAGCGACTGATACCAATTTTTCATCATTGATTAAACGAATTAAGGTTACGCCTTGAGCGTTACGACCTGTTTGGGCAATTTGTGCAACAGGTGTGCGTACAAGCGTACCACCGTCTGAGATTAACACAATATCGTCCGCATCAGTTACCGCAATTGCTTGTACTAACTCGCCATTACGCTCTGATGTTTTAATTGCAATCACACCTTTACCGCCACGACCTTTGACAGGGAAATCGTCAATCGCTGTGCGTTTGCCAAAACCACGTTCACAGGCACATAGCACTTCGCCATCTTTTGGTGCAACCACAAGCGACACCACACGGCTGACCGCAACCACGCTATCATCGGCTTCGTCTGTGTCATTGTCGTTGTCAATATCAGCATCTTCTTCATCAAGGTTTGCATTGGCAAGCAAGGTTACACGCATACCACGCACGCCTTTGGCGGTACGTCCCATCGCACGGATTTTTTGCTCGTCAAAACGAATGGCTTTACCTTCATTGCTAAACAACATGATTTGTTGCTCACCATCGGTAATCGCCACGCCAATTAGCGTATCACCATCGTTTAAATCTAGGGCTTTTAAGCCGTTTGAACGCAAGTTTTTAAACTGCGAAAGTTGTACACGTTTTACCATACCTGATGCGGTGGCAAAGAACACAAAACTATTTTCGTTTTCTTTATTGTCTTCGGTAATTGGCAAAATGGCGGTTACTTTTTCATCACTATCTAGCGAAATCAGATTGACAAGTGGACGACCACGAGAGCCACGAGACGCAATCGGCACTTCAAACGCTTGCAAGCCAAACACACGCCCACGGTCGGTAAAAATCATCACATGATTGTGCGTAGATGTTACGACCATGTGGTCAATCACGTCATCTTCTTTCATGGCGGTGGCGGATTTGCCTTTACCGCCACGTTTTTGGGCGACATAATCGGTAATCGGTTGCGTTTTGGCGTAACCTGTGCGAGAAACCGTCAAAACAATGGTCTGTTCTGGGATTAAATCGGCACGGCTAAAGTCGCTACGGCTATCCACGATTTCCGTCTTACGCTCATCACCATAATTTGCCAAAATTTCGTTTAATTCATCTTTAATTACTTGCATAAGTTTGTCAAAATTTGCCAAAATGCTTTGTAGTTCAGCAATCAACGCCAAAATTTCTTTAAATTCGTCTTGAATTTTGCCTTGTTCTAATCCTGTCAATTTATGCAATTGCATATCCAAAATCGCATTAACTTGGTCAGGTGATAGGCGGTATTTAGTATTATTGTTAATCAAACCAAACGGTGCGTTTAGATCTTCGCCTTCAATAATTTCTGGGCGAATTGAACTACTACCTGCTGACTCAAGCATGGCAATCACGCCACCCGATTGCCAAACATTTGCTAACAAATTATCACGAGCTTCTTGGCGGTTTTGCGATTTTTTAATCGTTTCAATAATTTCATCAATATTGGCAAGGGCAATCGTTAAACCTTCCAATAAATGTCCACGAGTCAACGCTTTTTTGAGTTCAAAAAATTGTTCTACGAGTCACAACTTCTTGGCGATGACGGATAAAGGCGGCGATTAAATCTCGCAAAGTCATCATTTTTGGCTGACCTTCATCAAGGGCAACCATATTAATGCTAAAGCTAGATTCTAGCGGTGTTTGCAAAAATAAATTATTAACAATGACTTCGGCATTTTCGCCACGTTTTAAATCAATAGCAATTCGCATGCCGTCTTTATCGGATTCATCACGGATTTCGCTAATGCCTTCTAATTTTTTATCACGCACCAATTCGGCAATTTTTTCAATCAATTTTGCCTTGTTGGTTTGATACGGAATTTCGGTAAACACAATGCGTTCACGGTCTTTATTTGCACCGCTTGCCGCCATATTTTCAATATGATATTTCCCACGCAAATGCAAACGCCCTTTACCTGTGCGATAAGCGTCCACAATACCGCTACGCCCATAAATAATACCGCCTGTCGGAAAATCAGGACCCGAAATATGCTGCATTAAGCCTTCGCCTGTAATCTGCGGATTGTCGGCATATGCTAAACAAGCGTTGATAACTTCAGTCAAATTGTGCGGTGCCATGTTGGTCGCCATACCGACCGCAATCCCTGTCGCCCCATTGACAAGCAGGTTTGGAATACGAGCAGGCAACACAGATGGCATCTGCTCCGAACCGTCATAGTTCGACTCCCAATCCACCGTATCTTTGTCAAGGTCGGCAAGCATTTGGTGCGTGAGTTTTTGCATACGCACTTCGGTATAACGCATCGCCGCAGGTGGGTCATCGTCCACCGAGCCAAAATTCCCTTGACCATCAACCAGCATATAACGCATAGAAAACGGCTGAGCAAGGCGGACAATCGCATCATAAACGGCTGTGTCGCCATGCGGGTGGTATTTACCTATGACATCGCCCACGACACGGGCAGATTTTTTGTAGGGTTTGTTATAATCGTTTGACAGCTCGTGCATGGCGTACATGACACGGCGATGCACAGGTTTTAAGCCGTCTCGCACATCGGGCAACGCACGAGAAACAATGACGCTCATGGCATAGTCAAGATAGGATTGTTTAAGTTCATCTACAATGCCAATGGGGCTGATTGAGTCGGTGATCATGTGCGTTCCTTAAATTGTTTTAACAACTTGTTTAACCAATTTTTTGTGCAAATTTACTACAAAACGTTTTTAAAATATTTTTAAAAAAATGTTTAAAAAATACGTTTTAAATATGAGAAAAATTTTGTCAAAATATGGCAAAATTTAAAAAGCGACATTATAGCATAAATTGTTTAAAAATTGCTTGTTTATTGTGGCAAAATTCAATCAAAAGTTGTGCGGATTGCCACCGACTGGGCGACCAATGAGCAAGAAGTGAATGAATTGATTAATTTGTTGTAGTTAAAAACGACCAACTTATTCAAACATCATCAA
>CAKMOY010000147.1 GCA_927911235.1 uncultured Moraxella sp.
CTCAGTCAAGTGTTTTTGCTTTGGGGTTAGATTTTCTGATTGATGGATTTAGACGGTTTATTATGTGTGGTGATTTTGCTTTTTTTAATAGGTTGGTTGATTTTCTCTAGTTTTAAAAGAAAATCAACTTTGTTTTAGTAGTTTCTGTCGTGTGCAGAGGAAAAAATTATTAACTTTGGCAATAGCCACCCTTGCGATGACCGCTCACGCCAATACGGCGAACAATAATCCAATTAATTATAACTTGATTAACTTTTCTGCAAACGCCAGTCAAAAAGTAGAAAACGACCAAGTCAATGCGACCATGACCAAAACCTTGCAAAATAAATCCAATGTAGAGCTTGCCAAACGTATCACCGAAACGCTTAACCAAGCCAACATCATCGCCAAAAAATACCCCAACGTCAAAGTCGTAACAGGCAACCAAAACACTATCCGCAATACGACAAAAACCAAAAAATCATCGGTTGGCAAGGCAACGCCAGTCTAAACCTACAAAGTAATGACACAGTCGCCACCAGTCAATTAATCGCCGAATTACAAAATATCATGCAGTTAGATGGGTTGGATTTTTCGGTATCCGAAGCCAAACAAAAAACCGTCAATCAAGCATTGATGTCAGAAGCGTCAAAAAACTTTCAACAACAAGCCCAAAACCTACTACCTGCATGGAACGCAAAAGGTTATCAGTTGGTAAGCCTTGATTTTAATGAAGTCGGTGGTTATCAACGTTATTCAAAATCTTACGCACTTGCCATGCCACAAATGGCGGTTGTTGACGCTAGTATGCCAAGCCAAGATTTTCAAACAGGGGAAAGTACGATTACTGTTACGGCAAATGGCGTGATTCAATTGATTAAATAATTTTAACAATTTGTTTTGATTAAAAAAAGGTGAAAAATGCCGTTGTTAGATTGTATTGAAGTAGAATTTAATCCCAAAAATTTGCCGCTTGACTGTGCTGTGATTTGGTTGCATGGTCTTGGGGCGAATGGACATGATTTTGAGCCGATTGTGCCAGAGCTTGGACTGACAGGCGAGCGTGGCGTGCGGTTTGTGTTTCCAAATTCCCCGAGTATCCCTGTGACGGTGAATGGTGGCTATGTCATGCCCGCTTGGTATGATATTATTGAGATGACGCTTGACCGCAAAATTGACGTGGCTCAGATTGAGCAGTCTGCCAAAAGTATTCATGCCTTGATTGAGCGAGAAATTGAGCGTGGTGTGCCAAGTGAGAATATTGTGATTGCAGGATTTTCGCAGGGTGGGGCGGTCGCTTATCAGACGGTGTTGGGCTTTGATAAGCCGTTGGCAGGCTTGTTGGCGTTGTCCACTTATTTGGCGACCAAAGATACGCTACAAATTAACCCATCGGTGCGACAAGATTTGCCGATTTTTGTTTGTCATGGTACGCATGACCCTGTCGTGCCAGAAGTGTTAGGACAGCAGGCGACTGCGTGGCTGTTGTCAAAAGGGTTTGACCCTGTTTATCAGACTTATCCAATGGAACATCAGGTCTGTTTGCCACAGATTCAAGCGATTGGCAAGTGGTTAAATGGATTGTTTGAGTAGGTTTTTTAAAATATTGTTTAAATTTTTGCAAAAAAGCCAATTTTTTAATTGGTTTTTTTATGGCTAATAATGCGGTGGTTTATCTGCGAACAAGTCAAACGGCTGAATTTGGCTATCATTGGCAAGGCGTTTAATTTTTGATAAAGCAACTGCAACATTCGTTGTTGGTCGGCTAACTGTTGGCTTTGGTTGGTAACGATATCGTTTAACACATCAATCGTATTTTCCATAAAAGCCGTTTGTGTTTGCAACTCAATCAACGAATTTTGCAAATTTGTGATTTTTTCTTCAAGTAAATTTAGGGTTGGCATGATTTTTCTGTTAAAATAGACGGATTTTAATTATAACATATTGAGAAATTTTATGGCACTCATTCATTTACGAGATATTCATTTAGCATTTGGTATCGCACCGATTTTGGACGGTGTGGATTTTAACATTGAGCAAGGCGATCGAGTTTGTATCATCGGTCGCAATGGCGAAGGCAAATCTACCTTGTTAAAGGTAATTAGCGGACAGGTGAAAGCCGATAGTGGCGATTTTAGCATGACTAACGGCTTAAAAATCGCCATGCTTGAGCAAGATATTCCCGAAACATCGGGTAAAGTCGCTGACATCGTCATGGCGGGGTCGGGCGATTTAGCAAACTGGCTAAAAGACTATGATAATCAAAGCGTTGCGTGTGCTAATGGCGATATGAAAGCGTGCGAAATCATGGCAGATTTGCAACACAAAATTGACGATGTGCATGGTTGGGAATTGCACCGAGAAGTGCAGACGTTATTGTCAATCATGGGGCTAGACGGCGATAGCGATATTAGCGAATTGTCTGGCGGCCGTAAACGCAGAGTGTTGCTTACTCGTGCCTTGATTACCAAGCCTGATGTGCTGTTGCTTGACGAGCCGACCAACCATTTGGACGTGGATAGCATTGAGTGGCTTGAGCAATTTTTGCTCAATTGGCAAGGTTTGACCCTGTTGTTTATTTCGCATGACCGTTCGTTTATTGACAAAATTTCTACTCGCATTGTGGAACTTGACCGTGGCATTTTACGCAGTTATGACGTTACGCAAGGTGTAAAAGGTTATGCACGTTATCAAGAATTGAAAGAAATGCAACTGCAAGCCGAAGAAAAAGCCAACGCCAATTTTGACAAAAAACTTGCCGAAGAAGAAGTGTGGATTCGCCAAGGGATTAAGGCTCGCCGTACTCGTAACGAAGGGCGTGTGCGTGCGTTAAAGGTATTACGAGAAGAACGCAAGGCACGCCGTGAGCAAGTCGGACAGGTCAATATTAGCATGAATGACAGCGAAACGAGCGGAAAATTGGTGTGTAATGTCAAAAATTTAAACCTAAGTTATGGCGATAAAACGCTGGTCAAAGACTTTACCGCAACCATTATGCGTGGCGATAGAATTGGCATTATCGGACAAAATGGTGTAGGAAAATCAACATTAATCCATGCTTTACTAGATTTACCACAAGCGGATATTACCAAAACAGGCTCGATAAAACTCGGCACAAATTTACAAATCGCTTTTTTAGACCAATTGCGAGACCAACTAGACCTAGAAGCTACCGTTGTGCAAAACGTGGCGGAAGGCTCTGACTATGTGGAAGTGGGCGGACGTAAAAAGCACATTATCGGCTATTTGCAAGATTTTTTGTTTGCCCCAGAGCGTGCCAGAACGCCTGTGAAAGCCCTATCAGGTGGCGAACGCAATCGTGTGTTACTTGCCAAACAATTGTTAAAACCTGCCAATATTTTGGTATTGGACGAACCGACCAACGACCTAGACATGGCAACGCTTGAGCTACTTGAAGAAGCGGTGGATAGCTTTAACGGCACGATTTTGCTCATCAGCCATGACCGTAGTTTTATGGACAACGTGGTAACTTCAACTTGGGTATTTGACACCGACAAAGACGGCAACGGCATTGTCAAAGAATACGTTGGCGGTTATCAAGATTACCTTGAACAAAAAGCACGAGAAGAAGCCAATAAACCCAAAGAAGTGAAAGAAAAAGTTGAAAACCAAAAGCCGAAACGCAAACTGCAACGCCAACAAATGAAAACACTGTTAAGAAAAAGTTAAGTTATAAAGAGCAAAGAGAATTGGAAAGTTTGCCCAATGAAATTGCTGAACTAGAAAAAGAACAAGCCGAACTGCATGAAAAATTGGCGGACGGAAGTTGGTTTACCACCGACTTGGCAAGTGCGACTAAGGCAAGTGAACGTTTAAACGAAATTGATGAAATTTTGTTAGAAAAAATGGAACGGTGGGAAGAATTGGGCGGTTGATTTTTTAGATGGTTTTATATTTAAAACTTGTCAAATAAATAAATTGTAGATACAATATAATTGGGGTTTTAATGATTATTTATGATGAAAATAAACGTCAATTAAATATCAAAAAGCATGGCATTGACTTTATTGGAGCAGAAACAGTTTTTGAGTATTTTCACATTACTAGAGAAAATACTTAAGAAGCATATGGTGAAGTTCGTTATTAGACTTTAGGACGTTATCAAGGCATTCTAAAACGCCAATAAATATCCGCTTATCAAAAGAAGTTAGTGATTATTTTAGAAGTACAGGCAAAGGTTGGCAAACTCGTATTAATGCGGTATTGCAGGAATATGTTGCTAAACAAATGCAAGAGAATGCACATTTAAAATAAACAAAAAAAGACCACCCTAACTGCGGTCTTTTTTTACTTAACTTATTCAAAAAGGTTTTTACAAGGATTATTTTTTACGATTATCCACCGACCAAGCCCCAGCACCTGCAAAAAACAAGTACAAAAAGCCAAAACAGAACAACACCGCAGGTTCACCGCCATTTAACAACGGCAACCAAAAATTATCCACGCCAGCATGAGCCATAAAATACGCCACCGCCATCATGCCTGATAACAAAAAACGCCACAGGACGAGTGAATAAACCGATTAATAGCAACAAACCACCGACCAATTCAAGTACGCCTGCAAAGCCCATCAATGAAAACAACTGTAGGCCGTTAAACATCTCAACGTGTGGCAAGCCAAACAGTTTTGCCATGCCATGTAGCATAAAGGTATAGCCAAACACCATGCGGAACACGGCTAAAGCGTATGATTGGTATTGTGATTCAGCAATATTATGTCGATGCGGTGCAAGCCCTTGATATTCTTAGCGATGCCAAGACACAGGCGACCGCAGGGACGGTACTACCGACAGGATGGTTGCGGTTGATTGTACCTGTGTGGTTTGCCACGCCGTATTTTGTGGGGGATATTGGCACGCTTTAACGAGCAATATCCAGATATTCAGTTTAGCATTGATTTGGAAAATCGTTTTACCGACTTGGTCGCTGAAGGCTATGATTTGGCGTTGCGTGTGGTGGGTAGCCCGCAGGAAAATCTGATTGTGAAACTTTTGGGTGAAATCAAGTTTTTTCATGTGGCAAGTCCGTCTTTTTTGGCAAAACATGGCTACCCAAAAAATCAAAATGATTTGCAACATTGGCAAGGCGTTTTACCAAATTATACGCAATTAATCACGCCTTTGACCGCCTTTCACGATAGCAATAATACACAAATGTTAGCTCAAATGGCGATGGCTGGCATGGGTATTGCTATTTTGCCAGAATGGTTGATTGCCGATGCGGTTGCTGATGGCAGGCTTATCAAAATATTTGCTGAAGAATTTAATGCTGTGCCATTGTACGCTGTGTATATGAGTCGGGCGTTTTTAAGCTCAAAAATTCGCTTGCTAATTGATTTTTGCATAAATATTTGAATGGTGATGAAGCTTAATAAAAAAACGCCATTGTCAAAATAGCGTTTTTTTACAACTGTTTTTGTTAAAAATAGTTGAAAATTAAGGCACAAAATGCGTTTTTATTTGGGTGTTCAATTTCATCTTTGCGATATTTTTCGCCGATTTCGTCCCAAATTGGGGCATTGTTTACGCCATTGGCTTTTGCATCATAAATTGGGTCTTTGCCTGCTTTGACTTGATTTTCATAATCTTTTAACGCATTAAAGGCGTGTTTTTGTAAAAATAAAATACCAATAATGTTTAGCCAAGCAGTCAAGCCTGCCCCAGCGTCACCCAATGCCCATGCCAAATCAGCCGTTTTTACCGTACCATACACGACTACCGCCAAAAAGATGATTTTTAAGGCAGGAATCGCCCAATCCATTTTTAACGTACGTTGTAAATAACGAATATTGGTTTCGGCATAGTAATAGTACGCCATAATGGTGGTAAAGGCAAAGAAAAATAATGCAATCGCCACAAAGATAGAGCCAAAGCCCGGCATGATGTTTTCCATTGCAGTTTGCACATAGCCTGGTCCTGCCGCTACGCCTTTTACGCCTTGATATAAATAAGAGTCAGGCTTGCTAGGGTCTTGTACGTTGTAAAAGCCTGTGATTAACAACATAAAACCTGTTGCCGAACAGACAAATAAGGTATCAACATAAACCGAGAACGCTTGTACCAAGCCTTGTTTGGCTGGGTGCGACACATCAGCAGCTGCCGATGGGTGTGGGCCTGTACCTTGACCTGCTTCGTTAGAGTACAAACCACGTTTAACACCCCATTGAATTGCCAAGCCTAAAACCGCACCAAAACCTGCTTCCAAGCCAAATGCAGAACGGAAAACTAATCCCAAAATATCAGGCAATTGACCGATGTGTAAAATAATAATAACTAAAGCAACAATGATATACGCTAACGCCATAAACGGCACAATCAATTCAGCCGCCGCAGCAATACGTTTTACCCCACCAAAAATGATAAAACCAATCAAAATCGCCAAAATGGCTGCGGTAACTGTTGATGGCATACCAAATGAATTAGTCATTGCAGAGGCAATCGAGTTGGCTTGTACGCCCGGTAATAACAGACCTGCTGAGATAAACATCGAAATGGCAAACAACAAGCCATACCATTTTTGTCCCAAACCTTTTTCAAAATAATACGCAGGACCACCAATAAAAAAGCCGTTCTCGTCTTTTTCTTTGTAAATTTGGGCAAGGGTAGATTCTACAAATGCAGTACTTGCACCCAAAAACGCCACCATCCACATCCAAAACAACGCACCTGGACCACCAAAGGTGATAGCAGTCGCGACCCCTGCGATATTCCCTGTGCCCACACGCCCAGCCAGCGACATGGCTAAGGCTTGAAACGATGATACGCCTTGGTCGGTGCTTTTGCCGTCCATTAACAGGCGAATCATGTTACCAAAATGGCGGACTTGTAAAAATCGCCCACGAAGCGAGAACCACAGCCCAACGCCCAAACAAATAGCGATAAAGACAGGACTCCATATCACATCGTTAATTTTACCCACCAGCGTTTCTAAATCCATACTTCCTCCCGAAGTCTTTAAAAAGGAAAAATGTTTAAAAATTTGATTAACGTTACGCAAATTTACAAAAATTTGCAAACTAGTATTAAACAAAAAAAAATATTTTGCAATCATTTTTTTTTGAAAAATCACAAAAATAAATGTAAAAGTGATAACTATTTTTTTTATGAATATAGTGTTTTTTAAAGCATTTGGTTCAATGTGTGTAGCATTTCATATCGTTAGTTTGGCTTATTTAAAAAACACGCTTTTTTAGATAAAAATTTGAGTTATGATATTTAGCTTATCAGACAGACAATAAAGGATAAAAAACCACATGATATCAGCGAATACAACCAAAAATCAGCTTGTCAATTATGATGATACAGACTTTGATAAAGTATTATTTGAAAAATTATCCACAAAAGACGGCAAAATATTGGGCGTGATTACCCTAAACGAACCTAAAGCCTTAAATTCTGCCAGTCTTGAGATGTGTCAAGCCATTTTCCAAACCTTAAAACAATGGCAAAACGATAGCCAAATTGTCGCCGTATTTTTACAAAGCACAGGCGAAAAGGCATTTTGTGCAGGTGGCAATATCCGAAAACTGTACGAAGCCATGATAACTCAGCCGATTATCGTCGATAATGCGAGCATTATCATGGACGAGCCAAATTATTTTACCACTTTTTTCGCCATGAATATCAGCTTAATCACTACATGGCGACTTATCCAAAGCCGATTATCGCTTGGGCGACTGGCATTGTGATGGGCGGTGGCTTGGGTTTGGTGGCGACTTGTAGTCATCGTATCGTTACCGAAACGACACGCTTTGCTATGCCAGAAATCAACATTGGTTTATTTCCTGATGCGACAGGCAGTTGGTTTTTACAAAAAATGCCCGCCCAAGTTGGCTTGTTTTTTGGTTTGACAGGGGCAAATGGCAATGCCAAAGACGCATTGTTGTTAAATTTAGCCGAATTTGCCATGAAAAGTGAAGACAGACAAAACGCCATTGACAGCTTGTTAAATGCCGATTGGCACAGCCAAAAAACCGCTCATGCCATTGTCAGCCACGCCTTGAGCCAACTGCACACGCTCACACATTTAGCCGATAGCAAAGTTATCAAGCATTGGCAAACCATTCAAACTATCGTCAATCAAGGTGATATGTTAGACATTGATAAGGCGTTAAAAAATCCAGCGTTGCGGCAACAATTTGCTGATGACGACTGGTTTACCCAAGCAATTGACACTTATGAGTATGGCTGTCCTGTTACCGCACATTTGACCTATGAATTTTTTGTCAAAGCAAAAATGCTGTCGCTTGCCGAGATTTTGCAATTAGAATTTAACGTGGCGGTGCATTGCTGTTATTATGCCGATTTTCGTGAAGGAGTGCGAGCGTTAATTGTGGACAAAGACAAAAAGCCGAACTGGAGTAGGGCTGTTGAGAATTGCGATAAAAGCTATATTTTATCGCATTTTGAGCCGATTATGTTGCAAGGCAAAGCATTGCAGTTAAGTTTATAAATACAAGTTTTAGCTATTTTAACTCAACCGCTGGCACGTCTCGCCCTTGTTTTTGATAAAAGGTTTTGACAAATTCGTCAAAATTATCATTTTCAATGGCGGTACGAATGTGTTGCATGAGGTTTTGATAATAGCGTAAATTGTGAATGGTCGCCAGTTGTGCCGATAGCATTTCGCCACATTTGTGCAAATGGTGCAGATAAGCACGGCTAAAATTTTTACAAGTATAACAATCACATTCTTCATCTAGCGGATTTTCGTCAAAACGGTGGCTTGCGTTTTTGATTTTTACCACGCCTGTACTGACAAACAAATGCCCATTACGAGCGTTACGAGTTGGCATGACGCAGTCAAACATATCCACACCACGGCGAACCGCTTCCACGATGTCTTCAGGTTTGCCAACGCCCATCAAATATCTTGGCTTGTCATGGGGCATATCGTCTGGCAGGTAGTCCAAGACTTTTATCATCTCTTCTTTGGGTTCGCCAACGGACAATCCGCCAATCGCATAGCCGTCAAAGCCAATATTTAACAAGCCTTCCAATGATTTTTGGCGTAAATCGGCATACATACTGCCTTGAATAATGCCAAATAACGCATTTTTGTTGCCTAATTTTTGATGTTCATCAAGGCAACGTTTGCCCCAACGCAAAGACAATTCAAGTGATTTGTCCGCTTCAATATGGGTGGCAGGGTAGGGCGTACATTCGTCAAACTGCATAACGATGTCGGAATTAAGCGATTTTTGGATTTGCATAGAAATTTCTGGTGACAAAAACACTTTTGCACCATCAATAGGTGAGCGAAAATACACACCTTCTTCTTTGATTTTTCGCATTGCCCCAAGGCTAAACACTTGAAATCCGCCAGAATCGGTCAGAATCGGCTTGTTCCAACCGATAAAATCATGCAATCCGCCAAAGGTGTCAATCACTGCCGTGGTCGGACGTAGCCATAGATGAAAGGTATTGCCCAAAATAATATCCGCACCAATCTCATGGATATCTCGTGGCAACATACCTTTGACCGTACCATACGTGCCGACAGGCATAAAAGCTGGGGTTTGCACGTCGCCATGAGCGAGATGAACCGTACCACGTCTGGCACGAGAAGTTTTATCGGTTTTGTGTAAGGTAAATTTCATAGGTTTGTTAAATTGATTGATTGTAAGAACGCACGATTATAACAGAAATTTTGCAAAAATTCATCAAACAAACATCATTGCAAACTATAGCCCAAGCCACGATGGGTAATGATTATCTCAACATGGGGCGAAATTTCGGCAATTTTTTGGCGTAAAGTTTTGATATGGCTGTCGATGGTGCGAGCTAGGCGATGTTCTGGAAAATCGCTGATATTGGCTAAAATCTGTTCACGGCTAAAAATATGATTGGGTCGTTCTATCAAAGTTAGCATGATTGACAGTTCAGTTTTACTTAATGGTAAAATATGATTATTTAATATTAATTGATAAATGGTATCTTGGTATTGCCAATGTCCGCACGCCAAATTTTTGTCAAAATCTTGACATAAATTGACAATTTTTTTATCCAAATGTTTATCTAATTCATTATTAATAGATTTTTGTTGGTAAATTTCTTCTCGGCGTAAAATTGCTTTGATACGAGCGATGATTTCTCTTGGACTAAAAGGCTTGGTAATATAGTCATCCGCACCCATTTCTAGCCCAATGATTTTATCCAACTCATCATCACGAGCGGTCAAAAAAAGGATTGGCACATGATTATGATATTCACCAAATCGCACTTTTTGGCAAAGGCTAAAACCATCACCATCAGGCAAACCCACGTCCATGATAATGGCTGATAATTGTTCGGTTTTTTGCAAAAAGGAACGACTTGATTGGCGGTTTCAAGCCATGTGGTTTGCCAATTTTCACGTTCTAAGGCAAATTGTAAGGTACTGGCAATCGCTGGGTCGTCTTCAATCAGTAAAATATGCGGTGCGTTCATGTGCTTTAATCTTTTATAAATGCGTTGGTGCATTAATGCTATCAATCACCCCACCACCAAGACAAACGTCATCAATATAAAACACACACGATTGCCCTTGCGTAACGGCTCTTTGTGGTTCGTCAAATACGACTTTTACCTTTTCGCCATTATCAATCGCATACACCGTACAAGCCTGGTCTGGCTGACGATAGCGAGTTTTGGCGGTGCATTTTAGCCCATTTTCGCTAAAAATTTCACTCGGCGGATTTACAATCCAATCCAATTTATAGGCGGTCAATTCGGTTGATTGTAGCATAGAATGTTCGTGTCCTTGTCCCACGATTAAGCGGTTTTGTTCAAGGTCTTTATATAGCACAAACCAAGGCTCTTCTGGGCGATTTTTCACGCCACCAATGCCGATTCCACCACGTTGCCCAAGTGTGTAATACATCAAGCCGTCATGCGTGCCGATTTTTATGCCGTCATCGGTGTAGATATCACCTTTTTTGGCAGGTAAATATTGTTGCAAAAAGTCTTTAAAGCGTCTTTCACCGATAAAACAAATGCCTGTTGAGTCTTTCTTTTTAGCGGTTGCAAGGTCGTATTCTTCAGCGATTTTTCGGACTTCGGGTTTTTCCAATTCGCCAACAGGGAAGAGCGTTTTGGCGATTTTATCGCCACTAACAGCGTGCAAAAAATAACTTTGGTCTTTGTTGTTATCCAAACCACGCAAAAGTTCCGCCTTGCCGTTTTCATCGGTAAATCCACGCCGTGTATAATGCCCTGTGGCGATATAATCCGCCCCCAATGTCAAAGCATAATCCAAAAAGGCTTTAAATTTGACTTCTTTATTACACAAAATATCGGGATTTGGCGTGCGACCTGCTTGGTATTCTGCCAAAAAATGCTCAAAAACTCTGTCCCAATATTCCATTGCAAAATTTGCTGTGTGCAGTTTTATGCCGATTTTGTCGGCTACGGCTTGGGCATCGGCTAGGTCGGTGATGGCGGTGCAATATTCTGTGCCGTCATCTTCTTCCCAGTTTTTCATGAACAAGCCTTCTACTTTGAAGCCCATATTTTTGAGCAAAACTGCGGAAACGGAGCTATCAACCCCGCCAGACATACCGACAATCACTTTGGTATCGGCAGGGTTTTTGATATCAGATAAATTAAAAGCGTTTGAATTTGTCATATTTTTTCTTAATTGTTAAAATTTAAGAGCTATTATAACAAATTTTGGCAAGGATAACACCAAGTGGGTTTTGATAATGTTATGAACTTTTTGGTGTTTATGGCAACATCGCACCTGATAGTTGCCAAATCACATTATTTAAGCCACTACAAATATTTCAGTGGATTGCATGCCTGTATTTGTAACGGCTGTTTGTTTACCCAAAGACAGATATCCTTTTTTGCATAATCATTCATCACATTAATATCTACTTTGTCATTTGGCATATCCACTACGTCACAGCTAATCGCTTGGGATTGGTTAGACGCTTTTTCAAACACTTGCGAATGTGTTGTACCAACCACCATACCACCACGATACACCCAGCCGTCTTTAGCACGATTGGTAATTTGCTCACGCAGTTTCTCGATACTATTCAAATCAGGCTCGGTAGCGTATTGATAATTGACGTTAGAGCCGTCTTTTACATACAAATGTTGTGGATTAGGAATCATCAACATGGTGAGATAACGCCAGCCGTTTTTGCCTGCTTCGTTGGCTTGGGTCAAAAAGTCGTCATTCATGCTGAAGGCTTGGTATTCATAAGTTTTTGGACTGCTGGTATTTTTCATGTACAAATCAAACAGTTTAAAATCGTTGTCATAACTTGGCGATTTAAACAAATAGCCTTGTTTTCCCATGTCATTGAGTACATTAATGTCATTGGTATTTGCGTCCAACGCTTTATATTCAATGCCAACGGCGGTATTTGGCTTGTAGCTTAGCATACCTTCGGTCGTAGGTGTTACGATGGCATAGCCTTGTTTGGCTCGGTCGTTGGCTTGTTGGATATATTGGTCTTTTGTTTGTGGCATTGCGTCCAGTTGGTATATGCCTGTTTGGGTTGCATTATTTGGATTCGTTGTTGGATTCGTTGTTGGATTCGTTGTT
>CAKMOY010000148.1 GCA_927911235.1 uncultured Moraxella sp.
AAAACAGCCAAACCACCTATCAACTCAATCAGGATTTACCCTGATTGAGCTGATGACTGTCGTAATGATTATCGGTGTATTTGCTGCCATCGCTGTGCCATCTTATAGACAATTTATCGTCAGAAATGCCGAAAGCGAAACCCAAGCAAAAATGCAACAAATGGCGATAGAACTACGAAAATGGCGAGCCAGTGCCTTGTCCTACCGCAACTTTCACCCAAGTAGCTGTAGCACAGGCACAAAGACGAACTGCTACGATGCCAACAATACCAACATCTATATCCCACTGGGTAGCACCGCCCGAACGTATCGCTATCGCATTGTACTCACAGACTACACAACACCTAGCCAATCACTCGTGCCGACAACTGACGCCAATAACCCAACCGCATCAAATGTCGCTATTGGTAGAGATTGGATGATGGTAGCAGAGCCAAATCCTAACAGTAGTAGCATGACAACTGCCAGCGTGATTTATTTTGATAGCCGAGATGTCCGCTGTAAAGCCATCAAAAGCACCTTAACCATTGCACAGGCACAGACGGACAAAAATTGCTCATCGTCATCAAACGCACAAACATGGTAAAATTTTAACAAAAAAAGAGATAACATATGCACAACAAAGGATTTACACTTGTAGAGATGATGATAGTGATTGCGGTTATCGGTGTATTGGCTGCCATCGCCTATCCCAGTTACCAAAACTCTATCATCAAAACCAAACGCACCGAATGATGACCGAAATGCAAAACATCGCCAATAAAATAGAATCAAGAAAATTGGCGGAAGGCAACTATAACAATATCGGCATTACCAGTCAAAATTTCCCTGCGAATAACCCAAACTACACATACAGCGTCGCCCCTGCGACATCAGAATGGGTCATCACCGCAACGCCCATTGCGACATCAATCGTTGCCAATGATGGCACACTCACACTTGACCACACAGGACAAAAATGCCGTGGTGCAGCGTGTGGTAAAGGAAATGAATGGCAAGATTAAAATAGCCAATAAAAAAACTGCCATAAAAGGCAGTTTTTTTTATGACAAAAATTGTCAGCTAAAAAATACGTTTTGTGTTGGTGAAAATTTTTGTAAACAAATTCGGCGATGATGACAGTAATGTGATGACAAAAATTGTCAGTTTTTACTAAAAAATTGTCAAAAACATTATCTCAAAGCAAAAAAAAATTATTAAAAGCCAAACAAAATTATGATTTTTTGCGAATTTGCATGTTTTTTAGCCAAAAAAAATCAATTTTAAAAAAGTTGGCACAACAACTGCAATAATTATATCAACAAGGCAAGGTCAATCTGTTACACAACAATTAACCAAACCATTATTTTTTAACCTTTGGATAGTTTATTTACCTAACTCTTCATCTTAAATAAGTTATCCAATTATTTACTTGACTAAAGGAGTTCATTATGAACGCTCAAAAAGGTTTTACACTTATCGAATTAATGATTGTTATCGCGATTATCGGTATTTTGGCTGCTATCGCTATTCCACAATACCAAAACTACATCGCACGTTCACAAGTTAGCCGTGTAATGGGCGAAACTGGTACTATTAAAACTGCAGTTGATACTTGTATCCAAGCGGGTAAAGTATCAGGTACTACTTCAAGTACCACAGTTTGTGCACCTAGTGATTTTGGTGCGACAGGTTCAAATATTTTAGGTGCTGTTGTAGATGCTGGTGGTGCTGTTGTAGATGCTGGTACTGCTGTAGCAGCGAATTCTGGTTTAGGTTTACCAAAAGTTCAAGTAAATAGCGATGGTACAGCGAAAATTCAAGGCAAATTTGGTCATAATGCCGCTGCTATCCTAAAATCTGGTACACCAAAAATTGTACAATGGGAACGTGATGCAAATGGTACTTGGACTTGTTCAACAGATGTAGATGCAAAATTTGCACCATCAGGGTGTCCAGCTACTACAACAGCGATTACTCCGTTAGCAGCTGCTAGCTAATCGTTAATGAGTTAATTACTCAAAAAGTAAAGGCTTCGGTCTTTACTTTTTTTTTGGTTTGATGGTTAAATATTTTATCAGATGATGGGCTAAAAATAGGAAAAAAGAATTGTTATGTCTAACAATAAACAAAAATTATTTAGCGAGTTTAAGCTAAAAGATGTAATAACGCTAATGATACTTTTATCTATAACGATTATCAGTATTTATTTTTATGTTAATACTGAAGCAAGAAATCAGGCATGGCAAAAGGCTTATCCTATCCGAGCTAAATTAGCCAACTCTCAAACAACTTGTAGCCCTAAATCACCCTCATGGATGCAAGAAGTTATCCATTTTCAAACACTGAATAATAATGCTCCAGCCAATCAAATCGCCTATATTACGCCACAAGGACAAATCTATCATTGTGAAAATGGTTATGTAGGGGAAATGCCATTTTTTCAAACCTATAGACGAACACACCCGTTTTCGCTATGCCAGTGTTACTAAGTTATGGACGTCAGATGCTATTTTGGCATTAATCCGTGAAGGTAAGCTAACTTTTGGTACTAAACTTGCTAGTATTATTACAGAGATTAATCAGCCCAAAGATAGCCGAATTAATGATATTACCATTGGTGATTTGTTGTTGCATCGTGGTGGCTTTAACCGTTATAGTGCTACAGGTAATGATATGTTTGGTATAGGACAACCTATTTGTCCTGACCATTTTGAACGTTTAAATACCATTCGTTTAGATTTTGACCCAAATAGTAAAATGATGTATTCTAATCTCGGCTATTGTCTGTTAGGTGAAGTAGTTAGTAGATTAAACAAACAGCCTTACACGCAAGTGATGGATAATCAGTATAAATTAACACAATATAATATCAAATTTATTGATAATTCAAAATTATCTGATGAAGTTAATTATAATTATGTTGAAACAGGATTGACAGGTATTGGGGATATTTATACTGTATTTGATTATAAAGGGTTGGCTTCAGTTGCGGGATTATCGGGTAATGCGATAAGTTTGGCAAATCAAGTCAAAAATATGGTGAATAAGCCTATGCCAAATATACTTAGTCTTGATGATAATCTATCGTGTGATATCACTAAACTACGAGATTGCTATGGTTATGCCATGTTTCCCTATCAAGCCCAAGGAAAAAATCTGAAAGTATATTTTCGAGATGGGACTTTATTAGGATTGTCATCATTGGTGGCAGTGGATAGCAATGGTGGCGTTGTCGTACTATTGAGCAATGGTGTTTCTAGCTTGAAGCAAGATGGTTCTGATAGAACTAAAATGCTGATTTATCAGTATTTAATACAGCAGTATAAATAGTAGTTTTTAACTCTATAGAGGTATTAAAATGTTATATCAACATGGGTTTACATTAATTGAGATGATGATAGTGATAGCTATTATTGGTATTTTAGCAGCCATTGCAGTACCGCAATATCAAAATTATGTTGCAAAATCTCAAGTTTCACGAGTTATTATTGAAGGTGGACAACTACGTCTATCCGTTGAAGAGTGTCTGCAAACAGGTAAAACACATATCGGTGTTGGTTCAAATGACTGCGACCCTAGAGCAACGGGTTCTAATCTAATTAGTGGTGGTTCGCAAATAGGCGTTGCTTTACCAAGTGGCGTTGGTGTCGCCCAGATTAGTAACCCATTAACAGGCACAGCGACAATTACAGCAACAGTATCTAGTAGTGCAGGGATGATAATTCAAAACCACAAAGTTCGGTGGGATAGAACAGTTGATGGTTCATGGAGTTGTAAAACAAATATTCCTGAAAAGTTTGTGCCACCTAGCTGTGAATATGATAGAACTGTTCAATAATAACTTGTGATGGAATAGAATATGAAACAATCTATGATAAAAGAAAAAATCATTGCTTTTGGGTATCATTTCTTGGTTTCATTGGATAAAGATGCAGATGTGATTGATACAATATTTGTAAAAAATACCATCAAAATGATTAAATAATCAATATATCATATTCAAAAAAATGCTAAACTATGCCGTTTAGCATTTTTTCTTTTGAGTTTTGTTTGTGAATCAACTTATGTCCAGTATTGTACAGCCTATGCGGTTTTTTGTGATTTTTATTGGTTTGTCCATTTTGGGCTATCTGTTGCCATATCATTCGCCGTTGGGGCGAGATTTTTTGGTCAATAGCTTTTCGTTTATTTGTATTGCGATTGGGCTGTTTGGTTTTTTTTGGCAAAATCCATTGGCGAATGTGCGTTTTCATGCGTCAATAGTTAGTTGGTTGTTGTTTGCGGTGTTGCTATTGGTTCAGCCGTTGTTTTTGCATATCAGTTACCCTGACGCTTTGTTGTTTCCGATTGTGTGTTTGTTGGTGGTAGCTTTGACGAGCTTTGCCAGCAGTCAAGTCATTGATAAACGTTTGTTTTTAAATAGATTATTTATTTTTGCTTATGTCATGGCGTTGGCGACTTTTGTCATTCAGATTATGCAAATCAATGATTGGACGTACAATCTTGGCAGTTGGGTGATCATTCGTAACAATGCCTTGCCGACACGCTTGGACGGCAATTTTGGACAAGCAAATCATGCAGGTTATGGCTTTGTGTTGGCGTTGTGCGGGGTGATTTATCAGTTGCACCAGTCATTTGTGGTACAAAGTATTCCCAAAAAATCCGATAAGTTTTTGTTAATATACCGTATTGGCTTGGTATTACTGTTTGCGATGTTTAGTGCAGGGCTTGCGTGGACGCAAAGTCGGGCAGGGCTTGTCATGATGGTGGCGGTGATTGGCGTTTACTTTTTTGCCCAACAAATCGCCATCAAATCCAAATTATTGTTGACGGTGTTGGCATGGGCTTTTTTTGGGTTGTATTATGTTGGGGCAAGTTGGCTTGGCAGTTTGATGTTGGGGCAGGGCAATCTTGGGGCGGTGAGCCGAATGTCAGGCGGTCAGGGCAATCGCACGGCTTTGTACGAGCGTGGCATGATGATGTTTTCTGACCACAGCTTGACGGGCGTGGGTTGGAATAACTATATGAAAGCGAGCATTGACTACGCCCAGCAGTTTCATTGGCCCGAGATTGCCGACCATTCACACAATTTTATCAGTATGATATTGGCGGAAATGGGGCTGTCGGGGGCGTTGTGCTGTTTGCCGATTGTGTGGGTATTGGTGCGAGCGGTGCATTTTCGCCACAGTAGCGAAAGTGCGATTGCGTTGGCGTTTGTGATTGCCAGTCTTTTATATGCCAGTGTGGAATATCCGCTTTGGTATTTTCGTTATTTGGTAATATTTTCGGTATTTTTGACTTTGGTGGAAGCCAAAAATTTTGTGCCAATCACTTATAAACGCCCATCTTGGTCAATTTTTGGTACAAATGGTATTTTGGCGTTGCTTAGCCTTGTGTTGGCGGTGGGCGGTATTTTTTATGCTTATCAATATTACAAATTAGATTATCTGAATTATAGCCGTTTTACCACCCACAAAAAATCACCAATTTACTGACAATCAAAATTGATTATAGCAAAAAAATTGTTTGGCTTTAGTGCGTATGACGAGCGTTTATTGGCAATGAAAATCCCTATCAATGGCAATGATGTGGACAAAAAAATTGCCGATTTTTGCTGATGTGTTAATAATGATTCATCACAGTTTAATATGTTGGCTTATGCTCAATTATTGGCTTTTAAAGGGCAAAAAGACAAGGCATTTGCATATATTCAAGCGTCCTGTGTCATGGTGCGAGATGTCAGTTTTTGTGATAATGTGGACAGCGATTTGTCAAAACTTGCCAAAAATAATCCACAAGTGTTTGCGGATTTGTACCAACGTTTTGTCGCTTGGCGAGAGCAGAACCCTGAAAAAACAGGTTTAAACATCAAATCCGAATTTGATTAGCAAATTTAAAAAAATATACGAAAAATTTAAAACCCTAAAAATTTATGAAAAAAATTCACAATCCAATCTTGTCTTTGTGGCGATATTTGCCCGTTCGCTTGCTGGTCGGCTGGCTTGTCGTTGCGATTTTTCCTGCGATGTGGCGGTGGACTGGGCGTATGCTTCGTTGGGATTTGTTAGACACGCAGTTAAATAGCCTGCTGTTGGCAAGCGTTGGCGTGGTGTTGGTAACACTTGCGTTAAATCGGCTATCGCAATTTCCCGGACAGCGTGCGTTAAGCTATGTATTGCCGACTTTGCTTGGCGTGGTGATGTTGTTAAGTGCGGTGCTGTTGGTGTTTCGTTTGCCGTATTCGTTGTATTATTTAGCGTTTGCGTCTGTGTTTGGTTTTGTGTTTTTTTGTTGTCATATATGCTTGAGCAAAAAATTTCACAGCCCTTTATGGCGTACATTCCGCTTGGGCGTTGTCAAGATTTTGATAAAGTGATTGATATTAATTGGTTAAAACTGGAAAAACCACAATTGGATAAAAATCTTTATCCCAACATTGACGGTATTGTCGCCGATTTGTCCAGCCCGTATTTGGACGACAGTTGGCAACATTTTTTAACCGAGCAGACTTTGCAAGGCGTGCCTGTGTATAATCATCGACAAATTTATGAAAGTTTGACAGGGCGTTCACCGATTTATCATTTGTATGAAAATGATTTGGGGTCGTTATTGCCTTCGCAAGGTTATTTATTTGTCAAACAATGTTTGGATATTTTGGCGGTATTGGCGGTTGCACCGATTGTGTTGCCGATTTGTCTATTGACCGCATTGGCAATTCGCTTGGAAAGCTCTGGCAAAGTGATTTTTGTGCAAGAGCGAGTGGGGCAGGGCGGAAAACTGTTCAAAATTTACAAATTTCGCAGTATGACCACCGATGCCGAAAAACATGGGGCAAAACTGGCACAACAAAATGACGCAAGGGTAACAAAAGTTGGCAAATTTATCCGAAAACCCGCATTGACGAACTGCCCCAATTTATCAATGTGTTAAAAGGTGAAATGAGCCTGATTGGACCAAGACCCGAGCAGTTAAGTTTTGTCAAAACCTTTGAAAAATCCATTCCATTTTATAATTATCGCCATATTGTCAAACCTGGGATATCAGGCTGGGCACAAGTTACGCAAGGCTATGCAGGCAACGAAGATGAAACCGCTTTAAAAATCCAATACGACTTTTTTTATATCAAAAATATCTCACTGATGCTGGATATTTTAATCGTGATAAAAACCATTCAAACCATGTTGACAGGCTTTGGGGCAAGATGACTTTGGTGAGAAATGATTTTGACAAATATTTATGGATTAACGTTTTCTACCAAGTCATTGTTTTTATTAGCAATTAAATTTTCAAACGCTGGCACAAGCGTACCGATAATCCAATCATGTCGCCAACCTAACAAATAAATCGGCAATTCACGGTTGTTATCCATCGCAAAAGCGTACACATCGGTGAGCCATTTTTTGCGGATTAACACGTTATTTGGTACGTTGATGATGGTGGCTTGGTTGTCAATCAGACTTTGTAGCTGTTTTTGCATATCGTCCGCCAAACTGCGGTACGGTATTGGCAAGGTGTCAGGATAGCTGTCATCGCTGTTTTTGCGAATGTCGTTGATAATTTTTAAAATCTCTTGACCATACATACGTATGACGTTGGGCTTGATACTGGTAAAACTCAGCTGTTTGAGCGATAAAGGCGGTTTTTCCACGATTTCTTGTAAGGCTTGCGGACGCAAAATATAGGTGCGTGGGCGGTTGATAGAGCGAGCCAACTGCTCACGCCATTCGCACAACGCCTGTAAAATCGCCAACTGCTCACGACTATAACGAAAATCCGCCATACTCAAATAAATTTTATCATCGTCTTGTTGGCTGACTTGATACAGTTCATGGGCGTAATGTTGGCTGTCTTGTTTGGAAAAATCAAACAAATATTGATCGGTTAATTGGGTTTTGATTTCATCATACAACGCCAACAAATACCGCACATCATCGCTGGCATAACGTTCTTGCTCAGGTGTGAGCGGACGTTGTAGCCAGTCGGATTGGCTTTCGCCTTTGTCCACATGAATATCTAGGGTATCTAATAAGGCTTTTTGATAACCAAAACTTAACTCACCTGTTAAAAAAGATAAACCAATTTGCGTGTCAAACACATTGTCCAACGCAGGCAATTTGGACAATAAATAATAAATCCCCAAGTCTTCGCCACAAGCGTGTAGCACCATCGTTGGCACATCGGCAATCACTTGCCAAAAATCGTACAAATCCAGCTTTGGCACATCAAGCAAATAAATCGCTCGTCCTGTATTTACTTGTAACAAGGCAAGGCGTGGAAAAAAGGTATCTCGCTTGATAAACTCGGTATCAAGGGCGATGATATCCACTTCGTCAATCTCGTCCATCAGTTTGTCAAGTTGTTCGTCATTGCGTACCCAAATCGTGGGTAATTCATCTAGGGCTTGTTTTTGTTCGGTGGTTAAAGGGGTTTGTGTTAGCATGGTTGGCTCGTTAGTTTGTTGTTTTTGATAAATTATATTTTACCACGATTTTGCAAAGCTTGCCCAAGCGTCATACTATCCAAATACTCAAGCTCGCCACCCATCGGCACGCCTTGAGCAATGCGACTAATCTGCCCCACATATGGCTTTATCGCCTCACTGACAAAAAAAAGCAGTCGTCTGTCCCTCAACCGTGCTGTTTGTCGCCAAAATCACCTCTTTGACAGGACTGCCCTCATCAATTTGGCGTTTTAACTGAAAAATCAACTGGTCAATGCCAAGCTGCTCCGCCCCAATGCCGTCAATCGGCGATAAATAACCGCCTAACACAAAATACCGCCCTTGAAAACTTGCCGTCTGCTCAATCGCCACCATATCGCCAGCCGTTTCTACGATACACAAAAGTTGATTATCTCGTTGTGGATTGGCACAAATCGGACAAATATCATCGTCCGAAAAGCCACGACAAATTTGGCATTGTTTGATTTCGTTCATGGCTATCATCAAGGCTTCAGCGAGCTGTATGCCTTGCGTGCGTTTATGATTTAACAAATGCAACGCCATTGCGTGAGCGGTTTTTTTGTCCGACACTTGGCAATACTTTTAATTCTTTGACAAGGTTATCAAATTTTGGGGTTAGCACAGATTTTTTCCATGTAAGTAAGAACCTTTATTCACAACATCACGCAATAAAATTATGTGAATTTGTGGTAAATACTTGTTTGCTTTTCTGCGTCAAAAACTTGACTGACTAGAATAACTATCAGGTCTGCGTTTTTCCTTGAAAGCTAGGCAATTTATCTCATTTTCCATTGCAAAGACATT
>CAKMOY010000149.1 GCA_927911235.1 uncultured Moraxella sp.
TCGCTGTTTTTGTAGCATCTATATCAGTGCAAAAGAATTTTATGATTTTTTTGACTTTATAGATGCTTAACTTACGTTTATATTTCATGTTTCTAGTCTAGTATGGGTTGTGTTGCTAGTCTAGAGCCGTATAAATAAAAACCAAAAGTTAACGCACATTCCCCCAATGATACGCACTTAAACGTTTCATCAAATCAGGATTTTTTACCATGATATTATCGCCTGTGCGACCTTGCTGACGGTTGTAATAAATTACGTTCAAACGCAGTAGCCAAAAGGTAACACCCGCCATCGCAAGCATAATCGGCAACGCCTGTTTTTCATCATCAGACAGCGGACGCACGCTCTCATAGCCATCAATCATCGCTTGCATTTTGGTGCGTTCAAATTCCACTTTTTCGCCATCGGTGGCATTGCCCCAACTGGTGCTAAAATCGTTAATGGTAATCGCTAAATCCATCACAAAATGCTCAATGCTTACTTCGGTAAAATCCAACAATCCTGTTAATTTTGGATTATTCTTATCTGAAAATCCCACAGCGTATTATCGGCAAACATATCCAAATGACACAAGCCTTTTGGCAAATCTTTGTTTGCCACATTCTCATAAGCCGTCCAAATATCGCTCATCAGTTTTGCCTCATCACTTGGCATAAACTTAATTTCACGGTCTTTAACCAAATGCCAAGGGTACAGTTCCACGCCATAATGCTCGGCAGGGGTTAGGGTTTGCAAGGTCAAATGCAGTGTTGCCAAAGCCTCGCCCATTTGACGGCACATATCGGTAGTGGTGTCGGTTGGGTGTTTTCCGCTAAGTTTTGGCAAAACCAAAATCGCCTTGTTGTTAAAATACAACAAAAACTCGCCATTATCGGCTTTTAGCGGACAGGCAACGGGCAATTTTCCATTTAATTTGTCCAAAATAATCGCCATTTTTTCAATTTCGTGCGGTTTTCGCTCTTCAAACAGCGTAAACACATAAGATGGCTCGCCATCTTTGTCATCTTGGGTTTGGATAAACCAGTTAGAATTTTTAATGCCTTGGGTAATGGGAATGGCTTTTTTAAAATTTACGCCAAAACGGCAACAAAATTCGCTAAATTGGGCATCGGTTAAGTGGGTATAAACGGACATTTTTGTTCCTTGATGTGCATTGAGTTAAAAACGTGGTAAAATGTGCCTATTATACTAACAAAATCTATCATTAGGAAAAAAAATGACGACAATTGCACAACGTATTTCACAACGCTTGGATAACTTACCTATTTATGAGCAACAAAAAATCTTGGAATTTACCGATTTTTTGCAATATCAACACAACAATCAAAAATCGGCTCAAAAAACCAAGCGTCCAACGCACGCTCACCCAACCTTATCAAACATTGTGATTAAGTACAATCCAACGGAAACTTTAACAGATGATGAGAGGGCAACCGATGTACGCTAATATATTACTAGATACTTGTGCATTATTGTGGTTAGCTCATGGTGATGACAAACTTTCTACTCACATCAAAATGATAATTGCTCAAGCCGATAATGTGTATATTAGTGCCATTACAGGGTTTGAAATTTCCATCAAATATGCCAAAAATAAATTGATTGCCTTTATCACCACCTTTATGGTTTAAGCAAATGGTTGATTTTTATCAATTAAATGTACTACCTTTGGAGTTGGACATTTGTACACAATCAGCGTTATTAGATTTTCACCATAATGACCCTTGCGACCGTTTTATTATTGCGACTGCCATCAAATATCAATTGCCGATTATTACCAATGATGGTATGTTTACAAATTATCCAGTTGCTATAATCGCCACCTAAGAACTTGAAAATAAAAAGGAAACCCATGTTAGCAAAACGCATTATCCCCTGCCTAGATGTTGATAACGGTCGTGTTGTCAAAGGCGTACAATTTTTGGACATCAAAGACGCTGGCAACCCTGTGGAAGTCGCCATGCGTTACAACGAACAAGGGGCGGACGAAATCACCTTTTTGGACATCACCGCCACCCATTATGGACGTGATACCACCTATCACACCGTTGAACGTATGGCAGAAACGGTATTTGTACCGCTCACCGTAGGCGGTGGTGTTCGCAAAATTGATGACATTCGCAATCTGTTAAATGCAGGTGCGGACAAGGTTTCCATCAATTCGGCAGCGATTTATAATCCTGAATTTGTTGGAGAAGCCGCTAGCCGTTTTGGCAATCAATGTATTGTAGTAGCGATTGATGCCAAAAAAGTTGGCGAAAATCGTTGGGAAATTTTTACGCATGGTGGTCGCAAACCCACAGGCATTGATGCGATTGACTGGGCGATAAAAATGGCAAACTTTGGGGCGGGTGAATTGCTCGTTACATCAATGGATTCGGACGGCACAAAGGCAGGCTATGACATCGCCTTAATGCAAGCGATTAATAACAAAGTGAACATTCCCACCATCGCATCAGGCGGTGTTGGCAATTTACAACATTTAGCAGATGGTATCATTCATGGCAAAGCTGATGCGGTATTGGCAGCCAGTATTTTTCATTTTGGTGAATATACAGTCGGTGAAGCCAAAGCCTTTATGGCAAAACAAGGCATACCCATGCGGTTATAAATTTTGACATAAAAAAAGCAACGAAATTCGTTGCTTTTTTTGTTAAGCGATAATTATGACTTTGTACTAAAGCTAAACGTTTTGGTTTCTTGGGTTTTATCCGCATACACCAAGGTATAACTCACTTGATAAGTCGTGGCTTTTGCCAATGGGCTATCTGGAATTAAAAACGCTTCATTGTCTGATAAACGTTTGTTGCCGTCCACCATTTGATTAATATCCGTTGCTGGATTGGCTTTGTTAAACATCACCCAAACTTTTGGTGCGGTTACACCATTGATTGGTTTGATATTTACATTGCTAATATTTTGAATTGTTTTACCCTCTGGTGCTAAGATATACACAGGCTGACCGATTGGGCTATTCTCTGAAATCTCTGGGCGTGATGGGTGTCCATTAAATGGGTCTGGTCCTTCATGGGTCAACTTGTATTCAGTTCCTGTAACATTGTTACAAGGGTAGGTTAATACTTGGTTATAGGTGTAAGGTGCTTGTCCCTGTGGTAAACCCAAAACCACTTCTAAATAATGCCCTGTAATTGGGGCATAATTCGTCGTGGGTTGCCAAGCCTTAGTTTCTAAGTAATCAATCCCCACATTTTTATAAATAGGGCTTACCAAAGTTTTTAATGATAAGGTGCTGCCAATAGACCTTTTAACAGCTCAACGCTATCGCCACTAGAACCAAAAGCGATATTTTCAGTAACAAATCCACCATTGGATATTGAATAAACCATATC
This sequence comes from uncultured Moraxella sp., assembly GCA_927911235.1. Classification (GTDB taxonomy): domain Bacteria; phylum Pseudomonadota; class Gammaproteobacteria; order Pseudomonadales; family Moraxellaceae; genus Faucicola; species Faucicola mancuniensis. Next base: position 3,351 of record CAKMOY010000149.1, read on the forward strand.
ACCAACTTGATAGCTGGTCGCATATGGATAGTTTACCGCTTGGGCTAAAGGTTGTTTGGTTGCGTTAGTTTTTACACGATTAACCACTTTTTCACCAGAAAAATAAGGATTGTTTAAACCCGTATTTTTCCAAGCTGTGCTAGACTCTAATAATTCATAGTGGCTACCATAAATTTGTGCAATATTGGATTTTTCGCTAACATAAGCCATGTATTGATTGTGGTTTTGTGCGGATTTTACAAGCTCATTATGACTGGCTAAACTACCAAAGCCACAAGCTTGACGTTGCTGATTTAATAAATTAAATGCTTGCGTTTCTGTATTTGTACTATTTGTTGTGGCAGGGGTGTTTGGTGTCGCCGTATCAATATTGACAGGTGTTGGTGTGGTCGGTTGGTTGACTACAGCAACGGTCGGTGTTTTATTTGGCGTTGTTTTATTTATAGTTTCGCCAGTAGTAACCGAAGTATTACTTGTCGGTGTTGATGAGCCACCACCGCTACCACCACCACAGGCTGTCAAAGTCATGGCAATGGCAACTGCCAAACTCACTTTTGTCAAACCAAACTGCTGAAATGTTTTCATCCCCTCACCTCTTTATCGTGTTACATGTTATATTATAAAATACTTTGACAAATGTATCAAACATATTTAATCATTTATCTTACTTTTATATCTTATAACATTTTTCTCTGCACACGACAAAAAAGACAAAAAAAGTCTGATAAAACAATGGTATAATAGTAATTTTTCCGATTGTAGTTTTTGGCAAAAAACCAACTGATTTTACAACAGTTTTGCCAATTATCATTTTTTTTCTACATTTTTCTTTAACAAAACTTTGCCATTTTTTCATTTTTGCAAAAATCACCGCATAAAGCCATTTTCTGCCAGCATTTCAAGCGTAATGCCACCGCTTTTTTCTTGACTGGCGTTTTCACCCATGAGCAAACGTTCCAAATAGCGAGCCAACACGTCCACTTCAATATTCACCGTTTGCCCAACGTGCCAATGCTTGCTAATATTGGTAACTTGAGCCGTATGCGGAATGATATTTAGGCTTAGCACATTTGCCGTTACCAAATTGGTCGTAAGGCTAATGCCGTCCACCGTTACCGAGCCTTTGGTCGCCACATATTTGGCAAATTCATTCGGAATTTTTATCTCAATATAAATAGAGCGAGAGTCGCTTTGCATGAGCGTAATTTGCCCCACCGTATCCACATGACCCGACACGATATGCCCGCCAAAACGAGTAGTCGGCAACATGGCTTTTTCAAGGTTCACCGTATAGCCCACTTGCCAATGGTTCATCGCCGTTTTTGATAATGTTTCACGTGAAACATCGACCGCATACCAATCTTTGCCAAACGCCACTACCGTCAGACAAATGCCGTTGCACGCAATCGAATCGCCCAATTTAACATCGCCAAAATCCAATTGACTAGAGCCAATGCTCAACCGCACATCACCCCCTGTGGGTTCGATTTTTTTGATTGTGCCTGTCGCTTCAATAATACCTGTAAACATCTTTTTTCCTAATTGTTTTTTTGATAAAGTGGCAACCTTTGATAATTTGACAAAAATTATGGTAAATAAAAATGCAAAAAAACGTCAAATCACCGTTGCCCAAAAACCATCCTATTTTACCACAAGCTAACCATATTTTGACAAAAAACACCGAATGAATACAAATTGCGATTTTGTTAAAATTTTGCTTAAAAGGTTTAATAATTCACGTTAAAATTTTGTTAAATTAGCAAAACCACTTATGTGGATAACTTTTAAAAACCTTGCTTTATTTTATCATTTTAAAAAGTTATCCACAACTTCATTTGGTTTTTAGTTCTGTGGATAAAATATAGATATTTCACGTGAAACATAGATAAATAGCGGTTTTATAATTATGTTCCACGTGAAACATATTGTGCATAACGTTCCACGTGAAACAGTTATCCACCATAAAATTAGATTTTTCTTTTATTGTTTTTTAATTGATTTTGATTGTGGATAACTTTATTTTTAGAAGTTTTGTTGATGATTTTTTGGTAGGAATTTTTGAGTGGTTTTTTGAGTTTTAACGATTTTGGGCGTATTTGCTACGCCCTAAAAAGTTCAATTCATGGTAGTGTTAAGTAATTGGATAAAATTAAATGTATATTTGTAGAGTGGGTTAGCGATAGCGTAACCCATCAAACCCCTTGCAAAATGCACTTCGTCTTGCGAAGCATTGCTTCTCGGGTTACGCCCAAAAAGACGGGCTAACCCACCTTACGAGCTGTTGTATTTAAAATTGTCTTTTTACTTATTGCCGAAAAACAAACTTTATATCGTCCCCGATTGTTTCATGCGATTGCAAATTAAACCGCAATTGTTCGCACATTTTGGCAAAATCTGCGGTAAACATCGGTATAGCCGAACTGCCAAGCAAGCAAGGGGCTTGATAAATTATCAATTCATCAACCAAGTTTTGCTGTAAAAATGCGGTGCTAAGCGTTGCCCCTGCTTCCACCATGACATCGTGAATATGGTAATCATCTCGCAATTGACGCAAAATCTCGGTTAAAGATACATCATCTTGGCATAGGTAAAATGGGCGGTTTTCGGCTTGATTTTTTACCCAGCTTTTTATCAAATCATCAGTTACATTCAAGCGTTTTCTACGGTCTAACACCACAAGCAACGGTTGCGGAATATTGCTTAAACTGGCAAGTTGTGGACTTCTCACGTTTAAACTTGGGCTATCGGCAAGTACGGTTTGGCTACCTGTGATGATTGCACCTGATATGGCTCGCAAGCGTTGCACGTCTTCACGAGCGGTTGCGCCTGTTATCCATTTAGATTCACCGCTTTGCATGGCGATACGACCGTCTAGGCTACTGGCGATTTTTAGCCGAACGTACGGCAATCCGCCTGACATAGTTTTAAAAAAACCTTGATTTAACGCATAGGCTTCATCATGGCAAACGCCTGTGGTAACGGCTATGCCAGCGTTTGTGAGCTTTTCAATGCCACCGCCTGCGACTTTTGGATTTGGGTCGGTAACAGCGATAACAACTCGGCTAATATTGGCATTTATCAAGGCATCGGCACATGGGGGCGTGCGTCCGTGATGACTACACGGCTCAAGCGTAACGTAGGCAGTCGCCCCTGTCAAATCATCGCCAACGGCTTGTTTGGCTTGGCGTAGGGCGAACACTTCGGCGTGTGGCCATCCTGCTTGATAGTGGTAGCCTTCGCCAATGATGTTATTATCTTTGACAATCACACAGCCTACGCACGGATTTGGGCGCGTGGTGAACTGTCCTTTTTTGGCAAGTTGAATTGCCAACCGCATAAAATAGCTGTCTTGGTGGGTTTGTTCGTTCGTTATTTGCGAAAAATTTTGTGAAAAATAAGGCGAATTTGTCATGATTTTATCCATATTTTTGAGATTTTTGGGAAATGTGGTGGATAATTGTGTATAAATTGGGATAAATTGTGGATAAATCACAAGATATAGACTTTTTATTCATTTTCTAGCAAAAATTTCACTATATCTTGCGGTTTTTATAAAAAAACTGTGAAAAACTGTGAAAAACTGTGAAAAACTGTGAAAAACTGTGAAAAACTTGTGAAAAACTTGTGGATAACTTGTGGATAACTTTGGATTTTAATTGTTATTTTCAACTTTTTGGCGTTTCAGATAGATTTGACAAGGCTTGTTGAAATGCTTGAATATCTTGAAAATCTCGGTAAACGCTCGCAAATCGCACATACGCCACATCGTCCATTTGTTGCAATTCATTCATCACCGTTTCACCCAAAAACTGACTGGTAACTTCTCGCTCGCCTGATTGACGCAATTTTTTTTCAATTCGGCTAATCATGGCTTCAATTTTGTCGGTGGTAATCGGGCGTTTTTTGCAAGGGCAAATTGATAGAACGGCGGAGTTTTTGACCGTCATACGGCTCAATACGACCATTGGTTTTGATAATGCGAGGCATGACGGCTTCAATGATTTCAAACGTAGTAAAACGCTCGTTACATTCAAGGCATTGACGGCGGCGGCGGACTTGAGCCCCTTCAGCGGCAAGGCGTGAGTCAATGACTTTGGTGTCTTGGGCGTTACAAAATGGGCAGTGCATGGTGTTTTTTTCCTAATTATTATATTTTTTCAATTGCGGTCGTTTCAAATGGATTAATCACTTTTACATTCGTGCCAATCGTATCTTTCACATTGCGAGTAATGAGCGTAAAATCATGTACCAACGCCGTTGCGATAATTTGTTTATCAGCGACATTATGCGGATTTACCGCCATTAATCGCCCCCAAACTTCGGCACATTGTTTGTCAAAAATTAACACTTGATGAAACAGTTTTTGCATATCATTTTCATACCAAGCCTGTAATCTTTCTGCTTGTTGAAAATCATTTCTTAAGTATAAAATTTCAATCCCTTTAATGATTTCCGTTCCAAAAA
>CAKMOY010000150.1 GCA_927911235.1 uncultured Moraxella sp.
CCACCCTACATTTAATAAAATAAAATTTCCAAAACTTGTAATTTTTACACTACCAAAAAAAGATAAGGAAAATATCATGCGCGCTTTGAGTATTTTAAGTTTGGGTGCGTTGGGTTTGCTTGCTTGTGATAGTGGGCTGTCGCAAACGTCTGCCAATTCTGATATGAATTTGACAACCATCAGCCCCAATAACGACAATTCTAGCCAAACGACAAAAAACCTTTGGTAAATGTGGTGGCGGTCGGTGATGTGATGATGGGGTCAAATTTTCCAAATGTTGGATTTTTACCACCCAATGACGGCAAGGACAGTTTCGCTCACGTTTTGCCTTATTTAAAAGGCGATGTGGTGTTTGGCAATTTGGAAGGAACGATTACCGATGATGGCATTTCTACCAAATGCCCACCTGAGCCAAAACCCACGGTAACACCGCCTGTCAGCCAAACGGACAAAACGGACAATGTTGCCAAAACGAGCGAAAAACCACGCACTTGCTACGCTTTTCGTATGCCTGTGCGTTATGCCAAAACCATCAAAGACGCAGGCTTTAACGTGATGAGCATTGCCAACAACCATGTCGGTGATTTTGGCGATGTGGGACGAAAAAGCACGATGACGGCGTTGGATAATGTTGGTATTCATTATGCAGGGCTTTTGACAAAACAGACCACCATTTTTGAAAAAGATGGCATTCGTTACGGCTTTGTCGCCTTTGCCCCCAATGTGGGAACGGTAAATATTAACGACTTGGACAATGCCAAAAAACTGGTGAAAGCGTTGGATAAAAAAGTGGATATCGTCATTGTGTCGTTTCACGGCGGAGCTGAAGGGGCGGAGCATGTGCGTGTGCCAAAAACCACTGAAATCTATCTGAATGAAAAACGTGGCGATGTGTATGCGTTTTCGCATGGCGTGATTGATGTGGGTGCGGACGTGGTGATTGGGCATGGACCGCACGTTACTCGTGGCGTTGAGCTGTACAAAAACCGTTTTATCGCTTATAGTTTGGGCAATTTTAACACTTATGGGGCGTTCAACGTGCGTGGTTTAAAAGGTATCGCACCGATTTTAAACTTGACTTTGACAAACACAGGCGAGTTTTTGACAGCCGATGTTACTTCTACCAAACAAAGCAAGGATAAAGGCTTGGAGCTTGACCCAACACACCAAGCCTATAATGAATTAAAACGCTTAACGGCATTGGATTTTGCTGATACAGATTTGGTTTTTGACAGTCAAAAAATTGTGAAAAAATAACGCCTTTTTCAAAATATATAGGGAGTTTGGTGGGTTACGTTCATGCTAACCCACCGTACAAATATAATTAATTTTTCTCATCAATCCCCAAAAATCTGCGTTAATTTTCGCAAATTACTCACCAACAATTTTCCGCTTTCATCAGTACTCATGTCAAGGCGTAATTTTTCATCAAACCGCATAATAAACGGTTCTAACACCTGTTTCAACGCATTCACAAGTTGTTGATTTTGTTCCGCTTGTGTATTGGCTGTATTAACCAAATTTTGTTCTTTATTTTGCGGATTACTAGCTGAATTTTGTTGTAAACTTTCAATTGCATTGCTTAGATGAGTTAAAATCTCTGTTAATAAAACTTGCTGATTTTGCTGTTGTAATTTTGCCAATGCTTGTTGATTTTGGTAAATTTGTTGAAAATTAGCAAGATTTTTATCCAAATTTTCATTTAATTTATCATGAATTTGACTGCCAAATTGCTGTTGCGATTTGATAAAACTATCTTGTTGATTGGCAATATTTTGTTGCCAATTTTCACTTAATTTAACAAACAATTCTTCGGTTTTATGCTGACTAATTGCATTGTTTTGAGCATAGTTTTGTTGCGTATCCGCCCATTTTTCGGCTTGTTGATGTAGGGTTTTGTTAATCGCACCAAAACCATTCACCATATCTACAAGCTGTGCAACAATGCGATTGCCTGTGTCGTTGCTGTCGCCACCCATTGCCTTGTTTCGCATAAAGTCGGCTTTGATTTGTTGCCAACGCTCGGCTTGCTCGGCGGTCATCACGTTGCGAAGTTCGGCAAGTTTTAGCAAATTGCTTTCTGTGCCTTTGGTCAAAAGTTGGGCTTCGCCAAGATAATGGTCGTCTATTAATTGGTTAAGTTCCGCTTGGTTCATGACGGCTGACAGTTTTTCGGTCATTTTGTTCATGTTGCGGTAACTGCCTTGTAGCTTAAATGCAGGCTCGGTGCGGTAGTTGTCATCTTGCCCTGCGGACGCAATGTAGGCTTGATTGACTTGCAAAATCACGTCTTGAATGGCGAACATTTTTTGCAAAATCGCCACGATTTCGTTAATTTCTGTTAAACTATAATTGTAGGATAATTCATGCGTGTTGGCAATTCCTTTGGCTTTGTCAATCAAGGCGTAAACGTCCGCCATATCACGGTTGGCAAGCGGTGCAAGCACGCTATTGCTCGTCAAGGCGTTTTCAATATAGCTTAACGCAAAAATGTCCGCCGTACCGCCCAAAATATCGCCAAGATTATAAATATCGGCACGGTTGGCAAGCATATCAGGCACTTTGAACGCTTCGCCACTTTCGGTGTACGGATTGCCCGCCATCACCACGCAAAACTTTTTGCCACGCATATCGTAAGTTTTGGTTTGCCCTTGCCACACGCCATCAATCCGCCTTGTGCCATCGCACAGCGAGATGAATTTTTGCAAAAATTCAGGATTGGTGTGCTGAATATCGTCAAGATACAACATGACGTTGTTGCCCATTTCCAACGCCAAATTGAGCTTTTCAAGTTCGTTTTGGGCGGTGGCGTTCGGTGCTTTGGCAGGGTCAAGCGATGTTACATCATGCCCCAATGACGGACAGTTGATTTTCATAAAAATCAAGCCCAAACGGTTCGCCACATATTCCATCAGCGTGGTTTTGCCATAACCGGGGGGCGAAATCATCATCAACAAACCCATCAAATCGGTGCGTTTGTTATCGCCAACCGTTCCCATTTGTTTGGCAAGGTTATCGCCAATTAACGGTAAATAAACGTTATCAATCAAGCGGTTACGCACAAAAGACGACAGCGGACGAGCAACAAATTCGGATAGGCGTAACTCGTCTTTTGCGGTGTGCAAAATCTGCGAACGCAACTGTTTGTAGCTGTCAAAGTTTGGCATGGTAACGCTTTGGTGCTGATACATTTGGCTCAAAAAGCTATCAAGGCTAAAGTTTAGCGTTTGATTGTGGATTTTGCTGTGTTCACCAAGCAAACCGTTTACGCTAATTTCTAGCGAAATGGGGCTGATTTGTCGGTTAAAATTCTCGGTTTTATCATCACTTCTAATGATAAGCATAGCCGAAGTTTCTGCAATGTAATGCGACCAATTTTGTTGGTTTTCTTCATCTTGATATTGTAAATTTTCAAGCAAGGCATTCAGCCAAGTTGTCGCCAATTCAAAGGCGGATTTTGGTTCAAACGTTAATTTTGCCAAAACCGATTGTAAATAATTAAACCGCTCCAAACCGACTGTTGTTTGCAATTTTTGATAAAGATTATCGGCTTGCTGCAAAGTTTGCCAAGTTAAAATCGCTGTTTCATTTTCCGCTTTTCCTAAAGCCTGTGCTAAATAATCACTTGCCAAAGCAATGTGCGATAAGTCAAATAAGCCGTTTAATTTTTCGGCAACGAACCGCGTTAAAACCGTTTGAATATCGGCAACTAACAGATTTTTGGCGGTGTCGCTGTTTAACGCTTGTTGCAATTGATAAGCGATAATCGCTCGGTCTTGCCAATGAGAAATGGCGGATTGATTAATAGTAAACCAATTTTCGCCAATTTCTTGCTTTTTTTGCAAATTGATTTGATACATAAAAATCTGTGCCAACGCTCGCACACTCGGCTCAAACGTCAGCAAGTCTGCGGTTTTTAACAAGGGCAAAATTTGTAATAAAATCAAGGTCGCATCATGGTCATGAATACCTTTTTCATAGCCTAATTGATAACGTGGCGTAATATAACTTTTTACCAAATCTAATAATTGACTGTCATTTGCAGGATTTGGCAAATGTTGGCTATTGTCAAAAGCGTAATACAGTTTTTCAGTCGTTAAGCCGTCTTGCCCTTGTTTGGCGGATTGTATCATGCTGTACGCCAAAAACTCACCACGATATACGCTTGCGGTTTCGCTTGCCAAATTCATGTCCCAAAATGCTTTTAAGTCGTTAAGGCGTGGTTCATGAATTTCTTGATAAAAGTCCGTCCCTGTCAAATGCAAATTGAGTTGTTTGCCACTATCCGTATCCCTTGTCAAAAGCGTTAAATCAAGCGGTTGCGTATTGACCGAAAAGCGATGTTTGCCCAATTTGATAACATTGCCACCTGCTTCAAACAAGTCGCTTTTGTCTTTGAGATTTTTAAAACTTTCCACTTGAATGGCTTTTAGCCGTGCGTCTATGTCGTCCGATTTTACGCTAAACCCCAGTGTTTGCAACTCTTTGGCAATAGCTCTTACCTTTTCCACCAAGTTATCCGATGCAAAATAAGTGTTCAGCGTGTCTTCATCGTTAAAACCTATCGCCCCTGTGCTTTGCGTGCGTTTTTTGATACTCTCAAGCATACGCAACGCCCCGTCTGTCAAGGTTTGGGCTTTGCGGTTGCGTGCATCTAGTAGGCTTTGTTTGTGCGTTTCAAAGGTTTCGTAAATTTCTTCTCGTTTGGCAATAATGTCCGCCAAAAATTCATCACCAACAAAATTGTTAGGGTCGCTAAATTGACTTTCAAGCTCTTCTAATTTCATAAGCAATCTTGCCAATTGCTCATCGGCTTTTTCAGGCGTGGTGGCAATGGATAACGCATTGTTAATAGATTGGCTAAACAGTTTAAACGATGCCCCAAATTGAGCAATCGCCTCAACTGAGCCAAGATTTTTGCGTTTATGGTTAAGATTGGCTTTACTTTGATTTAAGTGTGAATAAATTGTACCAATTTCATCAATAATCTGCGTGCGAATTGTGGCATCGGCAACATCAAGCGAACCCAATAATTCAGTCAATAAATCTAAGCCGTGAGCCGTGTCGTCAATCGTCTGCAAGATTGGCGAAAGTTCGGCATTGGTCGTGGCTTTGTCAAGTTGGGCGTTGATGTCGGTCAAAACGTTTTCGTAGCTTGCCAACGCTTTTTCGCCACTCAAAAAATTCACGGTTTGTTCGGCAAGTTCTCGTTCTTGCGTGTCAATTTGCGATTTTAAATTGTCAAGTTTGGCAACGTCCAAATACCGCAAATTTTCAAGGCTTGCCAAATGCCCTTTTTGTTGGCGTAAAGCGTTTAACTGCTTAACAAAATCATCTGCGGTTTCAAACGTGGTTATGCGAATTTGCCGAAAAATTTCGGTTTGTTTGCTTTCGGCATCGGTAACGGCTTTTTGCGTTTGTTTTTGGATACTTTGCACTTTGGCAAACTCATCAATGACAAGCTCGCTAGTCGCTATCACGTCTTTAATCGTGTGGGCAATGTCTTTTAAAATCGGCTCGTTCAGCCAATAATAAGTGTCAAACAGTTTACTTGCGTTTTTTGACAATTCTTCGTACAGCTTTTGCGAAACGCTTTGATTGTTAATCAAACGAATAATACTGTACAAATCGGAAATACCACGCACCAATTCTTTATTGCCAATTTTCCCATAAAAACTCGTGCTTTCTACTTGATTTTGCACAAATTCTTCGGAAACAAATGGCGTTTGCCAAATCTGCATCGGGTGAATGCGTGTCGGCTCGTCATCGGACGTAAACAGCACCAACGTGCCGTCATTGGCGAGTGCCATGCCATGACAAAAAATCGGATTTTGCAGTTGTTTTTTGATGAGATTGTAGGCAAAAAGCCCTGTAACGCCTGCTGATACATCGTAAAACAAAAACAGCACGTCTTCGCCATTGGGCGATATGATTTTTTTCAAAAATTTGAGATTGGCGGATTGGTATTTTTGCTCATCAAAAAGTTTGTAATCGCCTGTTTGTAAATAATAACCATTTGGAAAAACAATGCCATGATTTTCTGGTAATTGCACGCACGATTGTCCAATCGCATCAAGGCGAATAACGCTTTCGGTCAAGGTGTTGTAAACCAAAAAGCGAAAATCCGTTTCACTATACGGCAAAATTTTTAACAAAATCAAACTGCCGACTTTGGCATAAAAAATCTGTGCATCGTTAATTGATTGACTTTTATCCTGCACAGGTTCGCTAAAAATGCCTTGCCCTGTGTCCGTGTTATTTTCAATTTTGATAGTCAAATCGCCGTTCATGGTTTCCACAAACAGCGTATCCAAAATGTTAATATGCGGAAATTTGCCATTGACAATATGCTCACGACTGGTCGCAAGCCAGTCAAAATCGTACTCTGGCGGTAGGGCGATGTCCCGCTCGCCACGATTGTCCATGTAGGTGATGTCAATGCCGTGAGCGGATTGCGTGTTAAAAGACTGTTTATTAAAAGTTAGGGCAAAACGGAACACACGAATGTCGGTGATGCGTTCGCCTATTTGAAAGGCGATGAGTAGTTTGCCGTCTTTAATCAGTAGTTGTAATAATTTGGTGTTTTTGTAATAACGATACAGTTCGTTAAAATCTTGGATAAAATTGGCTTGGTCAAGAAATGTGCCTGTCAGCGGAACTGGCTCAAGCGTGTATTCGTTTTCACTTTCGCTGTCGGTTAAATTGTCTGTTTGCGGTTTGACAAGTTGATAGAGCGAAAGTACGTCTGATATGTGGGTTTCTTGTTTTAGCCCCATGTGGACGTTGTAGCCGAATAGCAGATAATTGCCGACTTGTACCATATCACGAGCGATACAGTTGTTGTCGGTGCGTATGCGAGTGCGTGCTAAGACTTGCATTTGTGTGTTGCCAAATTCGGCTAGGCGTGCGTCATTTAAGCCTTGAATTTGAGCGGATAGGGTGTTGCCTTGTTCGGTTAGGCGTTTTTTGATTAGGTCGTAGGCGTTGCCTGTGGCTACCGCTTCGGATTGTTGGGTTGTTTGGTCTTGGTCGGTCATTATGTAAATCTCCGAAGCATAAAACTTGGAATATCATGCACTTTACCATCGTGTCTATCTGAATGACCGAAATCCATTCGTAAACCATCAAAAATGCTAAATCTTTCTTCTTGAATCATTTTATTTTCCAAAAAATCTACTGTTTTAATTTTCCATGATTATTGGAACTATTGCATACTTTGCAACAGCCCTTTTTCAAGTTACTTATTTTTTCAATTCATTATTCATTCGGTCGTGGTGGCATTGGGTTATTTGTACTAACATTCTCACCATTTACCGAACGAGCGATTTTATCCGCCACCACATGATTGATGATACCATTTAACGTGCTGGATTTTTCTGCCAAGCCGTCAATCGCCTTACCGATAGACAAGGATTTGGCAAAATTGTTAAAGAAGTGGTCTTCGCCACCGACAATATCAATCTTCGCACGCTCAAGGGCAGTCGAAAGCACCACCGCATTTTCTTTAGCGATTTCTTTGCCTGCTTCAATAGATGCTAAAGCTTCTTTTAATGCCGTTTCTAAGCTCATGCGGTATTCTTCATGCTCACGAGCAGATGTACTCATGCTATCCATCGCATTGAATTTGTCCACCAAGCCGTCCGCTTCGGCTTTGAAGTGTTCACGAGTAACTTCCGCTTTGGCAAGTCCGACTTCACGCTCAGCAGTCGCATTGGATTGACCACGAGCAGCGATGACTTCGGCATCTGCCATGCCGATTTCTCGGTCGGCTTGGGCTTGGGCTTGTCCAGATTTTAGGCGAGCTTCGGCTTCGGCTTCGCCCGTGGCTTTTATCACATTGGCTTTGGCAAGTCCTTCTTTTTCTAGGGCTGCGGCTTTGGCTTCTAATACCACAGCTTCCGCCATGCCATGAGCGGATTCTTCGGCTTTAATGCCTTCAGCAAGTTTGATTTTGGCATCGGCTTCTTTTTGTGCAGAGTCCAGTTTGGCTTGGGCAAGGGTAATGATTTCTTGGGCTTTGTATTTGGCGGATTGCTCTTCGGCTTCCGCTTGTTTGACTTGGCGGACTTTGATTTCTTCGGCTTCCGCTTCTGCTGCTAACACACGAGTTTGTTTGGCTCGGTCGGCTTCCGACACTTCACGTACTTCTTTAATGCGTTCTTCTTCCATTGCCACCGTTTTGTCCACCGCCACACGCTCACGAATGACGTTGGCGATTTCTTTTTTCTCAAGTTCAATCGCTCGGTCAGCCTCAATGCGTTGCAATTCCACTTCACGCTCACGAGCCACTATTTCCAACGCACGAGCTTTGGCGACTTTTTCTTCTTCAATGGCGACCGCTCGCAGACGGTTTTGTTCAGCGACTTCAATTTCACGTTGTTGATTTTCACGTTGCACCGCCAAATCTTGCTCAACGAGAATAATCGCACTTTCGGATTTTTTGCGTTCTTCTTCTTGTACTTTTTTGGTTTCCGCCTCTTCACGAGCGACCACAGATGCAATCTCACGTTTTTGGCGAGCTTCGGCATCGGCTTGTTGGCGTTCTAGTTCGTACATGGCTTCGGCAGTTTCTACATTTTTCTTTTTAATTGCCAATTCTTCATCACGTTCTAGTTCGTTGGTACGCACGTTTTGGGCGGCGGTAATTTCGGTAATTTTGCGAATGCCTTCCGCATCCAAAATATTATTGGGGTCAAGCGATGCTTTTGGCGTTTGTTCAAGGTAATCAATCGCCACGTCTTCAAGCACATAACCGTTCAAATCGTTGCCAATTTCACGAATAATGCGTTCACGAAATTCACTACGATTTTCAAAAAGTTTAACAAAATCAATCTGTTTACCAACGGTTTTTAATGCTTCAGAAAATTTGGCATTAAACAATTCATTCACCGCCATTTTATCCGATGCACGCTCCACACCCACCGCTTTGGCGACTTTTAACACATCTTCTTCAGTTTCGTTCACACGCAGATAAAACGCCACCGTAATGTCCGCACGCATATTATCACGGCAAATCAAGCCTTCCTTGCCACGTCTGTCCACTTCAAGCGTGATAAGCGAAATCCGCATCAGCTCCTTTTTGTTAATCACAGGCCACACCAAGCCACCATCAAACCGCACAGAAATCTTGTGCATACCATTAATGATAAGTGCCGTGCCTTGCTCCACCTTGTTATAAAAGGCTTTGAACATCAATAGCACCGCCATTACTACAACAAATACCAACACAACCACTGTGCCAAGCATAATCAAGGTTTGAATCATAACTGTTTCCTTTTGTTAAAAATTTGTGAAAATTATTAAAAAACAATAAAAAAGATTATTAAAAAAATTAACTATCCGCAACCACATGATACGCATTTTGTTCGCTTAAATACGCCATCAATCGCACTTTATCGCCTTGTGAAAAAGTCGTATCAAACGCTCGCACCTTTAAAATCAAGCCTGCACCACCATCTTCTAGCACCGCTTCGCCATAATCTTTATCTACCGTCATGGTTCGCACCGTTGCCACTTTGCCAAGTAGCCTACTTGCGGTGGTCGTGGGGTTGCTTTTGGCGACACGGCGTATCGGTCGCACAAACAGACTGGTCAGCCACAAGGCAATTGCCACCGTTGCCAGTAGCACCACCGCCCCAAGCGTGGTTCTTAACACCACATTGGCAAGCAAATCTTGGCTCACAAATGCCAACACATTCATCAACACAAAACTAACTATCCAGCCAATCAAGCTAAAAAATGTCAAAATAATCAAAATCGGCACATCATTTAGCCCAAATTTCATCAGCAAGCCTGCCAACATATCGCCATCGCCAAATTCCATATCACCGCTATCTAACTCAAACACGCCAAGCAACACCGTCAGCCAATACAGCATGACAAACAGCACCAAGCCTGTAAAAATCACAGTCGGAAAAATGCTAATGTGAAACAAAAACAGCGACATCGCACCACTTTGCAAAAAATCGGACATGGGCAACTCCCAAGGTAATTATCATTTTTATTTAAAAACCATTTGATTTTTAAAGATGATTTTTAAGGTAATTTTGATTAACATATCATACAATTGTTAAAAAAAA
>CAKMOY010000151.1 GCA_927911235.1 uncultured Moraxella sp.
AGCAAGGGAAAACGCAAATCAAAACACACCATCAAACCGACATTGCCCATCGCTGTCTTGGCGACAACAGGCGTATCGCCTGTTTCAAAAGTCTGCCCTTCGTCATAATTGGCGGCTTTGTCATTGACGGTCGCTTTAAACAGATGAATTTTATCATAACGAGCCAACAAATTGCCATCAGGCCCAAACAACAGCGAGCTTTGGCGAAACTTATTATCCGCCACAGGTGTACCATCTGGGCGATACGGACAAGGTAGCGTGCCTGCGAGCAGATGAATTTGGTAATGATTGGCAAGTTTGCCACACCAATTTTTTAAATCGTCAAAATACTGACTTGCCAACCCTTGTTTGCCAAAACAAAACGCATTTTCGGGCAACACCACCAAATCAAGCGGTAAATTTTTGGCAGAAAAATGCTGTTTTGCGGTGATGATGGCGTGTTCAATTTGGATAATATTGTCCAAAATATTGGTCTGACTGTTCAGTTCAATATTAGCGATAGTTGGCATATCTGTCCTTATCATTGGTAAATTTGGCAAATGTTTTACCACGTTTAACAAAAATATCCGCCAAAAATTGTCTTGTATCGTTTATTTTGCAGGTTTTATGCCAACAATGCAATCAAATCTATACCAATTTGTTAAAAATAGGTTAAAATATTGCCAAATAATGACGAAATAGTAATATAAGTTTTAAAAATGTTGTTAAAAAAATTAAATAATCTATGTGAAAAAATAGGAGCGTGCCAATGAAAATGGGATTAGGGGCAAAGCTGTCCACAGGCATGACCTTAACACCACAAATGCAACAGGCAATCCGTTTGTTGCAGTTGTCAAGCCTTGAACTAGAGCAAGAAGTCCAACAAAAACTGGACGAAAATCCGCTTTTAGAACGGATTGAAGAAGACAATTTTGAACAGGCTGATTTTGATGACAATTTTTTTTGACAATCATACAGACACACCAGAATACAGCAGTGAGAAAACCTTAGACGATTTTAACCAAGAAAATTTGCATGACTTTGATAAGGGATTTGATAAAGATTTTGACGACAATTTTGATAATGGCAGTTTTGATAATTTTGATAAACAAAATGATGACTGGCAATCCGATTGGCAAAATAGCCTAAGCAAATATAGCGACAACTCACGCAATTTGGAAGATGGTTATGGCAAATATGATGGGCTAGACAGTAGTTTCTCGGACAGTGATTTTTTGGATAATGATTTTCAAGATTTTGGTTCAGATGCGATAGACAGTAGCGAGCATTTTGCCAGTGATAATTTGGAAATGGTGGTGGATACGCAGTGGGACGATATTTATACCAATGAGCCGACAGGTTTGTCAAAGGTGGATGATGATTTTGATGATGATTTTAAATTTAGCACGCGGGGCAATATCCAAGACCATGTGCGTTGGCAGTTAAATTTTAAACATTTGTCCGATATTGAGATGATTATCGCCGAATATTTGATTGATAGTATGGACGATAAAGGTTTTATCCATCTCCCGACTGATGAGCTGTTTCATAGTTTGGATATGATGTTGTCCTTTTATCAAATTGATGAAGTGGAATTGGATTTGGACGATATTGAAGTGGTGATTAAGCAAATCCAAAGCTGTGAACCGCTTGGCGTAGGGGCGAGAAATCTGTCGGAATGTCTGTGTTTGCAGTTGCAACGCTTGCCAAAAGATACGCCTTATTTGGACAAAGCCAAACAATTATTACAATATTCTGACTTAATTATTAGCAATAATATTAAAGATTTATTAAAAAATACCGATTTAAAATTGGACGATATTCAGCCGTCTTTGGCATTGATTCGTACGCTTGACCCAAATCCTGCATTAAGCTATCAGCAGTCACAAAGCCATTTGGACTTTGCCCCAGACAGTTATGATGTGCCTGATGTGTTGGTCAGTCCGTTTAAAGATGGTTGGCAAGTTACCTTAAATCCTGATACCTTGCCAAAACTGCGTGTCAATAAAGAATACGCCAGTTTAATCAAACGCAATGATGACAACAAACAAAATAATTATTTGCGAGAACATCTGTATGACGCACGATTATTTATTAGAAGTATTGAAGAAAGAAATCAAAATTTGTTAAAAGTGGCAAGTTGTATTATCAAACGCCAACAAGCCTTTTTGGAACAAGGCTCAATCGCCATGCAACCGATGATTTTAAAAGATGTGGCGGACGAAGTGGGCTTGCACGAATCCACCGTGTCGAGGATTACCACCAGTAAGACAATTTTAACGCCCAAAGGTTTGTTTAGTTTAAAATATTTCTTTTCCAGTCAAGTGTCAAACGAAGAGGGCGATGGCGTGTCATCAACGGCGATTAGTGCGATGATTAAGCAGATGATTGACAACGAAGACCCCAAAAACCGCTATCAGACAGCACGATTATGGATAAGTTAAAACAAGATGGCATTGATATCGCAAGACGAACCGTAACAAAATACCGTGAAGCGATGAATATCGGCTCATCAACTCAGCGAAAACAACGGTTTTAACAAAAAAATCAACCTTGCCAATTACCCACACCATAAAACAGCACTTTTGCTTGTTCGGTGCAACGTTTCACATAGGCGGTTTTTTCATCGTTTTGTTCTGGCGTGAATTTTAGCCATTGATACACCCACGAAAAAAATAAATTCACGCCCATATCCGCAACTAATAAGCGAATATCTTCTGATAAACCTTTAAATGCAGGTTGTAAGCCCAAGTCATCGCTCAAACTTTTGACAAAAATACGAATTTGCGACTCTAAGGCTTGATACACCGCTTGATTGCCACCATAACGCTCAGACACGATAAAATGCCAATACAAAGGCGACTGACTAATTGACTCAAAAAATAACGCCACCGAGCCTGAAATCTGTCCATCATGGGTGCGAGTTTTACCCAGTTGTAAATGCTCACGCAACGTATGCAAAGCCGAGCCTAGTTCTTCATTGACAAGGCTTTGTCCCAAATCATTCATATCTTCAAAATGTCGATAAAAAGCCGTTGGCACAACGCCGACTTCACGAGCGACATGGCGTAAAGAAATCGCTGAATAAGCAAAACCTTGAAAAGATAAATCTAAAATGGCTTGGAAAAAAGCTTGTCGGGTTGGCGTTTTTGTTCGTTTCTTGGGATACGGGTTTTGGTTGTCATGTTATCTTAAAATGGTTGTGTATTAACAGCGTGAAAAACCGATATTTTAAGGCGATTGATGATAAATTACAACCCAAAATCATGACTTTAGCGACAAGATAAGCACAAAATCATTAAAAAAAGTTATCAAATTGATAAAAAGGATTGATAAAAGCGATTAAATAACCCATTAAAATGACAAACGGTCTCGCAAAAAAATTATTGTTATAATTATGTAACATTTAGCAGTTATAATGTTAATAATCAGATAACTTTGTAAAGTTTTACCATAATAACACATTGTGTTTTGTTATAGGAAAATCAAAATATATGGTTCAACCTACCATGAATAATAAAACCAGTCCAAATCATAACACTAAAGGAAACAATGCGATGTTAAACCCAAGCAATGCACCCTTAAATCATGATGATATCCGTCCTGTTACCAAGCCAACTGTAACCATGCACAGTTTTGTTTGGGTGTTGGTATTGATGATTGTGTTTAGTTTTTTTGTTTGTGGCAGGTTCCAGTTTGTTGGGAACAATTTAACGATTAGTAAACTATTAGTAATCTTTTTTGATAAAGCCTGATAGCGATTTGGCAAAATTTTTGCTATAATGTGCCATTTCGTTAACTGATAAGTATGATTTGGCGACAGGACAACCGATTGACCCAATTGGCTTAGCAGAACCCAACAAAAATCCAAAATATCCGCAACGATATGCCAAGCTGATGGGCGGTTATCTGCCACAATCACCGACCAAAAGTGTTACGCCCAATAGCCTAGATGATACAGTGATTAACGAATTGACAGCGATGGAAGTGGGTTGGATAAAAGATTAATAAGATAAAAAATTGATAAAACCTAGCAGTTAATCCATCAATTGATAAACGCCTGCAAAAATTTGCCCCATTTTTTTATATTTGAAAGCGGTAAGATTATTGTTATACTCGCCCAAAATCTGTTGATGTTCTTGATTGGCTTCAATGTAAATTAAGCTATTTTTATCAATTAATTGATTGTCTAATAAAATTTTTAATAAATCTTGCCAAAGGTTTAACGCATAAGGTGGGTCTAAAAATACCACATCAAAGGTTTGTTTGGGTAAATTTGGCAAAATTTGTTCGGCATTACCACATTGACAGTTTAATTGACTATTAATATTTAATGTTTGTTTGGTAATAAGCAGTTGTTCAAATTGTTGGCGGTTTGGCTCTATCATGACCACTTCACTTGCCCCACGAGACAAACTTTCAAAGCCAAACGCACCGCTACCTGCACAGCAGTCCAGTACACGTGCATTTATCAAGTCATCATTGAGCCAGTTAAAAATGGTCTCTCGTACACGGTCAGGCGTGGGGCGTAATCCGTCAGCATCTACAAAGCCGATGTTACGTCTGCGGTATTGCCCTGCGATGATGCGGATTTGGCTGATGTTTTTGGGGCTTGATTTCTTTGTTTTGCTTTGTTTGTTTGCTTTCATGGGTTTTTGGTTGGGCGTTGTGGTTGCTTGTGTATTAGAAGCAATGCCAAGTTGTTTTATTGTTTGGCAAGTTCTTCAGTTTTTAGTTTTGCCTTTTGTTTTTCTTCATAAATTTTGGTAAGTTCTTCAATGCTAGGCGGTACAATCGGGTTTTTTTCACGTTGTAGTATCCAGTAATCTAAGACTTTACGAGCCAGTGGGGCAACATGGCTACCACCACGTCCATTTTCTACAATAATGGCAAGGGCGATTTGTGGATTGTCCGCAGGGGCAAAGGCAATAAACCAGCCGTGGTCACGGTGGCGTTCGCTTAGGGCGGCTTCGTTGTAGCGTTTGCCTTGGGCGATGGATTTGACTTGTGCTGTCCCTGTTTTACCTGCTAGGCGGTATTGACTGGTATAAACTTTTTTGGCTGTACCACTTTTGACGGTATCTTCCATCGCATTTTGCATTCTTAGCCAGTCTTGTTCTGTGCCTTTAAAGGGGATTTTACCGTCAGGTTGGTTTAACACTTGCACATTGACCGCACCCGTGGATTTTTTTAGGATATGTGGGGTCAAATGCTGTCCTTTGGCAGCGAGCATGGCGGTGGCATTGGCAACTTGTAACGGCGTTGCCAAAAAATACCCTTGTCCGATACTTGCTGAGATGGTTTCTCCCGGTAGCCATGCTTTTTTGTAGGTTTTCATTTTCCATTCGCTTGATGGGTAGACACCTGTTTTTTCACCAGGTAAGTCAATGCCTGTTTTTTTGCCAAAATTAAAACGTACCATCCAGTCATGTAAACGGTCAATCCCCATTTGATAAGACGTTTTATAATAATAAGTATCTACCGATTGGGTGATGGATTTGTGCAAATTCACCGTACCATGTCCAGATTTTTTCCAATCACGAAATTTGTGCGTATCGCCCGGAATGCTAAAATATCCGGGGTCAAAAATGGTGCTATTCCACGTCATCACGCCAGCGTCAATCAGCCCAAGCCCTGCAAATGGTTTGATAGTAGAAGCAGGCGGATATTGCCCTTGCAAAGCTCGGTTGTACAGTGGCATATCAGGGTCTTCACGCAAGGCTTTATAATCTTTACCACTGATACCAGAGATAAACGGATTGGGGTCAAAACTAGGATTGCTGACAAATGCCAACACCTCACCTGTGTTCGGGTCCATCGCCACAATCGCCCCACGCTTGCCTGCTAAGGCTTCGTGAGCGACTTTTTGCAAACCATAATCAAGACTTAAATACAAATCATTGCCAGCAATGGGTGGTTTGGTGTCTAATTTTTTGATAACATCGCCATAGGCATTCGTTTCAATGGATTGATAACCCGGTTTGCCAAGCAGTAATTCTTCGTACTGCTTTTCAATGCCCAATTTACCGATTAAATCCGTCCCTGCGTACAGTTTTTTGTCCAAGGTTTCGCTTTCTTTATCATTGATTCGTCCGACATAACCAATCACATGAGCGAATAACTCGGCGTGCGGATAACTACGAGTGAGTTTACTTTGGATACTCACGCCTGTCAAAAACGGTTTTCGCTCACTAAACTGGGCGACTTGTTGCTCGGTCAAGCCGATTTTGATGGTAACAGGTTCGTTTTTGCTCTTTTTTAGAGCTTTTAAACCTTGTTCCACTTCTTCTGGGGTTAATTGAAAAATAGGCGTTAATAATTCTAAAGTTTTAACAGGGTCTTCAATTTCGTCAGGACTGACAACGGCGGTAAAAACAGGGTGATTGTCCGCCAACAAATAACCATTGCGGTCATAAATATAACCACGGCTGGGCGGTGCAGAGATGAGTTTGATGCGATTATTGTCCGATTGGATAGCATATTTTTCATGACTATAAATTTGTAAATAGGCATAGCGAGTTACCAAACCTGCTAACCCAAATAAAATAAAAAAGCCAGCAAAAATCACTCGGTTTTTAAAAACCAAGTTTTCTTTTTGTTGGTTGTCTTCTTTTAATGCTTTCATCGTCAGTCAAAAATGCCTTTATGTTATGTAAATATTGCTAAACAGTTGTGAGAGTGTAACTAACTATTTTAACAAATCAACAACTGTTTATCAAAATCACTAGATGTGATTAAAATAATGATTTTTATAGAAAAAATTTTATTTTGTTTT